>CBDUQN010000036.1:0-28904 GCA_965369375.1 uncultured bacterium | reverse complement strand
CGGTTTCGACCTGCATCGAGCAAAAGAAAACGGCCTCGATCAGGCTCGCTCAACGGACTCTCTTTCTGCTGGTAAAGAATGGTTATCACGATTATCTTCTTTTTAAGTTTCACTGATTCGGCTGTTTTCGAAGGCGTCGTGATGAATTGGAGAGATATCGTATCGGGAATCGAGCTCCTCGATGGTCCACAGCGACTGCGGCTCACCGCTACGGGCCGCGTGCAGGGGGTGGGTTTTCGCCCGAGCGTTTACCGTTTTGCGAAAGCGGCGGGAGTGGCGGGATTCGTGCGGAACACAAAGAGGGGGGTGGTCATCGAGGTGGAAGGTTCCGGAGGCGCGATAGACCGGTTCGGCACGCTTCTCGTCGGTGAGGCGCCCCCGCTCGCGAGAATAGATAACTTGGAAGCGGTCCTCATCGAGCCGACGGGTGCTGAGGATTTTGTCATAGAATCGAGCGAGAAACCGGGAGTCACTGAAACGCACTTCCCCGTCGATACGGCTGTCTGCCGGGATTGCCTCGGGGAAATGCGTGATCCGAAGGACCGGCGCTACCGGTACCCGTTTATAAACTGCACTAACTGCGGCCCGAGATTCACCATCATCGAAAATCTTCCCTACGACCGGCCGCTGACGACCATGAGTGAGTTCACGATGGATTCTTTTTGCAGCGCGCAGTACACGGATCCCTGTGACAGGCGTTTTCATGCGGAACCGATCTCCTGTCCCGACTGCGGACCGCGCATTTCGCTCATCGATGAGCACGGTGACGAGGTGGCGGGGGATCCGATAGAGCGGGCGCAACATCTTATCCGCGAGGGGGCGATTCTCGCGGTTAAGGGTCTCGGGGGATACCATCTCACCTGCCTCGCATCAGATACCGCGGTCGTTTCCAGGCTCAGGGCGCGAAAGAAGAGGCCGGTGAAGCCGTTCGCACTCATGTTCAAATCGATGTCGGAGGTCGGTTCATATTGCCGCGTAAGCGACACCGAGCGAAAACTGCTTATCTCACCCGAGTCACCGATCGTGCTGCTCGAGCGCTCCGCAGCGATGCTCCCGGAAATCGTTGCTCCCCGCAACGGGTATCTCGGGGTCTTTCTGCCGTATACCCCGCTTCATCACCTTCTGATGGAACCGTTCGACGTGCTGATAATGACGTCTGCGAATTTCACCGATGAGCCGTTGATTTCAAACGAAGAAGAACTCGGCGGCTTGCTCGGAACAATTGCCGATGCGGCGATAATCCACAACCGGCGCATTACCCACAAGTGTGATGATTCGATTTTCTTTGTTCCCGCCGGCACGATCGTTCCCATCAGAAGGGCCCGCGGATTCGTGCCTGAACCGATCCGCCTGCCCCATCCGGCCAAAACACCGGTATTGGCTCTCGGCGGCCAGGAGAAGGGGACGTTCACGCTCGCAAGGGGGGCGGATGCGTTCGTATCCGCGCATCTCGGAGATCTCGGCGATATCAGAAGTCAGCGGAACTACGAGAGCGAGCTCGAGGATTTCGAGAGCCTCTTGAAGGTTACGCCCGCTATCTGTGTTCACGACATGCATCCGGATTACTTCACCACCCGGCTCGCACGGAGGATCGATTGTGAAAGAACGTACGCGGTCCAGCACCACCATGCCCATGCGGTGAGTGTCATGGTCGAGCATGGTCTCGAGGAACCGGTCATAGCGGTTTCCTTCGACGGCACGGGATTCGGGAGCGACGGCAAGCTGTGGGGGGGGGAGTTTCTTCTCGCCCGGTACGACACCTTCGAGCGGCTTGCCCATTTGAAATATCTGCCCCTTCCCGGCGGCGAAGCGGCCATCCGTGAGCCGTGGCGGATGGCGCTCATGCATCTGTGGAACCTGTTCGGAGACGGTGTGCTCGGATTGGATTTGCCCGAACCGTGCGGCTTCGTGGAGTCAAAGCACCGGCAGGTTCTCGAGCTTGCCGTGCGGGGCGTTAATTCGCCGCTGTCATCGAGCATAGGAAGGCTCTTTGATGCCGTTTCATTCATGCTCGGCTGTGCGGAAACGGTGAGCTACGAGGCAGAGGCGGCGGTCGCGCTCGAGGCGCTGGCTCTCGGGGGGAGTGATGGCGATACGAGGTATCGTTTCGAGCGCACCGGTGAAGCGGTAGTTGAGATAGATCCCGCGCCCGCAATCGAGGGGATTCTCGAGGACCTGCGAAACGGGGTTCCGCCGCCCGATATTGCTTCCGCGTTCCATGCGAGCGTATCGGATATGGTGCTCGATCTTGCGCACGGGTTTGCGAAAAAACACCGGTGCGGGAGCATCGTCGTTTCCGGAGGAGTTTTTCAGAATCGCCTGCTCGTCGAACGGCTGTTCGCCGGGGCACGGTCGGTGCCGCTCTATCAGCACGTGCTTGTACCCCCAAATGACGGGGGAATCTCTCTCGGACAGGCACAGATTGCAGCGGCCCTGTTTGAAAGAGGTATAGATTGAAAAATGGTCGAGAAAGGGGAGTGATCGATGATGGAGGACAGGAGGGAGGAACGGGTTCTCCTCGCGCACGGGGGAGGAGGAATCCTCATGCGGGAGCTCGTGTCCCAGGTGATAGAGAAGCTCGGAGGACAGGGGGAGGGCCCCCTGCAGGATAGCGCCGTTCTCACGATCGATTCGGGCAGGGTGGCCTTTACGACGGATTCGTTCGTCGTGAGTCCCCTCTTCTTCCCGGGAGGCGATATCGGGAGCCTCGCCGTCTTCGGAACGGTGAACGATCTCGCGGTATCCGGCGCCATCCCCCGCTTCATCTCCCTCGCCATGATAATCGAGGAAGGTCTCCCCATGGCCACGGTCGAGCGAATCGTCGATTCGATTCACCATGCAGCCCAAGAGGCGCGCGTGACCATTGTGACGGGAGATACCAAGGTTGTCGAGAACGGAAAGGCGGACGGCATATTCATCAATACGACGGGGATCGGTCTCATGCCGGATGGGATCGAACTTTCCTCCGCCTTCGCGCGCCCCGGAGATCTCGTCATCGTGAACGGTCCGATCGGTGAACACGGCCTCGCTATTCTGAGTCACCGGGAGGGCATAGAATTCGGGAGTGATCTGCGGAGCGATACGGCGCCGATTTCGAACCTGACCGTTCCGCTTCTCGAGAAAACGTCCGGCATCAGGGCGATGCGTGACGCGACGAGGGGCGGTCTCGCCGCGGTGCTCAACGAAATCGCCTCCGACTCCGGTGTCTGTATCCGGATCGAAGAGGAAACGCTTCCGATAACGGATGCGGTGCGAAAGGGATGCGAGCTCATGGGGTACGATCCCCTCCATATCGCCAACGAGGGAAAGTTCGTCACAATCGTCGATAAGCATGAAGCAGGAACGGTCCTTGAAATCATGAAGGCGAATCAGCTTGGGGCCCACGCATCGGTCATCGGTGAGGTGCAAGCGAAGCCCGCGGGTCATGTCATCTTGAAAACAGAGCTCGGCGGAGAGCGTGTCGTCGATATCCCGTACGGGGATCTCCTGCCGCGGATCTGTTGACGAATGACGATCCGAGGATGGCTGAGGATCTGTGATTGGAACCTCTCGGCGGGAAAGCAAGCGGCATGATTATCCCCTCCGATATCGCGAAATTGATGATCGCAGCTCATCGATGGCAAGTTTTACAGGAAGAATTCCAAGTAGGTAGAAGCCGTGCGCATGCCCCGAGGTGCCGGCCGGCGGCTCCCGATTGGAGTTGCATAGCGGTTCGCGCCGTTGTATAATCTATATAATCGGGTGAAACAGTTAGGTTTAACTATGATCGATTATCATCTTCATGGAAATTTCTGCGGTCATGCCACCGGCGAGCTCGAAGAGTATGTAACGGTAGCAATAGCAAAGAGATTTGTAGAGATCGGTTTCAGCGCGCATCTCCCCAAGGTCAAGGATCCCGACCCCTACCACGCCATGCTCGAAGAGGATCTTCCCCGGTACGTCGATCTCGTGAGGGAACTTCAGGCGAAATACAGAAACCGTATCACGATTCGTCTCGGCATAGAGGCGGACTTCTTTCCCGGGTATGAGGGAGAGATAGGCCGCCTTATCCGATCGCACCCCTTTGATTATGTCCTCGGATCGATCCATTTTCTCGGTGATTGGCACTTCACGAGCAAGGCGGGACGGGACCGCTACCGCACTGAAGATCCTGATGACGCGTATGTCGCGTATTTTGATCTTCTGGGGCAACTGATCCGCAGCGACCTCTTTGACGTCGTGGCTCATCCGGACGCGATACGGAAACTTTGGTTTACACCGAAGCGTTCGATGGAGTATGCGTTTCGCGAAGTTGCATCACTGCTTCGTGAGTTTTCCATGTCGCTCGAAGTCAACACGGCCGGGATCAGGCGTCAAGCCGGTTCGATCTATCCCGAGCCGTTGTTTCTACGCGCATGTATCGATGAGGGCGTTTCAGTGACGATCGGCTCGGACGCACACACCCCCGGTGACGTCGGACGGGATTACGATGAGGCGTTCGAGCTTCTCTGCAGTCTCGGTGTCACCGAGATCGCCTCATACAAGGGACGCCGAAAGACAACGCGGCCGTTATCAGAATTCGTTCAGAGCGGGGGTGCGGCGCGGTGATGGTGGGGTGCATCATTGAGGCGGATTACGCCAATCCCGATAGGTGGCTTGACCGATCTGGGTCCACGGGCAATAATCGTCCCGTTCTCTCTAATGAATCTTGACAGTATAGGGTGGCAGACGGTATTTTGCTAACACTATTGGCTTCGCTCGATATGCTTGGAAGTCTTTGAAAGTCACGCGTGAGAGGGGGGAGAGGGAGCTTCGAAAGCTCCATCGCTGCAGTGAAGGAAAGAAAGATCGTAAAGGAAGGCCTCACCTTCGACGACGTTCTTCTCATCCCGGCAAAAGCACATATACATCCGACGAAAGTCAGTGTGAATACGCGGCTTACAAAAAAGATCCGTCTCAATATCCCCATGGTTTCAGCCGCGATGGACACGGTGACGGAAGCTGATCTCGCGATCGCGCTCGCACGGGAGGGCGGTGTGGGAATCATCCACAAGAACCTCAGCGTCGCGGAACAGGCGGAGCAGGTCGATCGTGTAAAGCGCAGCGAGAGCGGTATGATCACCAAGCCCATAACACTCTCTCCCGAGCAGGTTGTCCGTGAGGCGAAGGAGCTTATGAGGAAGTATCGCATCTCGGGGCTTCCCGTGACGAAGGATGGCGTTCTCGTCGGAATTCTCACCAACCGCGATCTCAGGTTCATCGAGCGTGAAGACATGAAGGTTGGTGAGGTTATGACATCGAGAAATCTCATCACCGCATCGGAGGGAATAACGCTCGATAAGGCGATGAGGATTCTCCATGAGAACAGGATCGAAAAACTTCCCGTCGTCGATCGCAAGAGGCGTCTCAAGGGATTGATAACGGTCAAGGATATTCAGAAGCGGCTCGATTATCCTATTTCATGCAAGGATTCTAAGGGCCGCTTGCGAGTGGGGGCCGCGGTCGGTGTCGCCAAAGATGCTATGGATCGCGTAAAGGCCCTCGTTGAGGCAAGCGTTGATGTCGTAATCGTCGATACGGCTCATGCTCATTCGACGAGAGTTCTCGAGACCGTCCAGAAACTTCGAAAGAAATACCGGAGCCTGCAAATCATTGCCGGGAACATTGCCACGGCTTCCGCCGCACGGGATCTCGTGCGTGTCGGCGTCGATGCAGTCAAGGTGGGGATCGGGCCGAGCGCCATTTGCACGACCCGCGTTATTGCCGGCATCGGGATACCGCAGATCACCGCGATAATGGACTGTGCCGAGGTGACCGCGAGAGCCGGGGTCCCACTCATTGCCGATGGGGGGATCAAGTACTCCGGTGATATCGTGAAGGCGCTCGCCGCCGGCGCGGATTCGGTCATGATCGGCAGCCTCTTCGCCGGTACCGAGGAAAGTCCCGGTGAGATAGTCTATTACGAGGGGAAGAATTACAAGATCTATCGCGGCATGGGATCGATCGGTGCAATGAAGCATGGAAGCGGGGAGCGGTATTTCCAGGAGGGAGTGGAGGAGAGCAAACTCGTTGCGGAAGGCATAGAAGGACGGGTCTCTTACAAGGGAAGCCTTGCGAGCAACGTCTACCAGCTCCTGGGGGGATTGCGGGCGGGAATGGGATACTGCGGTGTCGCGACGATCGCCGAGCTCAAGCAAAAGGGCCGGTTCATCAGGATCACCCAGGCGGGCCTGCGTGAAAGCCACCCCCACGACATCATAATTACCGAAGAAGCACCGAACTACAGAACGAGTTGATCGCCTTTGTTACTCGGTGGGTGGAGGTGGGATGAGTTCAGATACACCGGTTGAGAATCTGGAAAAGCTGCGGTTTCCCTTACAATCCCACGGAATAGGCCTGCTGTCGTCGGCGCGGATAGATGACCGGCAGCGGGCGCGATTTCATGATTCGATCCGCGGGATCGCCTCATCGCTCGAATGTGCGCTCGTGTTCGGGATCAGGCTTTCATCACCGGTGCTGGAAACGGTGAAAACGGCGCCGACATGGACGTACTATCATCACTACCGTGCAGTCAACTTCGCACTCGATCAGGCGGTTCTTTTGCTGGTAAACGAATGTCATAGAATGGGCTATCGCGCGCTGCCGATCCCTGCGTCCCAGATTATGGACTGGGAACGACTCGAGGGGCATCTCTCGCACCGGGAGCTCGGCGCCCTCGCCGGTCTCGGCTGGCGCGGCAGAAACAATCTTCTCATAAACCAGAGGTACGGTTCCCAGGTGAGGTATGCTTCCGTTCTCACGAACATGCCGCTTCCCGAGCGCGCTATACTGGGATCTCCCGATGATTGCGGAGATTGCATGAGCTGCATCCGTTCATGCCCGGTGGGGGCGATTCACGAGGACCCTCATGACTTCGACCTCGATCGTTGTGTGGCGCAGATCAGGCGTTTTTCGAAACAGGAAAAGCTGAACGCCCTGATTTGCGGTCTCTGTGTTCGCGCCTGCAGCGGTCAGGCCGTGCGGACCGAAGCGAACGGTGGGGGGGTATGACGGTGAAGGATACGCTCGCGAAGATAGGTCATTCGGTCTGGGAATTGAAGAAACGGCTCGATGAGAATCCCCGGGACGCGGAACTCCGCCGTGATTTCCTGCAATTCTTCCATGGCAGTCGCATGTATGTAGAGCAGCGAAACGGAGTTCAAAGGGAAGACAGGAGCTTTCTACTGCTTCAGGAGCGGGAATCGCCGCTCTGCCTTCTCATCCACGGCGCCGGAGGGTCGCCCGACGAGATGAAAGGATTGGGTGAGCACCTGTTCGATCGCGGATACACTATTTACGGCATTTCCCTGCCGATGAGCAAGAGCTCGCGGGATTCGCAGGGGGGAAATTCGACGAGGGGCGGACTGTTCAGGCGAAGAACCGGCAACTGGAAGACGGGGAGCCTCAGGGGTTACGATCGGTGGAGCATTTGCCTATCGGAGACCGAGGTTGTTCTCGATGCATTGCAGAGTTATTCGCCGAATACCTATATTATCGGCTTCAGCTTCGGTGGCACCATTGCGCTGCGCGTCCTCGACAAATACCCGGTCAAGGGCGCCGTTTTGATATCTCCCGTCCTTTTTGCGGTGAAAACGGGCAGGTATCTCGTATTTCAGGCCATGAGGAAGATCGTGCCCGCGGCGGCGCGGAATGTGGCGCCACGGGAGGACACGATACTCGAGTTCATGGAAATGACGCGAAAGAGCCTCAATCCCTTGACGAAGCCGGTACTCGTTCTGCAGGCCGCGAGGGATCCGATGGTTTCGACGCAGGGATTCTATCTTCTCAAGCGCAAGCTGGAGCATTCGAAATCCCGTCTCGTCCTTCTCGACAGCGATCAACACGTTCTCGTGGCAGGGGAAGAATCGAGAAAAGTATTCAGGTTGTGTAGTGACTTTCTGAAAAAGATTTAGAGACGGAATTCCCTAAAAAACATTGCGATTCTTGGAGCTCGCAGCGGAGGTCGCGACCGATTCGGTGTTTATATGGGCTCGAAGCGGAAATCGGGATCGATGCGGCGCAATTTGCCCGATATCCTTTCGAGCCGCTCCCTCGATTCCGGGGATTTGTCCTGTTTGTAATCCGAGTAGGCATCGAGGAATGCGTCGTAGAGAGAACCGAGTTCCTGGCGCCTGCCGGTATGCTCGACACTGCGGTGAAGGTGGAATAGCTCGCCGTCGCTGATCCGCCGGTAGAAATTGAAGTATTCCCCCTTCATATGTGACAGTATCGATACATATTTTTCATAACCATCCGAGAGCTTTCCGAGCACCTCGCTGATAGCCGTGTTCTTTCTGAATGTCTTTTGAGAGTACGACTGGGCCAAACGGTAGTACGCCTTTCCTCTTCCGATGTACGATCCCCCTGCCATATGCGGGGCGGTGTTCGGCCGCCGTCTCCTCGGATTGTTGAAGATGCAGATCGAAAAGAGGAGCATGTCTGCATTCGATTTGTAGGCAAGATATTTGGAGCGGGGTCCTTCAGATTCGCCTATTCCACCGAAAAGCTCCGTGTCATAAGGCGTTATATATTTGAATATCCATTCGTACCTTTCGGGGTATATAAATGTCGTCAGGAGATTGGCGAGGTAGACATTCACATCCTCATCGTAGTACTGATCGTTCGACGGGTACCCACTCTCTTTTCTGCTGCTCAGCAGGCTGTTGATCATAAAGAAGTAGGTCTGCTCTTTCGATGGAGTTCCATCCGAAGCAATAGGCTGGTAGTTGGTCGAAACACGCATTTTGCGTCTCCGTTTGGGATTAGGATAGCCGGTCTGCCGACGCTTCAGCGTGTTTCGCAAGGTTTATGCCACGGAAATTCTAATAAATTGGTTTAAAAGGAAATAAATAGCTTCAATTTGACGAATTTTTCTGTATAATGCGCTATTATCTGGATATCCAGCTCAGGCGCTATGCGCCGGTCATCAAGGGGGCAATACATGCGGATAGGTTTCCTTCAGCTTCGTCCGAAATTCGGTGCGGTCGAGAAAAATGTTCAGAAGGCGCTGTCACTGCTCGACAGGGTTTCGGGCGCAACGATCGTTCTGCCGGAGCTCTTCAATACGGGCTATCTCTTCCGGAACGAAGAGGAGCTGGCAAGCCTGGCGGAGAGGGTGCCCGATGGGTATACGACGAAGGAACTGAAAAAAATCGCCAAAAACCGAAAACTCAATATTGTTTTCGGTATCGCTCAGAAGTTCAATCGGCAGTATTTCAATGCATGTGTCCATATTTCCCCCCAGGGGAAGACACAGATATATCACAAGGTTCATCTCTTCGACCGTGAAAAGCTGTTTTTTACAAGGGGAAAATCGTTCAAGATAGTCTCCGTCGGCGATGCGAAGCTCGGATTTCTCGTTTGTTTCGATTGGTTCTTTCCGGAAACTGCAAGGGTCCTCGCCCTCAAGGGTGCGGATATTCTCTGCCATCCGAGCAATTTAATCCTTCCCTACGGGCAGGATGCAATGAAGACGAGATGTATCGAGAATGGCGTCTTTGCGGTAACGGCGAACAGAATAGGCACCGAGCGCCGTGGAACGATCTCGCTCACCTTTACCGGGGGAAGCCAGATCATTGATCCGAAGGGAAATATTCTCACTTCCGCCGGGGATAGGAGCGAATCGCTCAAGGTCGTGGAGATAGATGTCGCCGACGCCCGTGCGAAGGAAATCACATCGAATAACAATATCTTCAAGGACAGGGTCCCTAGCCTGTACTCGGCAATCGGCCGGAAGCGCGTGTAGCCGTGGCTTACGTAAGCGGTTAATTGAATCAAAGATAGAGTGAATCGAGAAGGATGAATTTGCATACTTCTTTGCAAAACGCGAAGCAAGTGCGCTCATCGGTTCGTCTTGTTCTCTCATATCCCTCGAAATTGCCTATAATTACAGGTAGATACGGCAACTTGCCCTAATTCCCTCCCTGGCATAATCTTTGCGAATTCATGGATCGACTGAAAATTCAATCTTTCCGGCCGACCTTTAAAGACGAGTCTGTTCGGTGTCTTATCGGTTTTTAAGAAGGAGAGTAGGGTGAAGAACGTATCCAGCAAAAGGCCATTGCTCGTCGCCCCGTGGAAAATCGGGCTGCTAGTAGCGCTCCTGCTTCTAGTGGTCGGGGTGGGCGCGGGGTGCTATTTGGTCAAGATGTATAACGTCGAATTGCAATGGATGAGCGATAGCTCGAGACCGTGGCAGATCGATTCTTATCAGTTTTTCAAGGAAATGTACCCGTTGGTCGCAAGCGTTGTTATCCTCTCACTGATAAGTTACTTCGTTATTGCGGCAGCCGTGAGGCGATACAAGTTTTATCTCGATTCGGGACAGGATTATCGCACGATGGTCGCGCTGGCTGAGAGTATCGACGACCTGACGAATCCCGCTCAGATATCCAAGCTGTCGGCGTACCCGGAGCTGCAATCGGTCTTGCGGAACTATGGAGACAGCATACGTGAAATTTCTCAAGAGCTCGAGCGTGAGGAGAAGGAATTAAATCCCGAAGGGATCGAACATCAGATCGAATCCCTCTTCAAGGGACAGAAGGTGAAGGCGGAGGCGGGAGATGCGAGGTGGGAGAAAATCCTGGGTAAGGTGGGGGATTATTTCGAGGCGAACAGGCATGAGATCGAAGGGCTCAGGGAGAAATCGAATGCGGCCCGGCAGACGCTGAGCGAAACCGTGTTATCGTTCGGCAAGCTGCTGGAAACGGCAACCACGGCGAACGAGGATATACTCGGGATCGCTGATGCCGTCAAGGAGCTCGGTGTGATAGCAGCGAGTGCCGGTGTGGGGAGCGCGCACGCATCCGGGGATGTCTCTGGCCCGGGGGGAGACGGGACCAGCACGATAATCGACGAGATGGTAAACACCTTGAACAAACTCGAAGATGGTGGACGTGTCTTGAGCGAGTTCTCCACAGAGAACAACGGGCTCGCACTCAACATGGCATTGAAAGCCGCAAAGGGAGCGATCGGGGAGCATGATCTCGCGCATTTTGCCGAAAAAGTGCGCGCGACGGCCGAGAGGTTCAACAGACTGAGCGGAACGGTGTCGAGCATAGCCCAAGGTCTTCTCGGTAACTGCTATCAGTTAGCGGAGAAGATGAGTTCCGGCGGGGACGCGAGTACGGCGATCGACGCCGGCGGCACGAAAGCCGCTGGTGAGATTGCTGCGAATATCGAGGAGCGGAGCAGCAGGCTCGAGCGGAGCTTTTCTCTTCTCCAGACTGAAATGAACGAGGTCTATACGGCGCTCCAGGATTGTGTTTCGGCGATTGCAGAGACGGCTGTCCAGGTAGCTGAGGAGCAGCAGTCCGTGGATAAGGGTGAAGTGCAACAGTCCGATGATCGCTCTTTCGTGAACTTCGGCGGCTATTCTGGCAGCGAGCCGAATGCGGACTCCGATATTGTGATCCAGCGTGGCGGGCAATGGAATGTTTCATTCGGTTCGGATTCGGGAGCCGAAGGGCAGGCTTCCGGTGAGAAGGAACAGATGGGGGATTCCGAGATGCTCGATGAGATTGATGTAACCATGGGAGATGAGTCGTTCCTCGATGAGACGGAAGAACCCCATGCCACGGATCAGCTCGCGGACATTCCCGATGACGCATACGAACAGCCCCCGGCATTCACCGATAACGCACAGGTTCGTGAGTATACGATCGAAACAGACGGGTCGCAGCTTACAGAGCGCGCAATGGATGAGGGATACGAGGAAGCGCCGCAAAATCAGCCGGATGCCGGTTGGAAAGAGCTTCAGCAGGACAGGGGGATTCCGGAGAAAAAGCCCGAAGGCGCCGATGGAACGATGGAGCAGACACCGGAGCAACCTCCGGCGGCAGTGGAAGAAGTATTGGATTATCCATCAGAAAACGTGATCGAAGAGCCGTCGCATCCACCGGTTGATGAAGACCGGCCGGCCACGAAACTTCCCGCTGGTGAGGATCGGCTCGGAGATCAACGGATAAACGCTCCGGGCTCCGAGTGGGTCAAGGTCGATGTCGACGGTGGCGTCAGGGACTATGAGGAGCAGGTCAATGCCGACGCCGAAGATACCGGGGGAGATGATGAGCCGATCTATGATCTCTTCGAGCTCGGCGCAGTCGAGTATGTAGAGGAAACGAATCCGTAGCAGAGGAAAGGCGTACACTACTTGATACTGTTGAACGAAGAACATAGGCAGACGTTTACCGAACAGGTAAACGACCACATCGAAAAGCTGAACGGTCTTATGGAACTGGTTTCCGGGGCGTCGATCGGGGCGAGCGATATCGAGAAGGTGGCCCTGGCGACGAAGCTTCTCGAAGGCAGCACCAGTTTGTTGGGGATAGACGACTGGAGCAATAGCTTGAAACTTCTCAGACACCTGATCAAAGGTGCTTCACGTGCGGGTGTTTGCTGGGATGAGCAGCTTTCGCAGGTCGTATCCGAGTTCCTCGAGATCGAGGAGCTCTCGGTAACGGAGATTCTTGCCGGCAATGCCGAGGCGACAGACTGGGAAAAGCTTTTCGGCGGCATAAGCAATGAAATAAAAGTCTTGCAGGAGAGCCTCTCGAGCGAAACGGGAGACGGTCAGCCGCGCGAAGGAGCGGCGGACTCCGTTTATATCGAAGACACCGGTATCCCATTCGACGATAGACCCGACGGTTTTTCGACGCTCGACAAATTGATCGGATCGCTCTACCGGGTCAAGGATCAGTTCAAGGAGTATCTGGAGGATCAAAGCCAGAAGGAAAGTGTCGTGAAAGACCTCGAGCTCTCATTCGGAGAGAGTGAATTCTACATCGGCCTCTTGGGAAGCATCCTCAACCGCCTCGGCGACAGCAGGCTGAGTTTCCGTTCCAAGGTATCGAGCGCCACCGTGCTCGAAGGAATCAGAGACTTTTTCGACCTTCACGGCGGCATAAGAAAATGGAATGCCGAGCTCGATGCACGATCAGATGAATTTTCCCTGGAGCAGGAAAGCGCATCCGCGCTTGCGGTAATTGTCGAGAGCTGCCTCTTCGATATATGCAGAATGTATGAACACAAGAAGGACCTTTCCCTGTCGGTCACTGTGGAAGTGAAGGACGAAGGGTCGTACCTCTTTGCAAGAGTCGCCGATAACGGCCCCAATTTCCTTTGCGATTCAAAAATAGACAATGACGACACGGTTGCATTTTATCCTGGGCTCTTGAACATCCGTAGCCTGCTCGATACGCATGGCGGCCTCCTGTGGGTGGAGCCCGCAATGGGGAAAACCGCGCGATTCCAGTTCACCCTGCCGCATACGTCCGTCGTAACGGATTATCACATTGCCGAGTTCTCGGGGAAAGAACTCGCCGTACCGTACTATGCAATCGAGGGAATCGTCGAGATCAATACGCTGGAAATTGCCGAGGAGAACGGCGAGCGGTACGCGCGATCAGGGGAAGCGAGAATCCCGGTTTATTATTTAAATGAGGTCATTTCGGAGGAAGTCACGCCCGAGAAGGTCGGCGATCGGATCATGATAATCGGACTGGCTGAGAAGCGTGTAGGACTTATTATCAACGGTCCGGGACGCCGGATTCAGGGAGTCAGCGATCAGTGTACAGAAGGCTGTTGGGCTTCACTGACCCGGCATTATCTGCATCTGGGTGAGAATGAGTTCCCCGTCCTTGATATAAAGCTCATCTTGGGTGTCGTGAGCGGGCTCTATGGTTTCGAAAGCGCATTCGATGAGCCCGGCTCGTTCGCAGTAGGGGAAGAGGCTGGTAAGCGAATAGAAGAAAATCCGGTTCCGCGTGTGTAAATTGTAGCGGGCCGATCTCTGGAATTCGGTACTGAGGTCGGATCACCAAGAACTGGAGAGGTTGATATGGTTAAGCAACATCAACATGAATACGGAAGCATTGTTATCGGTGGTCATGACGAATCGATTGAGGTGATGACCTCTGTCGAAGCGGCGGAGTATCTGAAGATGCACGTTAAAACCGTTTGCCGTCTGGCAAAGGAAAAGAAGATACCCGCGAAAAAGGTAGGAAGTGAATGGAGATTCCTGAGGAGTGTTCTTGATCGTTGGTTGGCTCAGGAAGAGGTGGTCGAAGCGAAGGAGTAATGCGAGAAGGAGAGGGAGCTGATCGATGGTCAGGACCAAGATCGAGAGAGTCGAGGTAGAACAGCCTGATACCGCGGTTTTCCGAATTGCGGGGAAGCTGGGCTATCATGAGAAATCAAAAATCACGCAACTCATTGATGAATGCGCGAAACGTGATTTCAAGAATGTGATCTTCGATTTTTCCGAGGTTGCCTCACTCGGCGGCGGAGTCGCGAAGATTTTGAGGGAATTCGTCAAGTCGCGCGATGAGCGAGGAGAAACGGTGGCGTTCGTCGTAACAAACGAGATCGTTCTCAAGTTCTTGAAGAGCGAGGAGGAGCCGATCTGGATTTGCTCGTCTCTCGAAGAAGCCATCGGGGGAAGCGCCGGCGTTTCAGCGGATCAAAAGCCCCCCGAGGATCATGGGAGATCTGAGCAGGACGGGATCGCTGCAGAGGACGCCGCCGCGCCGGAGAGCCCAGAGGAAAGCGCTGAGGAAGCCTCTGAGGGAATTGCCGAGGATAGCCCTGGGAAAGGCGCCGAAAATCCCAATGTAATCCTCATGTCCTACAACAACACCGCCGAATCGAGCTCCGGTGAATCCGATGGAACCGATCAATCGGCCTGTCGGAGCGAAGAGGTACAGAGGCAGAGCGGTGACTCATGTGCAGGGGATACGCTGGCTGAATCAGAGAAGGTAATATCCGAGATATTCAAAGATTATTCGTCGCCCGCCGCACAGACGATTGATACTGCAGGGGCGAAAAAATATGAAACGCGAGAAATAGCCGATGCGGGTGAGGGTGACTATGCCGAGCTCAATAGGAGTCTGAAGCGCAGAATTTTCGGGTATAAGACACTCTTCTCCATAAGCGCGGATTTCAGCGCCGTCCGGGACAAGAAAAAACTTCTCGATATATTTCTTCTGACCTCGATAGCGCAGGGCGGGGTCGAATCGGCGGTATTCTGCGAAAACAGCGGTGAGGTATTCGAGGTCGTTATATCAAAGGGCCTGGAGCAGGAAGCGGGGGAAGAGATATCCATAACATCCAAGGCAATCAAGATCACGGGAGAAGGAAGAAACGTCATCCCGATAGATTCATTCAATATGGATGAGAAAGAGAGGGAGGCTTTAGAGGAGAAAGGTTTTCAATTTATCTGTCCTTTCAACCAGAAGAACAAGCTTGTCGGTCTCGTGCTCCTCGGCAAGAGGATTGCGGGCAGAGGGATGAGGAAGGAAGACTTTGAATTCTTGAGCATACTGATAAATATCACGCAGGCCGCATACGAGAACGCGGTGTCCTTCGAGCGGGAGCAGGACAGGACATTGGGAATCGTAAAAACGCTCATATCGTTGATCGAGGATAACACGCTTCTGAAGGGTACATCGGAATTCGTTTCGCGTTACGTCGGCATGGTTGCAAAAGATATGAATTATCCCGAAGAGCGCTTCAAGGATGTGATATACGGAACCGTTCTTCGTGACATGGGGATGATCAAGATCAGTGATCTCATCTTGCGCAGCCCCCGGGATCTGACGAAAGAGGAGTGGGGCATTATCAAGAAGCACCCCGAAGACGGTTCCGAAATGCTTCGACGGATGCAGTTCAGCGGAGATGTCGTTGAGATCGTGCGATCTCATCACGAGAGATTCAACGGTGAGGGATATCCGCGCAGCTTGCGGGGGAAGGAGATCCCTCTCGGGGCACGCATCATATCTGTTATCGAGAGTTATGCCGCCATGATCAGCGAGCGGCCCAACAGGCCCGCGCGGTCTGATAAGGAGGCTCTCGATTCGCTCAAGGAGAACTACGGACTGCGTTACGACAGGGAAGTCGTGACGCGCTTCGTCAAAATAATGGAAAGGGAAATAGCCAAATCGGTCGGCTCAGAGAAAGTGATGAAACAGGAACAATGAAAGATTCATGCGCAAACATACTCGTAGTGGACGACGATCCGAACGTTGTGGAGATTTTAACAGAATCTCTCAAGGGTAAGGGTTACAATACGGCTTTCGCATACGACGGGGAAGAGGCGCTCGACAGGTATGACGAGTTTCAACCCGATCTCGTTGTACTCGACGTCGTCTTGCCGAAGAAAGACGGATTCCGCGTTTGTGACGAAATTCGTAGCAGGGACATACACAAGGATGTTCCGATCATCATGATATCGGCGGATTCGATTCCGGATTCGATGATCAAGGGCTTTCGATCGGGCGCCCAGGATTACATAAAGAAACCGTTTTCACTCAAAGAGATGCATCTCAAGATCGAGAACTTTCTTTCTCAGGCGGATAAGAAGAAGAATCTGGTTGAGAAGAATCTGATACTGAAGGACGAGGTTCAGAAGGGGCAGGAAGATTACGTAAAGATCAACAGGGAGCTCAAGAAGAAGATCCTCGATCTGCGCACCCTGTTCGGCCTGAGCCAGGATCTGAACAGATTGCGCGAGCCCGAGGAACTGACCCATGTTCTGTCTCTCACCCTCATCGGACAGCTCGGAATAGGCTCGGTGGCGCTCTTCTACGCGTATGACGACATCGACGAGCATCTCTCTTATGGCGGCGGAAGGGGTATCCAGGCGAGCATCCTCAAAACGGTGCGGCTGTTACGCGACGTCGGGCTTTCGAATTATCTCCTGTCGCATCAGGATGTGCTCGATCTCTCGAATCCCGGTCTCCCCGACGCAGCCAAGAAAGAGGCGGAATTCATCTCCGATTTCGGCATAACGTACTGCTTTCCGCTTATCGTCAAATCGCGTCTCATCGGAATAGTATTTATCGGCGACAAAGTGAATGAAAACGAGCTTTCTGATCATGAAATCGAAATCTTCAAGTCTATTTGCAACTCGGCCGCAACCGGGCTCGAGAACGCCCGTCTATACGCAGAGCTTCAGGCGACGTACGTATCCACGATCAAGGTTCTTATATCGACGATCGAGGCGAAGGATTCGTACACGAAAGGCCATACGGAACGGGTTGCCCGGTATGCCAGAATGCTCGCCGAGGAAATGGATCTTCCGAAAAAGGAGCTCGATATCATCAGCTTCGGCGCCTCCCTTCATGATATCGGCAAACTCGGCGTATACGAAGATATTCTCAACAAGCCGACTGATTTGACGGCCAGCGAATGGAAAATGATACGGAGTCATCCCGAGGTGGGCGAAAAGATCATAAAGAACATGAAATTTCTCGAGGCCTCCTGTGATCTCGTTCGCCACCACCACGAACGCCTCAACGGCACCGGATATCCCGACGGCCTCAAGGGAGAGGAAATCTCGGTTGGGACGAGGATCATCGCCGTTGCGGACAGCTTCGACGCGATGACGAGTGACAGGCCGTATAGAAAGGCATTCACGGTTCCAGAAGCGCTCGAACAATTGCGCAAGCAAAAGGATAAATTCGATCAGGCGATAGTGACTTTTCTCGAAAATCTTATCGAGCAGAACAGGATCAAGCGGTAAACGTAACGATCAGATGTAAATATCATTTACGCTCCACGGGGGAAGGGCCGTACGCCCTTCCTTTATTATATAGTTTGGCAACCTGCCGCGATCGCTTATCAGGGGTGCCCGGAATCATGTATGACTATTTTACATGAGAAACGGGACGGAAACCGCTTGCCCGCATCACGCACAAGTCATTTTTTTGTAAGTTATTACATAAATACCGCCGGCGCACTCACGTGGTGAGCACGCATCTTGCAATTGACAAGGTCGGTTATTCGAGATTCATGAGGATCCTTAATTCATGAGAGGGAGTGTCGGCCGACCCGGGTGTGAGGGGATCGTGTGGTGGTGCGAGGTCGCCACTCCTTTCTCATACATTAGATGTTGATCCGAATTGCGTGAAGAGGTATTTACGGGAGGTCCGGATTATCGAGAGAGAAATTCTCAGGAGGTGGCGACCGTTTCTTCGCTCTTGAGCCCGATGAGGCTGATGAGATCGTTTCGAAGGGTATTGATATCGAGTTTGCGCTTCAGCTTTCCGCCGATTGCGAGAGAAATCATTCGAGTCTCTTCACTGACGATGATGACGATGGCGTCGGATTCCTCCGAGAGACCGAGTCCCGCTCTATGGCGGGTTCCTAGAGATTTTCCGAGGCGAGGATTCTGGGAAAGCGGCAGTATGCAGCCGGCCGCTACGATCCGGTTCTTTTCGATGACAACGGCGCCGTCGTGCAGCGGGCCGGGAGGTGTGAAGATGGTTCCGAGCAACTCTGCGGTAACCCGTGCATCGAGTGGTGTTCCCGTCTCGATATAATTTCTCAGCCCCACATCCTGCTCGATGACGATTATCGCTCCGAGTCCCTTCTGTGAGAGCTGATGGCAGGACTTCACGATTTCTGGCACCGTTCCCGATTCCTCCACCTTTATGAAAAAGCCGATTATGCGGTTATGTCCCAGCTGGGTCAGCGCCTTTCGCAACTCCGGCTGAAAGAGGATTACGAATGCGATCACCCATACCGTCTTGAGGCTGCTCAGAATCCAGTTCAAGGCGTTCAGATTCAGCCACTGGGCGAAAAATGACACGATGATGAGCAGAAAGAGGCCGATGAACATCTGCGTGGCTCTCGTCCCCTTGATGAGCAGGAAGAGCCGGTAGAAGAGAAAGGCAACAAGGATTATATCGAGGATATCGACGGTGAGGCTGATCTGGAATAGGTGCACTGTTTACCGCCCTCTCCTTTCGATGGCCTGCCAGACCTTGCGGAAGTCCGATGTCTCTTTTACGTCATGGGCCCGAATAATCTGCACGCCCCCGTCAAGGCACTTCCCGAGGGCCGCAAAGCCCCCGGAGAGCCTCTCGACAGGTTCTCGCCCCGTTATCATCCCGATGAACGATTTCCGCGAATAGCCGATCATCACGGGAAATCCAAGATTATGGAAATCTCCTATTTCATCGAGAATCTCCAGATTGTCCTGTAATCTTTTTCCGAAACCGAGCCCCGGGTCAACGATTATTTTCTCATTCGGGATCCCTTCGGCGAGCAGTTCGCCGGTTCTCGCGCCAAGCCATTCGATGATCTCCGTCACTGGATCCGTATACTGAGGATTGTGCTGCATATTCCCAGGTGTTCCCTTCATATGCATGACGACAAGGGCCGCTTTTGTGTCGAGAACGGTCCGGGCCATCTCGGGATCGTGCGTCGCCGCGCTGATGTCGTTGATGATGCCCGCGCCCGACGAAACGGCGAGTCGCGCGACTTCCGCCTTCCTCGTATCTATCGAGATGGGGACTTCGATCTTGCCGGCCAGTTTTTCGAGGACGGGTCTTATGCGGTCGGTCTCCTCTGCGAGTGACAGTTCCTTCGATCCGGGTCTCGATGATTCCGCACCGATATCGATGATCGCAGCACCCTCCTCGATCATCTCGAGGGCCCGCTCGAAGGCCCTGTCAGGATCGATATAGAGTCCGCCGTCACTGAAACTGTCGGGAGTTACATTGACAACTCCCATGATGACCGGTCCGCTGCTGAGGTCGATCTCACCGGACGGCAATGCGATTTTCCCGGGGCGCCTGCGGCGCATCTGCAGTAACGCGGCTATCTCTTCGCCGAGATGCCCAAGGCCGAACGGCTGGTGATCGAGCTTCTTCGTCAATGTTGCGAGACGTCTCTCGTCGGCGATGATGTAGACGGTCGAATCTTTGCTGCGCCCCGTGATGGCTTCCCGGTGCACCGCTGCGTCTCCACCGAGAGAGAGGAGTTGTTGCTTGAGAACGTTCGCGGCCGGCGCGGAGACGTTATCCACCCGTATGATCAGGTTGCGCGCTTTGCTCTTTATGATCCGGATGCCCTCTTGGTCAACACCGGCGCGCTTGAGATGTTCCTCGAAGGCGTTATCGGATCTCGATTCGATCAGGCGAAGCGTATAGTGCATGAGTTAATGATAACGTTACTGAGCAGCAAGTGTTGTCCTGATGATGAAGCCCCTAGTTCCCCTGAACCTCATCCGATTCTTCCGGGGGCTCGGTTTCTTCCGTGTCTGTGTTTTCGGCGACAGCCGATTCCGTTTCCTCTTCGTTCGACCCGGAATTCGCTTGTACTTTGTTTTTATTCGCTCGTACTTTCTTTTTAAAGGGAGGGAGGGTTCCGTTGTTCAACAGTATCTTGATATCTTCGGCATCGAGAGACTCTCTATCGAGCAGTGCCTTCGCGACCGTGTGGAGTTGATCGAGGTGTTCCGTGAGAATCGTTTTCGCCCTGCTGTATGTCTCTTCGATGATTCTTCTCACCTCCTCATCGATCTGCTGCGCCGTGTGTTCGCTGTAATCCTTTCGAATGGCGAGTTCCCTTCCGAGGAATATCTGCTCGTCATGGTCGCCGTACGAGATGGGGCCGAGGCGATCGCTCATTCCCCACTGCGTAACCATGCTGCGGACAAGCTTTGATGCGTTCTTGATATCGTTTTCGGCACCGCTCCCTATCCTCTCGAGAACGATCTCTTCTGCGGCCCTTCCGCCGAGAGAGCGCGCTACGGTGTCCATACACCAATCGTACGAGACTTCGAAGCGGTCGTCGGTGGGCAGGAAGAAGGTCACACCTGATGCCCTGCCACGGGGGATGATCGTAACCTTGTGCAACGGATCGGCGTGCTCGAGATATGAGCCCACAATGACATGACCGGCTTCGTGGTACGCGGTCATTCTTCTCGTGTCTTCTTTCATGATCCTGCTCTTGCGCTCCGGTCCGAGCAGCACCTTGTCCTTGGCTTCGTCGAACTCGTCCATGCCGACCTTTTGCTTGTCCCATCTCGCGCCAAGGAGCGCTGCTTCGTTGACCATGTTCGCGAGATCGGCGCCGGACATGCCGGGCGTGCCTCTTGCGATAACCTCGAGATCGACATCGTCCGCGAGGGGTATCTGTCGCGTGTGTACCTTCAGAATGCCGAGCCGTCCCTTCATGTCGGGCATATCGACGATGATTCTACGATCGAACCTGCCGGGTCTGAGCAGCGCGGGATCGAGAACATCGGGTCTGTTCGTCGCCGCGAGCAAAATTACTCCTTCATTCGATTCGAAGCCATCCATCTCGACGAGGAGCTGGTTGAGCGTCTGCTCGCGCTCGTCATGACCTCCGCCGATGCCCGCTCCACGGTGGCGGCCCACCGCATCGAGCTCATCGATGAAGAGTATGCAGGGCGCATGTTTTTTCCCCTTCTCGAAGAGATCCCTGACACGGCTTGCGCCGACTCCGACAAACATCTCGACGAAGTCGGATCCACTCATACTGAAGAACGGCACAGAGGCTTCACCCGCTACGGCTCTCGCCAGCAGGGTCTTGCCCGTTCCAGGCGGTCCAAGGAGGATGACTCCCTTCGGTATGCGCCCGCCGAGCTTCTGAAACCGCTTTGGCTCTTTGAGGAAATCGATTATCTCCTCGAGCTCTTCCTTCGCTTCATCGGCTCCCGCCACATCGTTGAAAGTGACCTTGGGCATATTGCCGTCCATCATTTTCGCTTTGCTCTTGCCGAAGGAGAATGCCTTGTTGCCGCCCGCCTGCATCTGGCGCATCAGTATGAGCCAGAGCGCAAGTATCGCGATCAGCGGCAGAGCGGTGGCGAGCGCCTTCACCCAGACGCTGCTCCCGGGATGCTCGGCTTCGATGAGGGCATCGGGGTTGTATTCCCAGATCTTCTTAGGAAGATCCTTGTCTTCGGAAGGCAGGATAACCTTGAAGTTTTTTATGGATGTACTCGCTTCGTCGGTGGACATGGCGATCTCGTTGATGAGTTTGCCGTGAACCTCGAGCCCCTTTATCTTGATACTTCCGACATTGCCGTTTTCTATTTCGTTTATGAACTGGGTATAGGTGATGGGCCATCTCCGCTCTCTTCCCGAATTGTAGAAGAGGAATGTGAGGAAAAACACAACGAGCACCATTATCCAGATGGCCATTGATTTGGACGGACGCTGGGGACCGGGTTGGGAGCCCGGTGTCCACCGTCTCTGCGGAGGAATATCCCGCTTTGTTTTTCTCTTATTGTCTTTTTTTTCGGTCATGGTGCAGCCATAAGCAACGTTTCGATTGGAAGATAATCAATAGAAAGATGCTTGTGCAACAGGAATCAGGCTTATTCATCCGGGGTTTCCTCAAACCGCTTGCCACCGGAAACCGGTCCTCCTCCGCCCGCGATAACAGCAGGAATGTCCTCTTTCTTGGCCATATGTATGGCACCTTCGGCAATCTCGGCTTCGAACGGCCCCACGGGCATCATGAGATCGGGTGTCAATTCGGTTATATATGCGAGATTCCGGAAATTATCCATGAAGTCGAGTCCGTATCCCACGGCGAATACTTCGGGAATCTTGAAGCCGACATAGTCAATGGGGATATCCACCTCTCTGCATGAGCGCTTATCGAGGAGCGTGCAGATCCTGATGCTTCTTGCGCGACCGAAGTCAACGTTGCTTATCAGATTCGAGAGGGTATGTCCCGTATCCACTATTTCATCGATGATGATGATATCCCTGCCCTCGATGTTCCTGCTCAGCGTATTGAAAATCTTCACCTCTCCGCTTCTCTTCGAACCATCGCGGTAGCTCGAGAGAGTGATGAAATCGATGTCGTGAGGAATTGTCAGATGCCTGACGAGATCCGCGAGAAAGATGAATGCTCCCTTGAGAAGGGTGATGAGCAACGGTTTGCGGCCCTCGTATTCGGTCGAAATCCTTTGGGCCATCTCGCGCACCTTCTCTTCGATCTCTTCTGAAGAAATGTACAGTTTATATTCCGTCATGCCGTTCCCCCCGGTACCATCGAAGTTCACCGATCTACCCTGCATTTATTCTATCACATCCGGACAGGTATACGCATACTTTTTTATCGCCGATTCGCATTCGGAGCTCTTCGGCATGCGCGAACGCAGTTTACCGCTCGCTGTTTCCCTTTAGCAATCACTGAGTGTGAAGTGCCAGGACTTGCGAATTCTCCGGCTAATCCTCGTTCTCTCGTCCGTTGCCACACCGGGCACCCAGATGATTCCTGCGCCATCCTCGAATACGGGAATCGTTTCCCTTCTGCGCAATGGTATCTTACAGTCGATGAAAATGTCACTGAGCTTTTTGCGGCCCTTCATCCCGAAGGGAACCATTCTGTCTCCGGCCTTTCGGGCTCTTACGCTCACGGGAAAGCAGATATTCGCTAGAAAAGCCTCTCTCTCATCCGAAATCGTGCTCATTGCTTGCGTGGTGACCTCTCGAATCGTAACATCGAGATTCCAGTTGGAAAGCCGGTACGTGCCGGGCCCCGGAAGCAACACATATGAGGGTTGGATTTTCCGTTGTTCCCGCTCCGATTCCCTCGTGAAGCGGATTTCACGTTGTTCCTTTACGATAGTCACCCCGTGGGGAAGCTGCACACGTCCGCCTGAACGACCGGAGCGAATGAGTTTTTTTGCCGAGTCAAAATGTATTTTTTCCATATCCTGGATAACGCCGAAGTGTTCACGCAGAACCGTATCGATAACGAGATAGACACTGAAATCGGGCAGCTGCGCGAGTTTCACGAGATCGATTCCATATGAACCATCCCCTTCTGCGTGCGGCAATGCCGCCTGCACCGATTCGCTCAGCGCTTCCCAGCCTTCTCTGATATTCTGCTGCAACCGGACGAGGGAATCGTCGACGGCGGGATTGAAGTGTTTTCGCAGATAGGGCAGGAGTCTGTTCCTGATCCTGTTTCTGAGCAGCCGGTTGTCCAGGTTGCTCTCGTCGGCGACATATCGGACGCGGCGGCTGCGCAAAAACGCCTTCAGTTCCGATCGCTCGCACGCAAGGAGCGGCCGGATATAGATCCCCCTCTTCTCGGCGATTCCCGTCAGACCGCGCCAACCCGCTCCCCGTATGATATGGTGCAGGATGGTTTCGACCTGGTCGTCTTTCGTGTGACCGAGCGCGACGGCGTCCGCGCTCCAGTCCCTCGCCGCTTCGTCGAGAAACCGAAACCGCATCTTTCTCGCCGTTTCCTCGAGTCCTGCTTTCGCCCTTTTTGCGGCCGCCGGAACGTTCCCACAGCCGAGCAGCACCGGCAGCCCGAGTTTCACGGCATACCTCTCGACGATCGCCCTATCGCGTTTCGAGGCGTCACGGATGCGGTGATCGTAATGCGCCGCTGCGAGGGAGATATTCAATTCGGCGGCAAGCTCGTGGAGAATGGTAAGCAGCGCCATCGAGTCGGGACCGCCGGATACGGCAGCGATTACACGAGAGCCCGGCGATATAAGTCCGGCTTCCCTGATTCGCGCTTTAACCTTTTGACTGCACTCCATCTACGTGAGGATTCGATACGTTGAAAAACTACTGAATTGATTTGAATTATGGTGGCGGTGCAGGGATTCGAACCCCGGACACGAAGATTATGATTCTCCTGCTCTAACCAACTGAGCTACACCGCCACGTACAAACAAATTTTATGATAAAAACGGCTTCTGTCAAGGCAAAAGGATAAATGCCGTCATGCGGCATACATTAACGCCCTTCCACAATACGCTTGCCAGTGCAAATTCATTCTGCTATTTATACTTGAGCAGTTTAGTGGAGGTTTCGGTTGAAAGTCTTTCGTGAAGCGGACGCGCGCCCTTCCATTCTGGAAAATAAGACGATCGTGGTGGCCGGATACGGCAACCAGGGACGCCCGCAGGCCCTGAACCTCCGTGACAGCGGTTTCGACGTCGCGGTCGCCGCACGGAGAAACGGCATGGGCCGGCGGCGCGCGCAGCAAGACGGCTTTACCGTTTTGAGTCTGCCGGAGGGGGCGGAGAGGGCCGATGTCCTGTTACTGCTTCTCCCCGACGAGGTTCAAGGAGATGTGTTCCGCGCGGAGATAGCGGAGAAACTCCGGCCGGGAGCGGCCCTCTGTTTCGCGCACGGCTTCTCGATCGCATTCGGCGAGATCGGCGGGGATGCGTGGGATATCGTTCTGGTAGCTCCGAAGGGGCAGGGGGAGCGTTTGCGGGAATCGTACCTTCAGGGTTCGGGACTGCCCTGCCTCGTTTCGGTCGCCACTGATGTCACGGGAACCGGCCGGCAGCTCGCGCTTGCGATAGCGTGGGGGCTCGGATGTCTGAGGGTCGGGGCGTTCGAGACGACGTTCAGGGAGGAAGCGGTCAGCGATCTCTTCGGAGAGCAGGCGGTGCTGTGCGGCGGTGTTCCCGCTCTGATCAAAACGGCCTTCGAGACATTGGTGCGTCACGGTTTCAGTCCCGAAGTGGCATACTTCGAGTGTCTCCACGAGCTCAAGATCATCGTGGACATCTTCACGCGCCTCGGATTTTCGGGCATGAGGGACTTGATAAGCGGAACGGCTTCGTACGGAAGCCTCCGGTTCGGGGAAAAACTCGTGTCTGGGGAGACCGAAGCCGCCATGGAGAATCTTTTCGAGAGGATAGAGAGCGGTGAGTTCGCCCGCGATTGGCTCTCTGTGGCTCGAAGCGGTCGCGGTGAATTGGAAAGACTGCACGAACGCGAGCGAAACCTTCTCATCGAGGAGGTCGGCGCGCGAATTCGCAAGCTCTTTCCCGAGACGGACGAGTAACGGCATTTATCGATGGAGCGTACAACATGAAAATGAAAGCACGAATCGTTGGTTTCCTGATTTGCGGCATGATCGTTATTGCGGCGATCGGCTGCGGCAAGAAGACGGAAGAGGGGGAAGGGGTCGATTCCGGCGATAAGTTTCGCGTCCCCGATTCCCTTCTCGAAGCGAAGGCGCAGTTTAAATTGACTCGTGATGATTACCATCCGATCAAGGGCGGCGTTATGGCCAATGCGCAGATCGAGATGCATTATCCCGCGAATGAGATTGCTCGTCTCCTCGCGGTGAAGACATTCGGCGTTGCGTATGAGGGTTACCACATGGTCATCGATGCTGTCGGCAGACCCGCCGACGGACAACTCGTTCTCATCGGCGCGAAGGATCTCGCAGAGTACCAATTGCTTACGCGCAAGGAATGGTGGTACTACGGTTACATCGCCGGAGATACGATCTACTTCGAGCCGTACGATCTACTGTTCAGGCGAGGTATTGTTGATGTGTCCATCCCGCAGAAAATCGCCCAGGCCGCGCTCATTCGTCGAAGCGGGGGGAAGATACCGTTCTGGATGAGAGAATCAATCGCATCGAATGTCGCTGGAGAGGGAAATATTCTGAAAATGTACGGAAGGGGCCTCAAGATGCAGGAAGTGGACGTCCTTCTTTCGCCGGAAGAGATCGAGACTTGGCTTGCCGAAGCAACCGATATGGATAGGACAAGGGCTGCATTTTACGCCTCCTACATCATGCTCGAGAACCTTCTGAAGTTCGCTCCATTGGATGATGCCCTTGGTTTTACCGACAAGCTCCGTGACGGCTCTTCGCTGGACGAGGCGTCGCGGGCGTTGTTCGGGATGGGGTACGAGGAGCTTCTCGATCGTGTCCGCATCGACAAGGAAAAACCAAAACGGTGATAGAGAAACAGTCCGGGATACGAGTTCGATTTGCGCCGAGTCCCACCGGACATCTGCACGTCGGCGGGGCAAGAACGGCTCTCTATAACTATCTCTTCGCCCGGAAAACGGGCGGCGTGTTCATACTCCGCATAGAGGATACCGATGTTCAACGCTCGACGCAGGAATCGTACGAGGGAATTGTGCGGGGGATGCGCTGGCTCGGTCTCGATTGGGATGAAGGACCCGACGTCGGCGGCGATTACGGGCCGTATATCCAGTCGGCACGCATCGTTCTCTACCACAGCGAGGCGAAGAAGCTTCTCGACGAAGGGAAAGCGTATCATTGTTTCTGCACACCGGACTTGCTCGAAGCGATGAAGATCGAGGCGCTCGATAAGAAGCTCACCGTGAGATACGACGGCCGCTGTCTTAACTTGTCACGCGAAAAAGTGGAGGAAAAGCTCGCGGCAAACGTCCCCCATGCAGTCAGATTCAGGATGCCCGAGGAAGGCGAGGTGAAGTTCCGGGATATCATTCGCGGGGAATTCGTTACCGCAAACACAGAGTTGGACGATTTCGTCATAATCAAGTCTGACGGCAAACCGACGTACAACTTCGCCGTCGTCGTCGATGACGCCCACATGAAGATAACCCACGTAATCAGGGGGGACGATCACCTGTCGAACACACCACGGCAGGTTCATTGCTACCACGCTCTCGGGTACAAGGTGCCCAAGCTGGCCCACCTCCCCATGATTCTTGGGTCTGATCGGGCTCGCCTGAGCAAGCGTCACGGCGCAACATCGATCGATTACTATCGTGAAAGGCATTACCTGCCGGATGCGATGGTGAACTATCTGGCATTACTCGGTTGGTCGCTCGACGGGAAACGGGAGCTTTTCACCCGGAAAGCGCTCAACGAACATTTCTCGCTGAAGAAGGTATCGCTCAATCCCTCGATGTTCGATTTAGACAAGATGGAGTGGATCAATGCCAAGCATTTCGAAATGCTCTCTCTCTACAAGAAGACCGCGCTCGTCTATGAGGTGCTGGAGCGGGAGAGATACCTGCCGTCGGAATTTGAGGTCGATCTCTCGAGGCCGGTCGATCTCAAACTCGTCCCGGGTACCGAACCGATCAACGATAGCACTGCGCCGCCTCCCGGTGCGGCGGATGCAAAAGAATTTCAGCGCCTCGCGTTTATCATCAATGCCTTCGGCAACAGGCTGAAGCTGCTCAAAGATATCCCGGAGATGATCAATTACTTCTACAAGGATGATTTCAAACAGGATGAGAACGCCGTGCGCACGCATCTCCACCGCAAAGAGGTCCCCGGACGGCTTAGTGCATTGGCCGATGAATTGGAAAAACTCAAGTATTTCGACTTGACGTCGGTCGAGGAGGCGCTCCGCGCGCTTGCCGATCGATTGGATATCGAGGCTGGTGAACTCATTCATCCATGCCGCGTTGCGTTGACCGGATCGACCGTTTCTCCGGGTATATTCGAGGTGATCATTCTTCTCGGCAAGGCGAAAACGGTCGAGCGGCTCCGCGGGGCGGCCTCACTCGGTTCGAGAGAGCCGTAAGATAAAGAGCCGCAAGATAAAGATTATTGATTTTCTCTTTGAAATACTTTACTTTGTCGTATACCGCTGGAGAGTCGTCTAATGGCAGGACAGCTGACTCTGGATCAGCCGGTGGGGGTTCGAGTCCTCCCTCTCCAGCCATTGCATTTTCCGGCCCCTTAGTCTAGCGGTCAGGACGCATGGTTCTCAGCCATGAATCAGGGGTTCAACTCCCCTAGGGGCTACCAAATAGAGTGCCCGAAGGATATTGCACAGCTTTTCCTTCGGGCCTTTGTTTTTTTGGGGTCGGTGTATCGAATACGGCGGACCGCCGTTTCATCAGCAGGTCGCTCAGGTGTGGCCTCCGCCCGAATCGCAGCTGCCGCATGATCCGCTCGCGAAGGTCGAAAACAGTTTGTCCACCTTCGTTGATCCGCACTCGGGGCATGCGATTTCTTTGTCAGACGAAGAAACGAGCTCTTCGAACTTGTTTCCACATTTGCAGCACAAATACTCAAAGATCGGCATGCTCGGAGCCCTCTCTATCGGAACGCTCGGTTCTCGACTGGCTCCCGGCTTCGTCACTCTGTCCTGATTCGGCTCCGCCTCGTCCCTCGAGGTCGCATCTTCCGCTCAGTCAGGTCGGAACGCCCATTTTGGGCAATAGAAATCGCATCAGGACAAACCAGACAGCCAGGAATAACAGTATGCTCAATGCTTCAGTCATATGATAACGCAACGGGGCGCCACAAGATTCGGATCAATTTTAGAATCATTCTACATTAAGTAACTTTTGATATTTGATGCCCCCTGTCAAGTAACTTTTAACGGGCGGCTT
>CBDUQN010000035.1:0-29797 GCA_965369375.1 uncultured bacterium | reverse complement strand
CATCAGTGAGGCGGAGAAGAGGCTTCGGAAAGCGGGTTCATCGGAGGCCAACTAGTTGAAGAGAGAGCGGCTCACAGACACGGAAACCTTTCACCTCGAAATTCCGGCCGATGAGAATAATCTCGGGGAAGTCAGGGATTTCATCTCGGATATCTGCTCGCGGGCGGGTTTCTCCAATCGTGATACCAGCAATACCAAACTTGCGGTCGATGAGGCCTGCACGAACATCATCAAGCACGCATACCAGAGCAAGGGTGGAGAGATCAGGATCGATGTTCAGGCCGAACCAGGCAAGATCGAGATAAACATCTTCGATCGTGGAGAGGCTTTCGACTGGTCGCGGATCGAGGATCCCGACCTGCACCAGTACGTGGAGATGGGGAAAAAGGGCGGTTTGGGCATATACCTCATGAACCGCCTCATGGATGACATCGATTACCATTCATCGGATGCCGGTAACAAATTATTCATGGCAAAGTCAATAGCGGGCGCTGCAGGCGCGCCGCGGCCGCTCTTCATGCCCTCCAAGCCGAAATGGACCTCCACGTTGCGATTCAAGTTCGGTTTGCGGGCGACTCTCGGCCTGCTCGGTCTCGTTGTCCTTCTCGGAACGATACAGCTCTCCCGGCAGAAACAGGATATCGGCCTGAGGCGGAACCAGGAGTGGACTCGAAAGGAGATGTTCACGAGGAATCTCGCGGGACGAAGCAGGGATTTCATCGACCTGGATAATCTCTTTGATGTGGAATTCACAAAGTTTCGAAAAGACGTCACGAGCCAGGTGAAGAGCTATCCAGAGGTAACAAGTTGTGTAATAATCAATAATGATAATACAATTGTCTATTCGACGGATACCGAGGCGCTGTTTGACGAGTATTTGTATCCTCCGGGAATGGAAGAGATACCCACTACGGGAGACTGGAGGATGATCAGGGATCAGACGAGAGGGAATATCCGTGAATTCCATCATACAGTACGAAGCCGGAACGGAGTTACACTCGGCAGGGTGGTGCTGGGATTTTCAGAGGCTAATGTCGAGGGCAATATAGATGATCCGCGTCTCGCGACTGTTTTCATTCTCGCCGGTATCTTCGCCGCGGGCATATTTCTGATCTCCCTGCTCGTTTCGATCTTCGTGAAGCCGATTCAGGCGCTGACGGACGGCGTGCGCGCAATCGGAGAGGGAGCGCTCACGGACGTGATCGAGATAGACGGTCCCGAGGAGATAGGGGCCATCGCCAGGGCATTCAACGAGATTACAACGAAATTCAGGGAGGCGCAGGAGAGCGTCGTCGAGCAGGAGCGGTTCCAGAAGGAGATGCAGGTCGCTCAGGAGATCCAGCATACGCTGCTTCCCAAGGAGGTTCCCAAGATAAGCGGCTACGATATTGCGAGCCTCTACCGTGCCGCCAAGGAAGTGGGCGGTGATTATTTCGATTTCGTGAATGTAGACGACGATACAACGGGCGTCGTCGTGGCCGACGTTTCGGGCAAGGGAGTGCCGGGTTCGCTCGTTATGACGATTATCCGAACCGCTCTGCGGATGGAAGCGAGAGGTAATTTCTCCGCCGCCGAAGTCATGACCCGGATGAATGATTTCGTGACGGAAGATATGAAGAAGGGCATGTTCGTCACGATCTTCTATGTCATCCTCGATTCCAAGAACAGGATCATCAGCTACGCGAGCGCCGGTCACAATCCGATGATTCTCTACAGGGCGGAATCGGATGAGACTTTCTTCCTGAATCCGAGAGGATTCCCGGTAGGGATCAGCCTCCCCGATGACACGCTGTTCAGACGTTCGATCGATGTCGAGAAGATCAAGCTGAAAAAGAACGACATGCTTGTTATCTATACCGACGGCGTGACCGAAGCCATGAACGAAAATCGCGAACAGTACGGGGAAGAAAGGCTTATCAGACTGATAAAGAAATGTGGCGGGCTTTCCACTCAGGGGTTTATCGACCGGCTCAATGAGGATATTAAGAACTTCACGGGCGAAGAGCCGCAGAATGACGATATCACCGTTGTGGCGATCAAAGAGAAGCTCATGGCCGACGAAGTTCTCTTCGGTATCCGCAAGAAGCTTCTCGACCTCGTGGAGGTCGGGGGCCTCACGGTAGCCGAGGCGTGCCGGAAAATGAGGGTGTCGCCATCCACGTACTACCGCTACCGGAAGCGGCTGCTCGAGATGGGTGAACGGGGACTGAAGAACAAGGAGCTCAGGCGCGAGCACGAGATCAAACGGGTGAGCCTCGAGCAGCGCAAGGAGATTATCGAGATAATAAAACAGTATCCGGCCTATGGGGCAAAGCGGCTATCGGTGCTGTTCAATGAGCGCAAGGTGGCGAATGAGCACCTCACGCCCTCGCTCATCTATGATGAGCTGAAGCGTATGCGCCTCAATACCTACGAGAAGAGGCTCGAGTATCTGCGGCGTAACAAGATCATCTCCGAGGAGCAATTCCACGAGCTCCGCGCCACTCCGCCTCGCAAAGTAAAACTGAAGCTGAAACCGGCGCCGCAAATTGAGGGTGCGCCGGAAATACCGGAGATCCTCGGACCGGTATCGCCGGAGATGCCGCCGGTAGAGGTGCCGAAACCCGCCGCCTCCGTTCCTCCTCCCATTATGAGACCCGCAATGGAGGCCGCTCCGTCGGGACCGGGCGTTGTCAGGGAATTCGAGTTCACCGGCGACGAGGGGGGAAACATCGAGGTCGATACCGAGGAGCTCAGCGGCGGGGTGGTTCTCATAACGGTCAAGGGGCACCTCGATTCGTCTTCGGCGGGTGAGCTGGAAGGTATCCTCGAGAGCATTTATGAGTTCGGCTACCGCAAGATCGTGGTCAGCCTCAAAGAGGTTTCCTATATCAGCAGTGGTGGATGGGGGATCTTTACCGGCCGGGTGAAGACGCTCAGGGAGCGTGACGGCGACGTTGTTCTCGTCGGCATGTCTTCCGAGGTGTACGATATCTACGAGCTCCTCGGTTTCCAGGATATCATCATGCATTTCCACGGAACCGATGAGGCGCTCGAGTATATCTCCCTTCCGACGGAGGAGAGACGGAAGCGGCTCAAGGAAGTTACCCTGGTGAGAGCGAAAGCCGCTCCATTCGAGCAGCGATTGAGTGAACCCGCGGCGGGAGAACCCGCGGAAGATGAAGCCGCACTGGTCTGGACTCCGCTCAAAATAACGGCCGGAACGGTCGGCGAGAACGGAGAAATAACGGTTCTCGATCTCGAGGGAGTGATCGACACGGTCAGCTGCGGCAAACTCAGGGAGATCATGGATGATTTCATCGGTAAGGGTAATCTAAAACTCGTTATCGATATGTCGAGAGTGGAATATGTGAGCAGCGCCGGGTGGGGAGTGTTCGCATCACGCATCGACGAGATCAGGGAAGGAGGAGGTGATCTCAAGATCTTCGGAATGGATCAGGAGGTGGACAATATCTTTCACATGCTCGGATTCGACGCCATCATGAGATCATTCAGCGTGCTTGCCGAAGCTATCGAGGATTTCGAGAGACCGACTCCGACCATGGCGGCAAGTGATTTCATGGAGGAGCCGCCGGAGCCAATAGACTACGAGAAAATTTCCCGCGAGTCATTTCCGGTGCAGGAAGAGAAAGAAGCCGTCGCGGCGGAGATGGAGGTCTCCAGAACCGGCGAAGAGGCACGGGGATGCGTTGTCCTTCGAATCAAGGGGGCCGTCGACGCCTCGACGACCGATGAGCTCGAGATCTGGTTCGAACGGTTCGCGTTGAAGGAAACGAACCATCTCGTAATCGATCTTTCAGATGTAATATACATAAGTAGCGGCGGATGGGGCGTCATCGTGAGGTGTATGCAGAGCATGCAAACCGATAACAGAATGTTAATCGCCGCAGGCATGAATCCGATAATCTTCAAGATATTCTGCGACCTCGGATTCGAGATGCTGATTGCGCATTTCGTCACGGTCGAAGATGCGGTCGCGTCGACCCTCGACATGCCGGTCGAGGAGATCGCCGAGAGGATGACGGAAGAGGGACCGGCGGATGCGCCTTCCGTCGAGAGAACAGCTATCGAGCCTCTCAAACCGCACGTTCCGGAAAAGATGGATAGCAAGGTGATCTTCATCGATTTCGCTCACAACAAGGATGTGCGAAGCGACAGCGACAAGCAGATACGGGAGATCGGCTGGAAAGAGTACGGAAAGAAGCTCATAGAGCGCAATGAGAGATTAAAGAGACGCAAGAAGTAAGTCATGAGAAAATTCGCCATAATGACAATGAAGGGAGGCACCGGTAAGACGACGACGGCGATTAATATCGCCCATGGGCTGACGATGAGCGGAAAGCGGGTGCTCCTGATCGATTGTGATCCACAGCGCAATGTCTCGGTCACATTCGGTGTCGAAGGCGGCGATGGACTGGCGGAGCTCCTCTCGAGCGGTAATGTCGATATCCTCCATGTGAGGGATAATCTCTTTATGATAGATTCGGGCGGTCGCAGACTGGTCGAGGTGGAGTTGATCCTCGGGAGAAAGGAGCGAAGGGAGCACCGGTTGTTCGATTCGCTAAAGTATCTCAAGGGGTGCGATTTCGTCATATGCGATTGTCCGCCTTCCGTTAATCTTATTAATGTCAATGCGTTAGCGTATTGTGACGAGGTGGTAATACCGATAGCCATGGATTATCTCTCACAGGTCGGCGCACAGCAGACGATAGATATCATCGAGGAGATCAGGAGGCTCAGCGGTGGTGATTCGGTCAATTTCCGGATTCTGCCGACCTTTTTCGATGTGCGAACGAGAATATCGCGGCAGGTATTGGATTATGTTTATGAACATTACGGTGAGAGGGTTTTCAATACGATAATCAGGGTGAATACCGCGCTCCGGGAAGCACCGGGATTCAACAAAACGATTTTTGAGCATGCCCCGCTGTCGAGGGGGGCGTTCGATTACTACCGGTTAACGGAAGAGATACTCGAAGCCGCTCCGAAGTAATTGCCAGCGCCGTACCGTCTGTGATATTATCAGTGCCGTTGGAAGGCGGATGCAGTGGATAGTTTCGAATTGAGAGAAGAGCTGGATCACGGCGGGCGTGTTTACTTCCTCCAGACCAGCTACATGCCCCAGAAGAGGCAGATTCAGAGTTCTTTTTTCAAGAACGGGGAGCTCTTCGATACCATCGTTCACGAGATCGATGAGAAGGCATCCTCGAACGATCTGAAGAGCCTCACCAAGGAGATCCATGTTCGGAACAAGGACAAGTTGCATTCGTTGCTCTGCGTTCGCGACAGGGTGAAGGATGCCGATGCGCCGGCGCCGCATCTCAAGCTCGCGCAGGCTCTCTACCGGAGGAATCTCCATACGGAGTCGATTCAGGAGGCGGAGCTCGCCATTCGAAAGGGAGACCGGAGTTCCAAGCCGTACATGATCATGGGAGAGGCGTATTACGAGATGGGAGAGCATACCAAGGGTTTTGAGGCCGTACAAAAGGGAATCAGCATAAACCCCGAGTATCCGGACCTGCACAATCTGCTCGGATTGTTCTATCTCAAGCAGAATATGTGCAAATCGGCGATCGAATGCTTCAAGCGGGCGATGAGGCTGAATCTCTACTACGGCGAGCCGTATCTCAACCTGGCGAAGGCGTGCCTCCTCAATTCGGTGGTCAAGGAGGATTACGAGCTGTCGAAGAATCTCGATGAGAATTTCTCTACAAACCTCGAAAAGGCGTTTCAACTCAATCCGTTCCTCAATAGCGAAACGCTCGAAAAAGCCAAAGCTCAGTTCGCGGAGCGCAAGTACGAAGAGTCATTCAAGACACTCGATAGCGTCAAGGGAGGGCAGAATCGGACCGGGATCGAGGACATCGTACTGGAGCTCTACCTCGATCTCCTTCAGAATGGCGGCGGTATCAAGGAGCTGGATATCGATGCGTACATAGACCGAATCTCAGAGATAATCGACAGGAATCCATCGTTTGCGGATGGATTCAACAGCCTCGGAATCCTTTATGCCGTAAAATGTAAGATATTCATGGACAGGGCGCAAGGTTTATTCACCAAGGCTCTGGAGATAAACAAGAATTACAGGAAAGCGCAGAAAAACCTGAGATTGACAGAAAACGAAAGGCAGGGAATTTTTATTCTCCTAAAGGCTCTATTGGACTGAAGATTGCTAGTTTATAGCATGTCGGAAAAGAATAGAGGAGATAGCATACATGGATAAGCTGCTGATTCAAGAAGAGTCTGTCGACGATGTGGTAGTTATGAGCTTGCGCGGACTCATCGACTCCGGAACATCACAGTTCCTCGAGGATAAGTTCAAGGAACTCTTGAGCGATTCGCGGGTCAGGGTCGTTGTCGATCTCAAGGATATCGACTACATAAGCTCGGCCGGATGGGGAATATTCGTGAGTGAAATCAAGGGCATCAGGCACCGTGGCGGTGACATAAAGCTGGCCGGAATGCATCACGCGGTTAGAGAGGTATTCGATCTTCTCGAGTTCGATACGTTGCTGACTCCATACGGATCGAAGGAGGAAGCGCTCGAAGCGTTTGAGAAAGAGAAAAATAAGAAATTAACGTAATGCGGTTGCGTGGGAAAGAAAGGGAACAGGATGGATGATATTAATATCTCCTTTTCGAGGCCCGAAGAAAATGCAGAGATCTCCGTTATAAAGGTCAGAGGGTACGTAGACACTACGACATCGGCTGAACTGGAGGAAAGTCTGAAACGGGTGCTCAAGAAGGGAGCTTTCAAGGTCGTCATCGATCTCGGCGGTGTCAATTACATAAGCTCCGCGGGGTGGGGTATTTTCATTAGTGAGATAAAAAACATCCGCGAGAATGGTGGAGACCTCAAACTGGCGTCGATGGTGCCTGACGTCTATGAGGTTTTTGAGCTCCTGGAATTTCAGACTATCCTCGAGTGCTTTGATTCCGTAGATGAAGCGGTGCGGAGCTTCGACCAGTCTCCGGGGGCGAAGGGCACAAATTCCGGTACCGGTGCGGGTGAAGAAGGTGTGGAAGTCGAATCTGCGTCCGATGCCAAGATAGAATCGTAGCATTCCGGTGGTGAGCCCGGGGGGCGGGCGCCATTCCATCCGGCCGACGTCAATCGGTGCACGACGGTTTCCGATCCACTCGAACAGCTTGAACTCATCGCGATCCTCCTTTACACTGGAGCGTTGATTTTGTATGGAGGGCCGGATTGCAGTTAATCGGTGAGAGAATCATTTTCGACGTTCAACTCTGGAAGATCGTTCTTATTCCCTTACTTGTCTTCCTCTCTCTCTATCTATACCGGCGCACATATCCGGCGCTATCACGAGGTAAAAAAGTACTGCTCGCCCTGACGAGGATCTGCGCCTTCTCATTGGTCGTTCTCTTTATTCTCAATCCTTCCATAATATCTATGAGGCGGGAGTCGAGGGCGCCGCTCGTTCTCGTTCTGTTGGACATATCAAAGAGCATGTCGGTAAAGGATCACACAGGAAGGAGCCGGTTCGAAGACGCCCGCGCCGGGCTTCGTATTCTCACCGATGCGATACGCAGAGGTTCCGATTCACGTGTAGAGATTATACCATTTTCCAGTGAATTGATGACGCCGGCCGACAGCGGCCTGGCGGCGACCGGTGAAGGGACCGATATTCTGCGGGCGATTCATGAAGCGCAAAGGAGGTATCGCTCAGAGAATGTCGGCGCCGTGGTTCTTCTCACGGACGGCAGGATTACGCGGGGTGTGGTCTCGTTGCAAGTCCCCCTGTCGGTGCCCGTCTATGCCGTTCAATTCGGTGATACCGTGGAGCGTGCCGATGTTTCGATCGAAGAGGTATTCTACGATAGAACGGTCTACGTGGGGACGAAGGAGGAAATCAGGGCCGTTGTCAAGGCTATCGGCTTCGAGGGGACCGGAATGGTTGTGCGGCTCGTTTTGAACGGAGAAGTCATTGACGAGGTGGCACGGACCGTTCAGGGAAGCAACGTAGCATTTGAGGCGGCTTTCGAATTCAAACCGGAGAACCCGGGCGAGTACGGCCTGACAATTGAGGTGGTGACGGGGCAGCTGGAAGAGAGAAAGGAAAACAACACAGAGACAATCCGGGTAACCGTGCGCAAGGACAAGCTCAGGTTTCTCTATGTAGATCAACATGCGGACTGGAATACGACCTTTCTACGTGATCTTGCAGCCGGATCGGATCGATTTGAAATGGAAGCGATTTCATGGCTGCCGGCGCTGGGACATTTCAGGCTGGGCGATCGGAATTCGTGGGATTTCCCGGCCTCGGCGAAGGATCTCGAGTCTTACGATCTCATTGTCTTTTCCGATGACACGAAAATTCTGATCGATCAAGCGAGGGTGAACGTTCTCGAGGAATATGTCCGTGGCGGTGGCGGTTTATTGCTTCTCATGGATGAGAAATCACCAGCCGTACGGCGGCAGTCGATGATGCTTATCGAAGGCCTGCTGCCGGTGAAATTAACCGGCCGCCCGCGGATGCTGACCGGAGAATATGCGGTTCTGATCGCCGACGGTATGGGATGGAACCGACTTGCAGCGATTCTTGCAGAAGAAGGCAACATCGATCTTCTTCCTCCCCTGCTCGCACAGTATTCGGGACTTGAGATAACAGCCGGCGCCACCGTGCCTTTGATCATGGAGAGCTCGGGCGGTCCGCAACCGTTCGTTGCGGTGACACGGTACGGTGCGGGGGTGTCTGCGATCGTCATGGGCTTTCCCCTGTGGCGATGGAAACTTGCCGGTCATCAGGGCGGCGCCATGTATGATGCGTTTCTTGGGGGACTGATACAGTATTTAGCGGAGGGAATCGATGCGCCGCCGCTTGATCTCGAAGCGGACAGGACGGTCTACCATGCCGGAGACCGGATATCTCTTGCGGTATACCTGCAGGGAAAGAGACGCCCCGACGGAGTGCGCGGCGAAGTTTTTCTGCTCGGCGGCGAGGATGATGCCCCGGTTCGCACCTTTCTCTTCCAGCCCGATTCGGGGAGGGAATCGGTTTTTAGAACGGTCCTCGATCCGCTGCCACCGGGAGAATACAAGGTAGTAGCGCAGGAGCTGCAGGATTCCGGGAGCGGCGTTACCAGCGAAACCGAGTTTTCCATTCTTCCCGTCTCGGTCGAATTCCTGAAAACAGCGAGCGACATTGCATTCTTGAGGGAACTGGCGGCCGGTTCCGGCGGTGAAGTGCTCGGCGCCGGAGAGCTTGCGAAGATCCTCGATAGATTGGATCTTCAAGAGGATGAGCTGATAACGAAGGAGGTGCAGGCGCTCAGGGAAGGCCCGCTTCTCTTTTTGTGTATCATGGCTTGTTTCGCCGCTGAGTGGATCATGCGCAAGGCCTGGGGGCTCGTCTGAGCTTGTGTTCCGGCAAGGACGGACACAACGCAGGGGGGAGGCTGTTTGCTTTCCCCTGAAAAGCCGGGGAATGTCTAGAAGGATTTTTCTCTTGTCACGGAGACCTGAAAAGCTGTAGAATGCGGTAATCATGCTGGGTGGTGGATGATGCTGTGGCGGATAATCATGATGCCCTTTCCTGCTTTCGATTTCTTACAACATCGGGTGCTCGCAGTGGCGATCGTCCTGCTTTCCATGCAGGCGGCTATCGATGCCCGCGCCGCAATCGTCATCAACGAAATTTACTACGATCATCCCGGCCGTGATAACGGCTGGGAGTTTATCGAACTGTACAATCCGGACGCGATCGAGCGGGACGTTTCCGGTCTCCGTCTCGAGTTTCTGGACGGACGAACGGGGAAGGTCCGCATCGTATGGCAGGCTCCGGACGGTGTCACGATCGAACCCGGCGGCGTCGCGCTCGTCGCCGGCGGCGAGCGTCTCACTGATCCCCGCTTCATGTTGACGGGGTCTCTCGAGAATGGTCCCGACGCCGTGAGGCTCGTCGGTCCGAACGGTATCGTCGACCTCATCGGATATGGTGATCTTGTTTTAGCGGATCTATACGAAGCAGAACCGGCCGGTGACGTCGAAGCGGGGGAGAGCCTTTCAAGAAAACCCGACGGCCGTGACACCGATGACAACAGAGCAGATTTCACGCCGTCGGTTCCCTCACCGGGCGGGAGAAACTTCCATACCAAAGATCTTCAAATTTCCCTGCTCCATGAAACGTTACTGCCATGCAGGGGATCGCTCTTTGTATTCCCCGTTCTGCTGAGGAATGTCGGATTGGAACGTTTCAGCGGTCCTGTAGCCGTAACGGCCGTGTCGGTTTCGTGCGGGGGCGTATCCTGCAGTGAGCGCGCAGAGGCGATCCTCGAGCTCGACACCGGTTGCGAAGCGACGTTCGATCTGCGCCTGCAGGCGCCGGATGAGCGCCGGGCGGATTTTCTGGCCGCCTTGGCCTCATCAACCGATGAGAATCCCTCGAATGACACCATATCGGTGACGCTCAACACTTCACCCGGCTCGATAATTATCAACGAAATAATGTATCGCCCAGCCAAAGGGGGGAGTGAGTGGATAGAGGTGCTGAACACCGGCATCGAGCAGATCAATCTGAACGGATGGTCGATCGAGGATGCCGCCGGGTCCCGGAGGACGATTGCCGAGGGCGATCGCACGATCGATACCGGTGAATTTCTTATCATTGCCCAGTATCCCGGGATTTTCAGGGAACGGTATGCCGACTGCACTGCGCAGGTTATTGACGTCGTAGGAGGATGGCCCGTATTAAATGACGGAGCAGGGGTGGGGATGGCGGAGTCGGTAACGCTGTATGGGAATACGGGGATGCCCGTCGAATTGGTCGAGTATCACGACATGATGGGTGAAGAGCGGGGGAGGTCGATCGAGCGGTTTTCCGAGCTTGCCTGCAGCTCGGCGCCGGGCACGATCTGGCACCGGTGCGCGCTGGCTGCGGGAGCAACGCCCGGGTCGGAGAACTCCACGCGCACGGTCCATCTCAGCGCGCGTGGGGGACTCGAATTCGATCCGAATCCCTTTTGCCCTTTGAATGACCGGGAGGTAGTCATCACCGGATCGCTTCGGCAGGGGGAGCACGGGATCTCTGTGAGAATATTCTCACTCGAGGGATACGAGATCGCTCATATATTCGGCGAAGAGGGGGGCGCCCGCATATTCTCGTGCCGTTGGGACGGACGCGATTGGAGCGGGAGAATTGTGTCAACGGGGCTCTATATCTGCAGCGTGGAATTCTCGGTGCAGGGAGGTGTGGTGTGCAGGAGGGAAAGGGATTGCATCGCCGTTGTAGGATCGGGGGATTCTTACTAGTTTTTCTCACTATCGCCGCCTGTTCCCCGGCTCCCCTCGGGGCATACCCGGAATTGGAGTCAGCGGCGTGGATCAGCGCGCGGGGTGGAGCGGTTTTTCCGGCGGAGCGCATCGATATCAGATACAACCTCAGGGAGAGGACGTTTTTCGGATTCATCTCTTCACTGTCGAACCCGTTCGGTATCGACGGCCTCATCACTTCCGAAGCACGGATCGGTTTCCATTCCCGCGTCTCCGCCGTGTGGGCTGGCTGGGCTCTCGTGCATCACCCGCTCTATCGCGAGGACCGGCTCTCGCTGGATCTCGGTGCACGCGTAATGAGAAGAAGGCTGCTCTTCGAGATTCGGCCCGCCCTGCGTCGCCGCCGTGTCAGCGGCTATTCCGCGTCACTGTCACGCGATCTGTCGATCGGCGCCTCGCTGCGTTGTTCGGGCAATCTCGATATAGGATTCGGTGCGACGCTCACCGATCGAGATTCGTGGAGAGCGTCGCGCACCATCGTGATGGTATCCCTGCGTCTCGACGCTCTCGCGCTGATCATCAATCATGTTTCATCGGACCGGCTTCGGCGTGATGTTCGTGTCGGCGCTGAGATAGAGCTCGGTCGCCGATTGATCCTCGTTACCGGCTACCGGACGGGCTGCGACGAGATATCGGGAGGTGTATTGATAAGGTTCAGCGATTTCCTCATCGGGATATCGGTGAACAGTCATGTTGTTCTCGAAAGGACGTATTCTCTCAGTATCGGGAGGGTGTGGGTGCGATGAGTTGGCATGCGCTTATGTTGCTGGTGCCGTTGGCGGTATCGTGCGCCGCCTCGAGCTCGGAGATGCTCGTTGAAGGGAGCGGGGACGGGGACTCCGGAATCGGCGCTTACGAGATGTCGAGGGAGGAATTCGAGAGTATCGAGAGGCTCAGGGATGATCCTGTCGATCCGCGCAAAGCGGGGATTGAAGAGCTCCTTTCCATACCGGGATTTTCGAGGGAGCTCGCCGATGCGGTGATTCGCGCGAGAGGGAAACGCCGGCCGGGCGTCTCGTGGCTCGATCATCTCTCGCCACCCGAGCGGGAGGGTATCTACCGGCACGCCGGTTATCTGATCTTACCGGCCAGGAAGGCAACCAGATACAAGGTGAGGGTGAATGCCAGGGGGGTGGGCGCCGCGGAGCACGCCCGTTACGACGGGTACTTCTCACTGCTCGGGGACGGCTTCAAGATCCTCCTGCGCGCCCGTATGGCGGGGGAGAGACGCTATTCGTCATTCTATGCGTCGAAACGGTTATTTTCAGGCTCGGTGCGGCTCCACGGGGGCGATTTCATGCCGGATTTCGCGATGGGCCTCGCGTTCAGCAGCTATCACAATGACTACCCCTTTTCAGGAGGATACCCGCTGAGGGGTTACCGGTGGATGGCGGCGCGAACCTCTTTTTACGGAACCTCGCTGAGGGGGTGTGCCGGCGAGGTGTGGAAAGGATCCTTGCGAACGCTTTTTTTCGCCGGTCGTCCGCGGTCTTTCTCCACCGGTGGATGCGCGCTCGATGCGCGGTTTGTCGGTGGAGGCCGTATCGAAATCGATCTCGGGTTCTGCTCGATCGGCTCAACCGCATACCATGACCCCCGCCGCGGAAGTCTCGCTTCTTTCGATGGAAGGTGGAAGGCCGGATTGATTGCGGGCGGTTTCGAGTTTATCGCCGGTGCCCGGCGAAACGCCGTCACCGCATCCGTCTTATACAACGCGAGGAGGATCGATGCGGGCATCATTCTCCACTCGTTTCCCGGCTGTCTCCCCAACCGGTTCGGCGCATCACCCCATAGCGAGGGGGGCACCCGTCGCGCGGGCAGGGGCATCGGACTTGTCGCGAGCCGCTCTTTTGGGCGCTCACTCACCGTGCGTGGCGCTTATGACCGTTACATACGATACAGCGGGGGCGGTTCGCTGCTGAGGGATGTTCTGAGAGCAGGGATTGCGAGGAAATGGAGGGGATTCAACCTCGAGGCTTACCTGACATCAAAACGCTACGGCAGCCGAGTGGAGATTCCTTACCCCGCCCAGGGAGTTCAGTCGGTGAAAACCTCGCATACGCTCAAGACGAACATGATGTATCATCGCGGCGCCACGTTTCGTTTCAAGGTTGCGGGCGGCTACATCCGTGGAAACGGCTATGCCGGATATCAGATTTCACCATCGGTGCATCTGGGCAGCCTTGCCGGGCATGTCAGTATCATTGCTTTTTTCACCGCGTATCACTCCCTCGCGGGCAAGGCTGTCTTCTACTACTATGAACCGTCTCCCAAGGGTTCCTACCCCTGGCGGACGGTGAGGGGAGATGGATGCAGGGGCGTGCTATCGATTTCACTGACCGCACGGAAGTTCTTTTTCGCATGGCGGTCTGCGATCGAACCGAAATCGCCGGTGGAAGTGAGCCTCTGTGTGGGGCTCAAATTGTGAAATAGCAAGGAGATTGGAACTATTCCTGCTATAAGATCATTTGATGGCAAAGATGCAGACTCTGACATACGATGATAAGACCGCGGGCAGGAAGGTACTGCCGCTGCCGCTCGATCTGCCGTTCTCCCGATATGGCGACGAACTGGCAAAACTCGCACCCGCAGGTGAAACAAAATCCACCATTATCAAACTGGCCGGCGGAGACAGTATCTACGATATTGCCGACAATCTCTCGGAGTATCTCTCCATGTCGAGGGAGCCCGACACCGAGGTAATAAGGATCGCGGCGCTCGCTGCTTCGGCGGAGCCGGAGGGGCTCAAACTCATGTATGCGCTGCTGCTCGCCGTGCCGCCGATAGAGATCCTCATTGAGGAACTCGCCGATTTTCGCCATGTAAAGCGAATGATGACAAGGATTTATGAAAAAGAAGCGGCGAACAAAGAGCTCATGGAGTCCGAGGATTGGTTCAAGAAAAAGGTCGTTTTGCTCTCTATCTCTCATCCGTTACCGAATTCCGATAGGCCGCAGGAGGAGCTGTGGCTCGGCTGGAACGAGGGGGTGCGGCTGGCGTTCGCCGATCCCGACCGCCGCTGGGACGCCGCGGTTCTCGAACGGGCGAAGGTGGAGCTCGAGGCCCTCGATCTCCGCATAAAAACCATCGTTTCCAGGCTCGATATCGAGCTTCACACGGGCGCGATTATTTTTCTCAGCTCGCTCAGCGAAGAAACGAAATGGAAAATACGGGCGGTGGAGGAGGCACGGCAGCGGACCGGCGAGACAACGCTCGTCATTCGCCGCAAGCTCGGGAAACGCTGGAACGAGATTCTCGAGGAGCTCAAGACGACGGAGCTCGGGGCGCTGATAGCCGAGCTTTTCGATACCCAGACAGCCAAGACTCATCCCTACACGCAGTACAAGACGGGAACCGCCGTTCTGAAAGCATTAACAACGCATCCCGCGATGCGGATCCGAAAGTCCGACAACCTGAGTTGCCTGCATCTATTCTTGAAGCACGCGGGGCGGCAGAAGCTCGATATGATGGTGCCTCCCGGCAGCAAACTGAGGATCTTGCTCGATTTCACCGGATTCAGTATAGACGGCAGGATTCTCACGATGGACCTGAGAAGGATCCAGTCCGCGCATTTCGTAGACTACAAGGATCTGCCCAGGGAGGTCGACTGGGCGGAGGTCGGCAAGGACGCAGGAATGAGCTATAAATCGCTCGCCCTCATCTATATCGATAACGACAGCTTTCTCGTGAAATTGCTCGACAATCCCAAGGCAACGGGCAAGCCGGGCGTTGTCGCTGTAATATCGCAGCGTTGCAGGTCATCGCGGGTGCTGGGGATAATCTCAAACAGGCGGGAACTCTACACGGGATTCGCAAACAAGGAAGTGCCGCTGAATCTGATCAAGAATCCCGGCAAGGTGCCGCTTACGTCGCTCCGGAAATTCATTCACGTCAGGTATGTCGACAAGATGACGCTGACCCGCCTCGCGAACAAGGGTTCGGGGATCCGCGACTATGTGCGTCGCGAGATTCAGCGGTACCTCTCGACATTCGGGAAATAACACGCCACCTTTCTGTATTGACAAATCTCCCTCATCATCCTAATATAGATATTGCTCAAATTTTAAGAGATGCTCGATTCATAAAGATGCCGGATTATCGCTAACGGGGAGGAACAATGCTTTCGGAAAGAATGAAGAGACTCGGGACCGAAACCGCCTTTGAAGTGCTGGCACGCGCAAAGGCAATGGAAGCGGAGGGCAGGGAGATCATCCATCTCGAGATCGGAGAGCCGGATTTCGACACGCCGGCCAATATCATCGATGCAGCCGTTTCTGCATTGAAGAGCGGCTTTACGCACTACGGACCTTCCGCCGGGCTGCCTGAGGCCCGGAAGGTATTCGCCGAATTCATAACCAAGGATCGTGGAGTCGAGGTTCTACCTGAGAATATTGTGATCACACCGGGCGCAAAGCCGATCCTCTTTTTCTCGATCCTCGCGCTCGTTGACCAGGGTGACGAGGTTATCTATCCGAATCCTGGATTTCCCATATACGAGTCGGTCATTAACTTTGTCGGCGCCAAGCCCGTTGCGATTCCGCTCCGGGAGGACAAGGCGTTCTCGTTCGATCTCGACGAGATGCGTGAGCTCGTCAACGAAAAGACGAAGCTCATCATCATCAACTCGCCTCAGAATCCCACCGGCGGCGTGCTGACGCCGGACGATATGAAGGGTATAGCCGAGCTCGCCGCCAGGCACGACACGTGGATACTGAGTGATGAGGTTTACAGCAAAATGGTATACGAGGGGAGGCATGTAAGCATTTACGATTATCCTGAAATCAAGGACAGAACGATCCTCCTCGAGGGACATTCCAAGACATACGCCATGACGGGATGGAGACTCGGATACGGGGTCATGCCCCCGCCCCTTGCGGAGCAGATTGCCAAGCTGCAAACGAACAGCAACTCGTGCACTTCGAGCTTTACGCAGATGGCGGGTATCGAAGCATTGACGGGTCCTCAGGATGAATCGTTGAAGATGATGGCGGAGTTCAAGACGAGGCGCGATCTCATCGTGGACGGCCTCAATGCGATCCCGGGATTCAAATGTCTGCGACCGAAGGGTTCGTTCTACGTATTTCCGAATATCACCGAGACGGGGAGAAAATCGAAGCAGCTCGAAGAGCATCTTCTCGACAAGGGCGGGGTTGCGGGCCTGAGCGGAACGAGTTTCGGTGAGTATGGAGAAGGATATCTGAGATTCTCCTATGCGAATTCGCAAGAGAACCTAAAAAAGGCTCTCGAAAGGATCCGGGAGGTCCTGTAGACATATTACACATTCAGGTCCCCTTTTGAAGGTTGTCAGACGTTCAAGAGGGGACCTATTTTTCGGAGGCATTCTTGAAAAGCGGCATCGATGTAGTGGCGCTCGGGGGACACGCAATAATCCCCGCGGGCGGAAAGGGCACGATTGAAGAGCAGCGCGACCTCGCGTCGACTTCGATGAAACATGTCGCCGCGCTTATCGCTTCCGGCCGAAATGTAATCCTTACGCATGGCAACGGTCCGATAGTCGGTAACATCATGGAGCGGAACGAAGAAGTCAAGGATCGCATTCCTCCGATGCCGCTCGATGTGTGTGGCGCCGATTCTCAGGGCGGGATCGGGTACATGGTACAGCAGGCCCTGAGAAACGAGCTGGAGGCGAGGGGGATCGAGAAATCCGTCGTATCGCTCGTATCGCAGGTGATCGTATCGAAGAACGATAAGGCCTTTTCAGAGCCGACGAAACCGATCGGTCCCTTCTATTCGAAGGAGAAGGCGATAGCGCTCGAACGTGAGAAGGGGTGGAGGATGATAAATGACGCCGAGCGCGGGTACCGACGGGTTGTGCCGAGCCCAAAACCGCTCTCCATAGTCGAGGCGGATGTGATCACGAGGCTTCTCGAGGTCGGTGTCGTGGTTATTGCGGTTGGGGGTGGGGGCATACCGGTCATAGAGGGCGATCATGGATTGGTGGGTGTAGAGGCCGTTATCGACAAGGATCAGGCGGCGGCGGTTCTCGCAAAGAATGCAGGCGCCGAGAGACTGATCATCCTCACTGATGTCGAGGAGGTCTATGTCAATTTCGGGGAACCGGATCAATCGGCCCTCAGACGGGTGACGCTCGAAGAGATCGAGGCCCTCCACCTCGAAGGGCATTTCCCAGCCGGAAGCATGGGGCCGAAGATCCAAGCGGCGATCGATTTTCTCAAGGGTGGTGGGGTAGAGGTGATTATTTCCCATGCGGTCAAGCTTCTCGAAGCGTGCGAGGGAAGCGCGGGTACCCATATTCTGCACAGCTGACGGATATTTCATTTCATACAAATAGTAATAATGCATTGTGGTGCGGATGGGGGTATAATCCGCTTGCAATAGGCTCTCTGCTTGTCGCCTGGAGGTTTTGTTGAGAATCAGCCTCGCGTTCCATAAAGATTCACTCGAGCTCGACCTCGGATCGCATGATGACATCAAGATTTTGCGCGGGAACCTTTCGGGGCCGGCGCCGGATACGATGGAAGAGCTCCATAGAGCCATCGAACTGCCGATCGGTTCTCCCGCTCTCAGGAGTCTCGTCCCCCCCAAGGGCACGATATCGATACTCGTTTCGGATATTACGCGCAGCGCCGCTACGGGAATGCTTCTGCCCGCTCTTCTCTCGTGTCTCGAAGAGCTCGGCGCCACGCCGGACCGTGTTCAGATAGCTCTCGCATTGGGGATGCATCGCGGGCAATGCAGAGAGGAGATCGAAACTCATCTCGGCCGGGAAGTGGTATCACGCTGGAGGACTTTCGAGCATGATGCGCGGGACGAGAGATCGCTTGTCTCTGTCGGCACAACGAGCGCCGGCACGCCATGCCTTTTCAACAAGCGTGTTACAGAGTCGAGTTTCGCCATCGTGCTCGGCTCGCTGTCGTTCCATTATTTTGCCGGTTTCGGCGGCGCGAGGAAACTCATCCTGCCGGGAATCGCCGGTGAACGAACAATCAAGGCCAATCACAGGCTTTCTCTCAAACACGATCCGCGTGACGGGCTCTCCGAGGGATGCCGTCCGGGAAACATCGATGGAAATCCGGTGCACGACGATATGCTCGAAGGCGCGCGCCTGCTGCCCGTTCCGGTATTCGCGATAAACTCGATTGCCGACGACGCGGGGAAGATCGTGCATATCAATGCAGGTGATCTCGATCTCTCGCATCGGGCCGGGTGCGAATTATTGATCGATCGCTTCAGTCTGCCTATCGAGCGCCCGTACCGTGCGGCTATCGTCTCACCCGGTGGTTATCCGAAGGACATGAATCTCCTTCAGAGCCACAAGGCCATACGTCATGCGTCGTACGCCCTCGCGGACGGCGGCATCATGATGATAGCCGCGGCGTGCCCGGAAGGGATCGGTTCGGAATCTCTCGTCGACGCTTTCAGGAACGGGAGGGACTCTGTTCCCGCCGCCGTCGCCGACCGTTACACGATCAATGGGCAGGCTGCGCTGTCACTGCATGAACTCACCGGGAAGCATACGATACTTCTGAAATCGATGATGGATGATGACGAGACGGTCCGCTTCGGATTCGAGCCGTGGGAGCTCCGCCGCAGTGGAGAGCTTCTCGATGGAATTGCTGACGAGGATGTATGCATTATCCCCGAAGCGGCTGCATATCTTCCGGTGAGAGTGTGAACTCAGCATCCACCCCCCCCCTCGGTGACCGCCCGCCGCTCCCACAACGCAATCTGCGCTAAAGCGTAACTCGTTGTGTTTCAATAAGTAAAAAATTAATTGCGTTGGGTGCGGCGAATGATTATACTGGAGTATATATTCTGACTAACAGTCATTAAATGTAATGTGTTGTATTAAAGATGGATCGTCCGGGAGGCGGCCGGCATGGGTACCGCTGAGAGAAGACGGAGAGAAAAGGAACGGCGCCGCAAAGAGATAGTCGATGCGGCGGAGCGGGTCTTCTTCTCCAAGGGATACGATAACGCGACGATGGACGATGTCGCCGAGACCGCCGAGCTGAGCAAAGGGACACTCTATCTCTATTTCGACGGCAAGGAAGATCTCTATCACGCAATCGTCTTGCGGGGTCTCGTGATTCTTCGCGAAATGTTCGAGACGGCGGCAGCCGGCCGCGAGCGGGGCATTGATCAGGTAAGGGCCATCGGGGATGCCTATACCGCCTTCAATCATGAGCATCCCGACTATTTCAAGGCCCTGCTGTACTACGAGACCGCACGGAGCGATTCCTTTACCGAACAAAATCCGCTGGAGATTCTCATCGAGGCATTACAGCGGGGAATAAAAGACGGAAGTATCAAGCGGGAACTCGATCCGGTGAAAACCGCGATCATTCTCTGGGGACAGACAACGGGGGTACTGCAGACATCGCTGAAGAAATGTGAAGCGATCAGGGAAACGTACAGCGTCTCTCCGGATGATATCATCTCGTACTACTTCAATCTAGCCTTCTTGATGCTTCAGGCGGAGTGATTCGTCGTCAGAGGGGAGAATGCGCATTGCGAATAATTGCGGCCATAACGGTTTTACTCTTACCCTCAATGCTCTTTTCACAGGAGCCGGTGCTCGATCGCTACATCCGGGAAGGGTTGGCAAACAATCTCGCGCTCAAGCAGCGGGAATTCTCACTCGAGAAGAGTCTCGAGGTTCTCAGTGAAGCACGGGGATTGTATATGCCGTCGATAAGTATCGCCGCGCGTTATACGAGGGCGGGCGGCGGGCGATATTTCGAGATCCCCATCGGAGACCTGATGAATCCCGTCTATCAAGCTCTCAACGAACTCTACGTCGGTCAGGGACAAGAACCCAGGCCGTTCCCGGCGCTCGAGAACGAAACGATACCGTTTCTTCTCGAAGAGGAACAGGAGACGAAGATACGAGTCGTCCAGCCGCTGTTCGAGCCTGTGATCTACTACAACTACAAGATAAAGTCCGATCTGAGCAGAATCCAGGAGGCCGGGAAGAATATTTACCGGAGAAAGCTCATTGCCGATATCAAATCAGCGTATTACAACTATTTGAAAATGATTCGAGTGGTGGAGCTCCTCGAGGAGACGATGGAGTTGGTCACGGAAAATCTTCGGATCAGCGAGGCGCTTTTCGGGACGGGCAAGGCGACGCAGGACGTTGTATTCAGGGCAAAGGCGGAGATCAGCAAGATCGAGCAGGGACAGGCCGAGGCGGAAAAGGACAGGAGACTCGCAATATCGTACTTCAACTTCCTGCTCAACCGGCCGCGCGATTCCGCAATAGATCCATCGGAAGAGTTGAGCTTCGAAGAGAACCGGATGGATCGTGCAATGGCGGAGCGTATGGCCCTCGAACGACGCGAGGAGCTCGAGCAACTGGAGAGCGGGATAAGCGCGGCGGCGAATAATATCAAGCTTGCAAGCTCGAGGTTCCTCCCCTCGGTGAACTTCGTGTTCGATTACGGATTCTGGGGCGAAGATTACCGTTTCAGCGGAGATGATGACTTTTGGATGGGTTCGTTCCTTCTCGACTGGAACCTCTTCGACGGTTTTCAGAAAAAGTCGAAGCGCGATCAGGCCGTCATCGAACGAAAGGAACTCGAGACGCGGCTGGACGAGGTTCAGCAGCAGATCAAGCTCGAAGTTCAGGAGGCATACGACAACGTCGTTGTTGCCAAGCTGGCCATCGCATCGTCGAGAGATCAGGTGATAAGCGCCCGGAAGTCGTTCAGGATCGTACGCAGGAAATACGAGGAGGGAATGTCGCCTCAGGTCGAGTTTCTCGATGCCCGGACAACGCTGACCAGATCGGAGATCAATCATATTATGGCGCAATACACGTATCTGGTAAGATACGCCGAGCTCGAACGCGTGACCGCATCTCTTGATCAAAACGAATACTGATGAGGAGGAACTGATTATGATACGAACGGTGCTCCGTTCATGTGTGCTCTGGACTTCCGCGCTGCTGATTGCGGGATGCGGTTCAAAGGGCAAGTACGAGAAGACCGATTCGACCGTTATCGTCGGTCTCGTAGAGGTTGAACGGAGAGAGATTGCTTTACCGATAAATACGAGCGGCATGCTCAGCGCAGGATCGGAGATGAAACTTTCCTTCAAGGTCGGGGGGATCATTGAGAGCATCTTCGTCGATGAGGGCGAAAGCGTGAAAGCGGGACATGCGCTCGCGCGACTCGATCAGTCGGAAATAGCGGCGCGCGCGGCGCAGGCGAGGAGCGCGCACGAGAAAGCGGTGCGGGACCTGGCCAGGGTCGAGAGGCTATACGCCGACACCGTGGTAACGCTCGAACAGATGCAGGATGCGAAGACGGGTCTCGATGTTGCGCTCTCCAATCTCGAGGTCGCCGAGTTCAATCTCGCGCATGCGACTATCCGGGCCCCGTCGTGGGGGACCATCCTGAGGCGATTTGCAGAACCGCGTGAGCTCGTTTCGGCGGGGATGCCGGTACTGCTTTTCGGAGCGGTCAGCGAAGGGTGGGTGGTGCAGGCGGGCGTTTCCGATCGCGAGGTCGTGCAGATCAGCCGCGGTGATTCCGCGATAATTCATTTCGACGCCTATCCGGGTATGCGATTCGCCGGTTCCGTAACGGAGATCGCCGGAAGCGCCGATCCGAGAAGTGGGGCGTATGGAATCGAGCTTGCCGTTGATCCGTGCGGTCTTCGATTCATATCGGGATTTGTCGCAAAAATCAAAATCATACCTTCGAAACGGAATACCTTCTATATCGTCCCGGTCGAAGCCATTGTAGAGGCGGACGGGGACGACGGCTTTGTTTTCGCATTCGATCCTGGTACCAAGACGGTGCGAAGGATTCCAGTCAAGATAGGCGTCTTCCTCAGCGGCAAGATTGGCGTTACGGGCGATCTCGCGGGCATCGGCGCCGTGGTAACCGAGGGGGCGCCATACCTCAGCGAGGGCATGATTGTACGCGTGGCCGCCGGTAGATAATTATTTATATTCATGGAGCTATGGCGATTACTTGATAATTTGCTTGATATTGCGGAGTGTGTAAAATGAGGCTTCCCCGATTTGCAATCGAGCATCATCAGTTCACCGTTGTGATCGTTCTGCTGCTCGTTGTCTCCGGCATTGCTTCTTTTATGACGATGCCGCGCTCGGAGGATCCGCAGGTCTCCGTGCCGGGTTCGAATGTCATCGTCATATACCCCGGGGCGAGCCCGATAGATCTCGAACAGCTCGTTGTCGATCCGATCGAGGAAGTCGTCAATGAGCTGGAAGATATCGAGGTCATCACCTCCCATATCGAGGATGGTATCGCCATTGTCAGCGTTGAATTCATTTTCGGAACCGATCCCGATGACAAGTATTCGGAGGTCGTGCAGCAGGTAACGAGCATCCAGGGCGATCTACCCGACGACATCTTCAGTATGGATCTGAGCAAATGGTCGGTCTCCGATGTGAATATCCTGCAGGTGGCGCTGGTGAGCGAGAAAGCGAGTTACGCGAATCTCGAAGATGAAGCGGAGCGGCTGAAAAAGTCTCTGGAAACCGTTCCCGGCGTACGGACCGTCGAAACATGGGCGTATCCGAGTCAGGAAGTGCGCATCTCCATCGATATGGAAAAACTGGCGGAGATGAGGATTCCGATGCGTCAGGTGATCGGCGCGATCCAGAGCAGTAGCGCGAATATCCCCGGAGGCAGCATCGATATCGGAGCGAAACAATTCACCATCCAGACGAGCGGCGATTATGAATCTATCGAGGACATCCGGCGCACCATCGTTCATGGATACGGTGGACACGTTGTTCATCTCGAAGATGTCGCCGTAGTCGAATTCGATTATGAGGACGAGCACTACAGAGCGAGATTCAACGGAGAGAAGGCCGTATACGTCACAGTGGAGCAGAAGGAAGAGACGAACATATTTCGCATCATGGATCAGATACGGCCGCGTCTGGATGCTTTCGCGGAAGAGCTCTCCCCGGGAATCGAAATGGAACTCGTATTCGATCAGGGGAAGAGTGTCTCATCGCATATTTACGGATTTTTTCTCAATTTTCTCCAGGGCATGATTCTTGTCGGCCTTGTTGTACTGCTCGCGCTCGGATTCAGGGCTTCATCGATCGTCATGCTGGCCATACCCTTTTCTATACTCATCGCCATCGGCGCGGTCGATCTCGGCGGTTTCGGGATGCAGCAGATGACGATCGTCGGTCTCGTAATATCTCTCGGTCTCCTCGTCGATAACGCGATCGTTGTGGTGGAGAACGTTTCCCGATTCCTGAGGGCGGGACACTCCGGCCCGGAAGCCGCCGTTCGGGGCACCGAGCAGGTCGGGTGGGCGATCGTCAGCGCCACCGTGACGACACTTCTCGCATTCACGCCGCTCACCATGCTTCAAACGATGACAGGGAATTTCATAAGGAGTATGCCGCTGACGGTAATATTCGCGCTAACCGCATCGCTGCTTATTTCGCTGACACTGACTCCGTATCTATCGTCACGGTTCTTGAAGGTATCTCCCGAGAAACGGGCCGGGTTGCTGGGCAAGCTGATACAGCGGTTTATCGAGAATAGATACCGGAGGATGCTTGCCTTTTCGCTCGAGCGGCCAAAACGGGTGCTCGTCACGTCACTCGTGATATTCGTTGCGAGCCTCGCGCTGTTTCCCGTTGTCGGTTTCAGCCTCTTTCCCAAGTCGGGGAAAAAACAGCTTATGGTCAATATCGATACGCCGAAAGGCACCAGTCTCGATCGCACGGACGAGGTGGCTCGGTATGTAGAATCCGTTCTCGAGCATACCGACGGGGTTCGGTATTACGCGGCGAATGTCGGACACGGTAACCCGAAGATCTACTACAACGTATTTCCAAAGAGCGAACGCAGCACGCATGCACAGATCTTTGTTACACTGCACGATATAGACTCCAAATCAATAATGACGCTTGTCCGGGATCTCCGAAACGAGTTCTCCGGCTACCCGGGGGCCGAGATAGAGGTGAAGGAATTCGAGCAGGGTCCCCCGGTGGAAGCCCCGATAGCAATTCGAATGCTCGGCAACAACCTCGGCGCTTTGCGGCATAACGCCCGCATCGTAGAGGAGATCATCGAATCGACCGAAGGCACGGTCAATGTCAAGAATCCGCTGCGAACATCGAAAACAGATCTGCATGTAAACATCAACAGGGTGAAAGCGGCGATGCTCGGCGTGCCGCTCGTAGAAATCGATCGTGTAGTCCGCGCGGGAATCGCCGGGCTTACCGTTTCGAAGTACCGGGATTCCGAGGGCGAAGAGTATAATATCGTTGTGCGCCTGCCCATTGGTGAGAAGCCGGAATTCGATGATTTCGATCGCATCAGGGTAGCTTCCGTTACGGGCGAACAGATCCTCCTCAAGCAGCTGGCGACGATAGAATTCAAGGCCACGCCGAACGAGATCAACCATTACGCTCTCGAGCGCAGCGTGACGCTCACGGCGGATGTCCTGAGCGGCTACTCGGTGGACCGTGTGACAAAAGAGGTGATCGCCAAGCTCGAGGAATGTACCCTGCCGAGTGATTGCCGGTACACATACGGCGGTGAGCTCGAGAGCCGCGAGGAGTCCTTCCAGGGTTTGATGCGGGCGGTCGTTACTGCGCTCATTGCGATCTTCGGCGTTCTCGTCCTCCAGTTTCGCTCATACCGGCAACCTCTGATCGTCTTCTCGGCGATCCCGCTTGCCATCGTGGGCTCGATCATCGCGCTCCTCATAACGGGCCACTCCTTTTCGTTCACCGCATTTGTCGGCCTAACGAGTCTCGTAGGGATCGTTGTCAACAATTCGATCATTCTCGTCGACTACACGAACAAGCTCCGCAGCAGCGGTGAAGATCTGTTGAGCGCTCTGAAGGAAGCCGGGGAAGCCCGTTTCACGCCCATCATACTCACCACGGCGACCACCGTCTGCGGGCTGCTTCCGCTCACGATCGGCGGCGGAACGCTCTGGGCCCCGATGGGATGGACGATTATCGGGGGGCTGATCGTGTCAACCTTTCTCACACTCATTGTCGTCCCTATTCTCTACAAACTCAGTGAAGGCTCAAAAGGTTAGACGGCCTTCACTGAGTCAATCAAGCTATTGACATCGTTAGAGTTATGATTTTTAATGCTATTACACGCCCAAACGTGTTTCAATGGAGGGGACGGGGCGCACGTGTAGCAAGGGAGGTTGACGTGGAGCGCAGCGAAAATCGGTGTCTCGACCCATACGAAGATGGCGGAGATCATCAATGAAGCCGTGGAAACAGGTGTATGGGATGTCGTCTTGACGGCGATCAATTTCACGTTGGCCGACGACAAGAAACTCGTCGCAGCAATAGAATTTCTCGGTCGCTCATGATCTCGAATACAGCGATGAGGAGAAGAAGCTTCTCTCGGACAACGAGGTCACGGTCGGCATGGGATTCTGCCGGCAGTGCGAGGCATGCATGGATTCGTGCCCGAAGAAGGTCGAGATTCCGACATTGATGAGAACGCACATGTATGCGGCTCAGTACTCTAATTTTCATCACGCACGGGCAACGTATCGCCGAGGGAAGCCGATATCCGATTCTCTTTGTGACATCGAGAAGTTCGAGCTTTGATTCAGGGTTAGGAGGAGAGTCAGCATTATGAAGGTTCTCGTAATTGGCGGGGGAGGAAGAGAGCATACGCTCGTCTGGAAGATTTCCAAATCTCCGCGCGTTGAGAAGATATACGCAGCGCCGGGCAACGCCGGGATAGCCGAGCTCGCGGAATGTGTCCCCGTGAGCGCCGAAGATACCGGGAAGCTTCTCGATCTGGCCATCGAGAAGGGGATCGATCTGACCGTTGTCGGACCGGAGGCGCCGCTCGTCGCAGGAATAACGGATCTTTTCAAATCGAGAGATTTGAGAATTTTCGGATTCGATTCAAAGGGCGCCCAGCTGGAGGGCAGCAAGGTCCGGGCAAAGGAGTTTATGGAGCGCCATGCCATTCCGACAGGGCATTTTTCCGTTTTTCACGATCCTGATAAAGCGCTTGCAGCCATCGATTCGGGCACTCCTCCCTTCGTTATAAAGGCGGACGGACTCGCGGCCGGCAAGGGCGTTCTGATAGCGCAATCGAAGGAAGATGCAGCCAAGGCGGTCAGAACGATAATGGAGGATCATGCTTTCGGTTCTGCGGGCGATCGCATCGTCATGGAGGAGTATTTGAGCGGTGATGAGATCTCCATTCTTTCCATCTTCGACGGGAATACGTACCGGTTGTTCGTGCCGTCTCAGGATCATAAGCGAGCGTATGAGGACGACGAGGGACCGAATACGGGAGGGATGGGAGCGTATGCTCCCGTACCGAAAGCGGGGCCGGAAATGATGGAACGGATCCGGCACACTATCATCGAGCCGACCTTCTCGGGAATGGAACGGGACGGGATAGCGGGTGTCGGTGTTCTCTATTTCGGTCTCATAATTACCGAAGAGGGCCCGAAGGTGCTCGAATACAACTGCAGGTTCGGCGATCCGGAGACGCAGGTGATACTTCCCCTTCTCGAGGGAGATCTCCTCGATGTGATGTTCGAAGCGACGGAGGGCAACCTGGCTGATGTGCAGTTCTCGAACAGCACGGATTCCGCCGTGTGTGTCGTTGTTGCATCCGGAGGGTACCCCGGTTCATACAAGAAAGGGTATTCGATAACGGGGCTCGATGAGGCGCGCGAGAATGGATGCATCGTCTTCCATGCCGGGACGGTCTTGGGCGATGGGAAGATTCAGACTTCCGGGGGGAGAGTTCTAGGGATTACCGCGGTTGCGCCAACGCTACAGGAGGCGCTGGAGAAGGCTTACCGTGGAGTCGAACGGATTTCGTTCACCGGCAGCTTTTACCGGCGTGATATCGGCAGGAGGAGCCTGCAGGGCACTTCGTAATGCGATCCTCGTCCGGAGCGCCGCCGGCCTCGGAATTGATTATCGTTGCGTTGAAAGGAGTTCCAATCAATGAGTGAACTGCATGTTGCTGTGATAATGGGAAGCGAATCCGATCGTGATGTCATGGAGGCGTGTGTTGGGGAACTCGAGAAGCTCGGATTGAAATGCGAGCTGAAAGTCTCATCGGCGCATCGGAATCCCGAAGGCACCAGGCGTTATGTGGCGGAAGCTATCGAACGGGGAGTCGACGTTTTCATTGCGGGGGCGGGCATGTCCGCCGCATTGCCGGGTTTCGTCGCGTCGCTGACGACGCGGCCGGTTATCGGCGTGCCGATTGCGAGCGGGCTTCCCGGGGGAATCGATTCATTGCTGTCTATTGTACAGATGCCGCCCGGTATCCCCGTCGCGACCGTGGCGGTGGGAAAGGCGGGTGCGAGAAACGCGGCGATACTGGCGGCGGAGATAATCTCGCTTCGCGACGAAACACTCACCAAAGCGCTCGAGAAGACGCGAAAGGCATGGAGAAACCGGTAACGGGATACCTCGATCGAAAGAGTGCAGAGAAGATCGCGGTTCTGCTCAGATCCGGCGGGATCGCGGTTCTTCCGACTGATACGGTGTACGGGTTCCACTGCGCAGCATCACGGATTGCGTCCGTAGAGAAAATCCTCGATATAAAAGGCGAAGAGAAGAGGGGGAAAGGATTCATCCTTCTCGCCTGCGATCTGGCGATGGTCGACACCCTCGTTTCCTCATGGCCGGCTGACGCGAGAGAAATCCTGTCAAAGGCGTGGCCTGCCCCCCTGACCGCAATTCTTGCAGCCTCGAAGCGCGTCGGTTCCCTGCTCACCGGCGATCGTACGATTGCCGTGCGGGTACCGGATCTCTCCGAACTCCGAATGATCATCGAGATGGTCGGCGAGCCGATTATCTCGACGAGCGCCAATAAATCGGGCAGGAAAACCGCGACGAGAATTCGGGATATTCAGAGAGCCTTTCCAGGGCTTGCCGCTTATATGTCCCGCAGAGGTAGGGGAAGCGCGCTTCCATCCACGGTTGTCGATTTTTCGATGAGCCCGCCGGATTTGATCCGTGCGGGCCGGTACGCGTGGCCGCCGAGAAAAGGAAATAGTTAGAGAATGGTCAAGAAGAGAAATCAAAAGAAACCGGAGAAATCAAAGGGCACAATGAAGGAGGGAAGATTTTTCAAACCAACTTTCACTTTTGATCGCGCTTTTCCCGTGTTGTATGCGGCATGTTATGCACTCATCGCTCTTGCAATCCATCTGTCGTTCTTTCCGATCGGAGATATCGGTGTCGAGACCGACTTTTACGGTGACCTCGTTGTTGCGGCTCAGGAGACGTGGAAGGGAAATTTCTCGGTTGCGAACTATCCCTACAAGGGTCCGATATACTCCTTTGCACTTGTCTTCATTCATTTCTTTGGGGGTGACTGGTACCGCAATGCGATTGTTCTCAATATTCTCTGCACGGCCATCAGCTTGATAATTATTTACCGATTACTAATGAGGGTCTTTAATCGTCTCGTTGCATGCTTCACAATGATATCCGTATCACTTGTTCTCGAGTTTTTCCTGCAGGCCCACAAAGCTTCCTCCGATATGCTTTTTTTCCTCCTCTGCTACCTTGCAATCAGCCTGGTTCTCGCCGAGAAACTGTCCTGGTACCGCCTGGTTTGCGGGGCTTTTGTCAGTGCGCTGGCTTTCCTCACGAGATACAACGGCATCTTTCTCCCGTTTTCCACGTTCCTTGTTCTTCTGATAATTAATCCCGGGAATCGGCCCTGGAAGCGCCGCATTTCAGTATATCTGGTCTATCTGGCCGTTTTCATCGTCACATGCGTTCCGTGGTTTGCCGCGAACTATTTCGAAACGGGGAGCATGCTAGCAACTCGAAATATGGAAAACGTTGTAGCGGAATTCTACAGTGGCGCCAATGCCGCCCGGTTGCCGGAGGGAGGCTTCTCATCTCTCGGCACGCTTTTTCTTCACGATCCTGTTTATTTCATCAAACACTATCTCACCAATATTCCCGAGCATTTATGGCTGGATATGCGTCATACGCTGGGATTCTTCACGGGGTTTCTGGCATTGCTCGGATTCCTGAGACTCCTGTTCGTTCCTCCAACGAGGAGACAGTGGGCGTTTCTTATGTATTCCCTCGGCCTTTTCCTGGCGGGGTGCGCCGTATTTCACCTTCCGCGTTTTTCCATTCCCGTGATTCCCGCCTATTTTGCGATCGGATACTCGGCGATCTTCGGGTCCGGCGTATCCGCGCGTTCCCGCCTGGGAATTGCGTTTGAACGTGCATTTGCGAAGCAACTGCATTGGCTGAAAGAAGATCTGATTAGCGACCAGGAATCAGAAATCAGCGAGACGAAGAATCACACTGATAAAAAACCGCACAAGAGAGGCAGAAACAGTCCGGATACGAGAGTTCGATCAGTATTCCCTCGACTGACACCGGGCTGCATAGCCGCCGTTCTGGCGATCGGTTTTATAAATCTTTGCCAGAAAACCCCATGCTTTCAAGCATGGGGATGAATGGCACAATCTCGAAGGACTGCTATGCAGGCCTGAGAGATAAATGTATAATCCGCCCATATGGGTACAAAG
>CBDUQN010000034.1:0-30789 GCA_965369375.1 uncultured bacterium | reverse complement strand
AACACGAACAACTGGGCTGATTCGTCGACCGATACGATGAAGTGGGGTGGTCTCAACGAGCTCGGCCGCGATGTCGTTCGTGAGATGGGCCGGCTGGGAATGATCATCGATTGTTCACACGTTTCAGACAGCACATTCTTCGATGTGATCGAAGTTACAAAAAACCCCGTACTCGTCTCCCACTCATGCGTGCGTTCCATCGCAGATGTTCCCCGAAACGTAAGCGACGATCAGCTCCGGGCGCTGGGGGAGAATGGCGGCGTGTTGTGCGTGAACTACTTTACCGGATTTCTCGACAAGGAATATTTCGATCGGGTGAGCGTTCTCTGCGACAAGGCTCGCTCAAAGGTGGAGAAGCTAGCCGCGGAGTACGGTGGAAACAGGGAAAAGGCCTGGCGAGAGGTGTGGCACGCAATGCAGAACAGGGCGGCCGAGATCCCGTTGCCCGAGTTATCGCTTCTCGTCGATCACATAGACTGCGCGGTCCGGATTGCAGGCGTAGATCATGTCGGCCTCGGTTCGGATTTCGACGGAATCTCGCAGACACCGGTTGGCTTGGAAAACGTTTCGAAACTTCCAGCGATAACGGCGGAGCTCGCCGGGCGGGGGTATTCGCACGAGGATATCGAGAAGATTCTTGGGCTGAACCTGCTGCGGCTCGTTGAACAGGTATGCCGGCAAGAGAACGACCGCTCTGCCCGAAACGTGCCTTGCCGCCGGGTGTAAACTGCCTTTCAGCGTGCTTCCCGAATATTATTTAAACATGGTCAGCGACTCATCGAAGTGATCATCCGATAGGGGCCAGAGCTTCTTAAGATCCCACATGAAATTGAGCGCCGTGCCGCCCATATCCAGGTTGAAGAACGATGGGGGAAATGCTCTGAAATATACCATGCGGTAGTCATCCGCTATGCCCGATTCCTCTGCGGCGTACTCGACGGCGTCCTTCAGGCCCCCGATGCGATCGACGAGATTGATTTCGAGCGCCTGAGTGCCGAAGTAGACACGGCCTCCAGCAAGCTTTCGTACTTCATCCGGATCCATCTTCCTTCCTTCTGCGACCTGTTCGATAAAATATTCGTACATCCCGTCGATCAGCTCTCCGAGGTATCCCCGTTCCTCTTCGGTCATCATGCGCCGCGCCGATAGCGCATCGGCGTGCTCTCCGACCTTGAAGACCTCGTTCGTGACACCGATTTTTTCGTAGAGCCGCTGTAAGACGGGCTTGGCGAATACGACGCCGATGCTGCCGGTGATGGTAAACGGATCGGCGAAGACGGCATCGCCGTACATCGAGATCCAGTATCCGCCCGAGCCGGCGATGTTCCCCATCGAGATAATGACGGGAATCTTGACCTCCCGCTGTATGCGGCGAATTTCTTTCAGGATCTCGTCGCTCGCCAGTGCCGAGCCGCCGCCGCTGTCGACACGGAAGACGATCGCCTTGACGCCCGGGTAGCCCGCAGCCGCACTGAGTTGCTTGACGATCGTCCTGGAGCCCATCGTTCTGCCGCCGCGGAAGATATCCCTCTTGCTCTTCCCCGATCGTATCGATCCGTACGCCCCGACGACGGCCACGACCGGCGCGGGCTTCCATCGCTCGGTCCAGTACTTTCTCCGGGCGATCGATGTTGTACGGATCCTTCGGGGCTCGCGCGCGCCGGTGAGCTTGCCGAGCTCTTCACGCGCATTGTCTTCCCAGCCGACGACGTCGACGAGGTCGATCTTCACCGCGTCTTCGTGCATATAAACTCGTCCGTCGGCTATCTCGAGCATCTTCTGCTTGCTGATACCCCTCCCTTCGCCGATCGCTTCGACAAGAAGCCGGTACGATTCCTCGACGAGAGAGCGGAGCTCCTCCTCCTGTAACGCCGTCGTCGTGTCGGTATAGGGCGTGTGGAACGTCGATTTGTAATCGCCCGCCGTGTACCAATCCCAATCGATCCCGAGCTTGGCGAAGAGGCGCTTGAGGCGATTGAGCTCGAGTGATACGGCGATCATACCGATAGGGGCTTCGCGCGGTGCAACGATCACATCCGTAGCGGAAGCGATGTAGAGCTCGGCGGCCATGCCCTGTTCGACGAGATAGGCGACGACCGGTTTCCCCGCTTTACGCACGTCTTTCACCGCTTCGCGAATTTCGCAGAGGTTGCCGGTCACCGGGCCGATAAAGGCGCCCTCGAGGGCGCCGATCTTGAGCAACAGTCCGTGCACATCAGGGTCTTTGCGAACATTCTCGAGTTCCCGCAAGATTCTATGGAGGTTCTTCGTGTTCCCACCCGCGAAGATCGCCGCTCTGCCTTCGTCGATATAGTTGCCGCTCAGCGTGATCTCCGCGTATCGTTTTTTATGGTAGATCGCTTCCGTGAAAAACGAGCTCGATTTTTCAAACGTCAGCGTGTTTCTGTTGTATTCGAAATCGCCGCCGATACGCGAGCGTGTCGAGCCGCTCGTCCTGAAATGCGCAAACGTGAAGCGCAACCCGGCGGTGAATTCCTCGTATGGATCGTCGCCGCAGTATTTGTAGTCTCGTTCGTATGAGCCGAAGAGCTCGAGTCCCGGCACGATTGCGAGGCGTCCGCCGATGAGCCAGGCAGGCTTTGCGCCTTCGTCGAACGTTCCCTGACCGGAGATCGTGAATCGTTCGGTCATCGGCCGGATGGATATGCCGCCGGTAAAGAAATCCTCGAGCCGTCCCGTGTGGAAACGGGGCCGGTTGGTGTTGTGCCAGACGCCGCCAAGCGAGAGATACCGGTGGGGCCTCGTCAAGAAGCCGACATCGACGGAAAACGGCGAACGGCTTTCCTCGAGATCGGTATGGTGCCAGTTCAGCGAGGTCCCGATGTAGAACTGACGAATGAGCGGAAAACCCAATCCGAGTGAGTACGAATTCGATCGGTAGAATTCATTATTCTGATACATGTACCCGAGCCCGAGACCGGGAAATGACACCGCGAGCGGGAGCTCGGTGAGGCGGTTGTAGGAATAGGTGAGTTGCAGCAGCGTCGAGGAGTTCTTTCTCGCCCCGAGTCCGGCGGGGTTGACATAGAGAGCCGCCGCGTCGTCGACATCGGCGACGAAACGCTGCCTGATGAGCTCGCCTCGCAGCGGCGGCGTGAACGGCGCGAGCGTATCCGCTCCGTTCGCTGATGCCCCTTCGAACCAGGCCGATGCGACGATCATTACGAGTGTCGTGACGAGCAGGATTTTCGTTGATTTCAATGGAAGGCCTCCTTTTGAAAGGCAGCATATCCGGGGTTGTATTACTGTGAGATACGCGGCGGATTATAGCAGTGTTTCACGGATCGGGAAATTACAAAGTATTCTGAGGGGTATCCTGAGGGGTCATGTTTCAGAGATCATTATTTGGATTTTATTTTCAATTAGTGGCTGGTACATTGTGCGTCTATTATATATAAAAGAGCATATGATAGTTCTATCAGTCCAACAGGGGAGAGGATATGCGGCTGGATAATCGATCGGTGAAGTTCAGGACGAATGTTGCGGTTGTCCTGGCGGTGTTGGTGATTCTTGCGTTTTTTGCTCTTGTGCTGGCCGATGAGGAGGGTATGGCGAGGAGAAAGCTCGGATTCTGGGATATCCTTTCGTTCCCGCGGTACTGGATGTCCGCGATCTTCGCAGCTATCGGCTTTGTGCTTTTAGCGAAGGCGCGCTTTACCAGCGGGCTCCGCCTGGCATTTCTTCCCGTCATTTTCTTTGTTTTCTCGGTGATTTCGGTATTGCCGCTCGGGAACTTCGCTCGCGGCATGGGGTTGCACCCGAGCCCGGTTTGTGCGATGACGAAGCCCTTCCTGTTTCTCGACAGGGGGCGCGTGATCCCCGTCGTTTTCTGGGTAACGCTTCTCGTTGTTGCCGTGCTTACGATTGTCGGTAACAAGCTTTTCTGTGGGTGGGTTTGCCCGATCGGAGCGCTCCAGGAGCTTGTGCACCGCATACCACTGTCGAAAAGGCTGAAGGCCAAGGTTCCCTTCAAGGTGGCGAACGCCGTCAGAATAGTCGTCTTTGTGGCATTCGTAATCGTTGCCTTCGCAGCGGGCAGGGAGATTTACGAGTACGTTAATCCCTTCGAGTTTCTCCACTGGCAGTTTGATCTGATGGGTATCGCCATTATTAGCGGGACCATCGCAGTGTCGCTTTTCTTGTGGAGGCCCTTCTGCTACTTCCTGTGTCCCCTCGGTCTCCTTACGTGGATTCTCGAGCATGCATCGCTCGCGAGGATCAAGGTCGATAGTGATACCTGCACGCATTGCAATCAGTGCATAGAGGAAGCCCCGTGCCTTGCCATGTCTTCGATCGTCGAAGGAAAGCGGGTGCGTCCCGACTGTTTCGCCTGCGGCCTGTGCCTCGATTCATGCGAGGAAGGGAGCATAAGCTTCAGAGTATAGCGGTGGAGTTCCTGCGCGAAAAGATCGCCGAGAATCCGCGTAACTACGACTACGAAACGCCGGTGCGGAAGCACTGATAGACCAACTTGGCAATTGGCAAGATGAAAGGGGGGGGCTGATCAAAGCCCCCCCCCTCTTGGTATTTGTGTGGAATGGTTGCAACGCGAGTTTCTTCGCCGTCCAACCGGCGGGAAGCGGTGCCCTACAATTCCCGCCAGCATAACACCATACAGGGCATAGCGCTGCTCAGCGCAGTCATGATGGCGTCCCTGCTGTAGAGAACAGCGGCGTTGCCGGCGCTGAGGTTCCAGTCCGATTTACCCCTGACGATCACCGAACCGAGTATCCACGGACCACCGGTAATCTTGAGATCGCCTTCGACGTAGATCAAACCTTTGTATCGAAAATCTCCATTACCGCTCAGATCGCCGGTGACATAGATGAGTCCCTCACCGACGAGATTGCTGTTGATAGAAGCGTCTCCGTCTATATACGTGATGCCGTTGAGCGGATTCGTGATGGAGGTGTTATTTGCCTGGCCGAGAAGCCTTGTCAGCTCGGCATCGGTAACGCCGAGCACTTCTGAGAGGGAATAAAAGGGATTCGTGGAGGCATTATCGATCGGGTGGGGATCCCCCGCGACATTCGCGCTCCCCTTGACCCTGACCGAGTCACCGGTGGTCGTGACGCCCGCCAGATGTCCGCTGCCGAGGTGAAATGCATTACATGCGTTCGGTTTTGTGCCGGACGGGATGTTGATGTCGTGATTGTATCCGCAGAAATCGCAGTTACCCTTCAATTTTATGGCTTTATCGCAATACAACGCGCCGAGCGTCCGGATAATCAGCGTTCTCTTCGTGACTTCGGCCTGAATCATCCTGCGGCCGTCGCCCGCCCTGCCCGTTACGGTGATGACTTCAACTGGAAAACCCGAAGAGAAGTTCTCGGGAGGAATCTTCATCGGATCATACCGAACGATCTCGCCTGGATCTTTTGACCCGTCACTATCCAGGTCGCGCCATTTGTGCTCGATTGTGAGCACGCCGTCAGTTCCAGTTGCCTCGCTGTAATCGAGATACGGCTGGGAGGGATTTTGCAGGGTGCCGGTCGAATAAATATTCGCGTTGCCCGGCGGAGCGGAGGCGGGCTTCGTGAGGTATATACGGGCCATCCAATTCGGATTGTATGGCTCACTGTCGCCGATAGCCGCGTTTCCCGACCAGCCGGCGATGGTCACGACTGTTGGATCGATAAGCGACAGCCTGTGGATAGCTTCATTCATCCCTGCTTCCGCCACGAAGAGAGACTGCGTGGTCCTTCGCTGGTTACCCGATATTTTCAGATCCATAGAAGAGACCATGGCCAATGTTGCGCCAATAACCGAGATTGCAAACATGATAAGTATTGTGATTATGAGAACATTCCCGCTCTCACCTTTTAGATTGTCGATGATTCTGCTGTTCATAACTCACCAGTCCTTCCGAGACATTCAATGAGCACCTGGTTATAGTTTCCTGCCGAAAAAGGCGATGATTTTACCCTGCACCGCCGAAAAGCGTGTTCCGGCAACAATATCGGAGCTGCCATCCTTGTTGAAGTCAGTCACATACAGTGAGACGATCTCACCCGACAAGATGCGGTTGATCTTTTGTCCGCCGACAGGCAACGTGCCATAGGTCGGCAAGACATAGAGGTTTCCCGTGTAAGCGGACGAGCTTCTAGTGCCGTATGCCACATCGGGAAATACGTCATTGTTGATGTTCAATATAGCCAGGCTCAGAACCTCTCCGTCGCCGTCGACATAGTCGTCGGGCCAGTTCGCCGTGACTTCGGGCCCGAAGCTGTATCCGGTGGTATCGGGCATGCCGAAGACGCCGTTCGTGTTCAGCCAGAGCAGCACCATTCCCGCATTGTCGTGGGAGGAAGTCGCGGCGATGATATCGGGATCTCCACCGTCGTCTTCCTTCATATCAACGAGCTTCAGGTCGTTGATGGCGCCAATCGAGCGATATCTCGAGTGCCATGCAAAGTCTCCCGATGCATACCCGACGTTGAGATAGATGTCGATATAACCGTAATAAGTATTGATGTGAGATCCGACGACGACATCCGCGTCGCCGTCTCCGTCGATATCTCCGGTCGCAATGGCCCATATCTCGCTGAGAAAAATTTCACCTGCGGACCCCGCGGTTACGACATACTGCCAATGACCAAAGGTCCCGTCTCCATTTCCCCTGTAGGTTTCGAAGGCTCCCGTTGATCCGATAGGCGATTTCAGGCCGACGACGAGGTCGATATTGCCGTCCAGGTCCAGATCGGCCGGCTCGCTGTCCATGACCTCGTTCAGACCAGTCGCGAGATACTGGACATCGGGAGTCAAATTCGGGGCTCCGCCTTCACGCATGAACCAGATCTGTATGTTCCGGAGCGTGCTGTTGTCCAGCCCGGTGAGAATATCCGGCGTTCCGTCTCTGGTAAAATCGGACGTGCATATTGAATTGATGTTGTCTCCGGCATCTCTATAGTAGGATGGATTGGAGTTGAAAAGCTCGCCGATCGGCGTTATCGCGCTTTCCCAGTTATTGTGGAAGATGAGCATATTGCCCAGCTCACCATGGAGCGCCGTTCCAACCACGATATCCTGATCGCTCAGCTCATCTTCCCTGAGATCGATGGCCCTGACAGAGAGCACGCGCTCCGAGTTGGAGATATAGATTTCGACAAATTCCATTCCTTCCTTGACTATATCTCCGAAATTGCGAATGACGGTTGTGTCCGCAACAATGGGGATGTCTACATACTTGTTCACGGTTGTCGATGTATATCCAACCGGATCCCTTTCGATAACGGAGTACATGCCGGGTTCGACATTGAACCGATACAGTCCCACCGCATTGGTCATGGTGGAGTCGCCGGTGGAAAGCAGGATAGTGGTATTGGGCAATCCCTCTTCTCTGAAATTGCGAATGCCATCCTCGTTTTCATCGAGATACACATATCCTTCGAGCGTTCCACTGAAGAAACCAAAACAGTCCCCGAAATTAATCGTCACCGTGTCATTCGCGGCTACAATATTGGCCTGAAATGAATTTGGCGTTGTCGAGGAGTAATCGGGCGGATCCGTTTCAACGACCATGTAGGAGCCCTGGCTGGCAATGAACGAATAATACCCGTTGGCGCCGGTAACGGTTTGGGATCCGTTATCCAGTGAAATCGAAACATTTTTGATGCCGGACTCGCCAAAATCCCGGAATCCATCCTTGTCCTCATCATCGAAAACGGTTCCGCAGATCACGCCGATCGGCGCATTCGAGACATCTCCGAAGTTGACCACCGCCGTCTGTCCCGAAGCGAGAGTGATGGAAACGAGATTCGACGTGGTTGATGAATAATTAGGGGGATCGACTTCCTGGATTGAATAATCACCGGCTTGAAGCGGAATGTAGAACTGACCGTAGTTGTCCGTGAGAACGCTCCGGTTCTGTCCCGCCAGACGAACCTCCACGTGGGGAATCCCCGTTTCTCCAGGATCAATCGCCCCATCTTTATCGGCGTCATGAAAAACCATGCCACGAATCATGCCGCTTACGATTGCCATGTTTCTCAGGTGAACTTCGGAGGTCATCGTCATATTCATAAAGCCGCCGTTTGTTTCATATCTCTTGTCGTATTTGTTGGACTCGCTTATCGCTGTAATCTTCACCCGGCGGATTTTATTGAGCTGACTCTTTGGCATGGGTGTCAGCCCGGTGATTTCACTGGTTTCCAGTTCCCCGTTATTGTTCGTATCTCCCCAGAGTTTGTCCGAAGTCGAAGGATTATCATCGTGGTCATAGTGGTATTGGAACAACGGTTGGGGGATAATCCACGTAGGCGCCAGATTTGGCCCGCGGATAATGGCAACGTTGGAAGTTCTGACTTCATTGGAGCCGCCGCCGCCATACCCGTACGTGACCATTTTCAGGACAAACAGATTCTCGTTGAGACCGCTTTCTTCGGGATCATCACCTCGATCGCTGTTGGAAATGATCCCGTCGTTGTTGGAGTCGATCGTGAAAACAATGGTTTCGGCATCCGATTGATAATCGCCAATGGGCTGATAAAGGATCGTGCCGGAAACAGGAACCGTTTTGGGCGCTGTGGAGAGATTTATCGTCGTAAGCGGACTCATGCCGTTGATCGTCCGACCATTGTCGATATCGGCATTTATAACGATTTGGTAAGGCCCGGCATGCACGAGGGGACGTTGTCCGCGGAAATTATCTGTTTGTGATCCGGCCTGTCTGAGATGGTCGGTGATGTAATCAAGGGCGATGCGGCAGTTCTGCTGCGCAAGGGAATACTCTCCTGTTCGCGTTGATCCTCTCTGGAACAGGGCGAAAATCCCTGCAAATCCGAGGAGGACAACTCCCACGATTAATATGCTCACGACTAATTCCATGAGCGTGAATCCCGACGAGGAACATTTGCGTTTGGCGTTTTTCATGGGTGTTACCGCCTTGAAGTTATGTACGTTGTGAGTGTTACGGTACTATCGTTGCTACCCGACGAGAAACTAACCGTTATGGCGACGCGTTTCATATCGGACACCGGCACATCGTCAGTCACGCTCCACGAGCGGGTGAAGTGACGTTGCAGCGGATTCTGCGTATCGGTATGATCGCCTGCCGAGAGATCGGCGCTGTTGAATGGCGAACTCATGAGCTCTTCGATTTTCTCCTGCGCAAGGTTTGTGGCAACGGTGAGATTTCTGGCGCGTGATGTCGCCGTATTGCTGACCGGCAGCACTCGAAGGGCTACAGATATCCCAATAGCGAATATAAGCATTGCAATAATAATCTCGACCAAGCCTATGCCTTTTTGTGTCTGCAACATGGAAACAGTCTCCCTTTTATTCGATCGTGATATTTCCCGTTCCTCCATAGATCCTGATGGTTTTTATCTCGTTATCAGTATTTCTCAGGGTAATTGTCCCGGTTTCCCGGGTGTTTCCCTTGCTCCCGAAAGTCAGAACCGTGCTGGAAAGCGTGTAGGCGACGATTGAAACAGTGGCCGGCAACTCGTGTATTGCACTTTCATACTCATCACTGTCGATACTGCCGTCTCTGTCTTTATCTTCGAAATATGAGTAGGTGTTGTTATTCGCGTTGAATGAGAACACCACGTCGATGTTTTTCATAACGGCGACGGATCGGGCGGTTCTCAGAGCAACGCCGAACTGCTCCGCCTCTCCCTTGAGTCTCCATGTGTTTATGAAACGGCTGAAGTTCGGCACCGACAGAATGATCACGAGCCCCAGAATCGAAACGGCTATCATGAGCTCGACCAACGTGAATCCCGCTTTTTTTCGTCGATTTTTTATCATGTGTACACCTGCATTATTCGGGTACTTTGTTTACTCCATGGTTGAGCATGGAGTATCAATCCTTTCTTATAGTTCGTCGAAATAACATATTGTGACTTTCGAAACTTGTTTTCCTGTATGCTATTACTCGATTTGATACGGAGCAAATATTATGCCTCAAACGAGTATAAACCGGAGAACTTGGTTCACGGATAGGCGGAAGGTGGTCATTAAGAATGATGGCAGGCCGAGATCCCGGATAACGTATTGGGAGAATTATCTTTAATCAAGATATGCGACACGGCCGGTTGCATGGAATCGATTATGGGAGCTTCAGATAATAATCTTCGGGAGATCGAGATTTGAGTGGCGGAAATTGCTGCAAGCTATTATTGCAGCATGGAAATCAAGTTCAACCGGACTTCCCGATAATTTTACCGAGAAATGTAAATATATTTTCGTCCTGTGATGTGTTGCTTACATCTAGGTATAAAGGGAAGCCAGTGAGAGGCTCCCCTTTATTTAAATTTTATTGCTTCCTGCAATGGGCGCTACTTTGTTCTCCTCGCCATCCGGCCGGTGGATTTCTTGAGTGCTGTTTTGACTGCGCCGCCATCCGGCCGGCAAATGTCATGATTCTTATTTTGACTGTTGTGCCATCCAATCGGCGTATTCTTTTATGGCCTTCCACTGGCCGTCTCCGTGGAGCCCGGCTTCTTCGAAGACTTTGTGCGCCTTGCCGCTGCCGAGGTATTGTCCGTGCTTGAATGCATGCACCGTGCGGCGGCGTCCTTCGTTCGATGTCACCCAGCGGTACATCGTCGGCAGGGTAAGCCCCGTTATCCCCATCGCCTCACGGCCGAGCTCTTCGGGGTAGATCTTCTCCTGCTCCGATTCGGGCAGCAGATCAAATAGTTCGGCGCTCGATACGTAGAAGATGTTCATGTTCAAGCCCGCTTCATCAATGCGCGGCAGCACTTCGGTGACGAAGGTGTTGGTCGTGCCGCCCCCCTGAAGGACGAGCGTGCCGTGGTACGGCTTCTTTTTGGGATCCGCCTTACGCATTGCGTAGACGCCCTTGCACGCTTCGGTTGCCGGAGGAAGCTTGAGCGCTTCGCGATCGATTATCACCTCGTTCGGTCTCGTTACGAACGGAACGAGAACCGCCGGGCGCTTTTTGAGCGCCGTGATGAGCATCGGGTAGATCTCGTTCGGATCCCACGGCGTGAGAGTGATGAGCACGCCCTTCGGGAAATTCTCCTGGATCAGCTGAAGAGCCTGCGGGTCGGCATGTGTCGGGCCGTCTTCACCGGTCTTGAGCCCCGCATGGGCACAGACGATCATGAAGGTGTGGTACGGTTCGCCGAGATGATGCTGCCGTGACTGCTGGCCGATGCCATGAAGGCGCGCGGCGATGTGTTCGAGCGCCGCAATGAATGCGCCGTACGATGAGCCGGCGCCGATGTTCGTCCCGTACGATGCGACACCCGACATGAATGCCCCCATGCAGTCTTCGCATATCCCGCCGCACGCAATGAGGCGGGAGTCGGCATTGGAGACGGCGTTGTACAATCCTTCGGGGAATTCTGAAGCCAGTTTCGATATGCTCGTCGAGTCGAGAAGATCGGCCGAAGCGCCGAGAAACGCGCCTTTCGTCACCTTGTTCAAGTGGTTGAGCGAGATGCCGAGCGCCGCGCGGAGCGTCTGTGAGGAACCCGGTTCGAATCGGCACTCCTTCGGTATTTCTTCCGCCTTGACCGCATCGGTATAGAGAGCCCCGAGATCGGGAACGTTCTTTCTCTTCTTCCGCGCGAGCTTTGTCACGCGCTCGTCCGCACCGGCAAGACGGTCGGCGAAGAACCCGGCGAGGTGTTTATCGTCCTCGAGGATCTTTCGTATAACGAGCAGAGAGTCGTAGAAGTTCTTCTCTATATTGGGCTGCGTCTGATCTCCCTCGAAACGCGGGAATTGCACGCCAAACCGGTCTTCGAGCGGCTTCAGCGTGCCGTAGTACGCATCGGAGCAAAAGTCATGACCGGCGCCGTGGGATTTCTTGCCCTCAATCCCGTACTTCCAGCCCTTGATGGTGCGGTACACGACAGCGGTCGGCTGGTCGTTGAGGCGCTCCTTCGCGACCTGCTGCGCCGCGAGGACCTGGTGGAAATCCTTGCCGTTCTCGACAAAGATGACGTTCCAGTCATTGAGGTAGCAGAGCTCGATCGGGTTCCACTGGACGTAGTCGCCGGGTTCTTTGCCGTCGCGGCATACGTGGTTCGAATCGATCGATGCCTGGTTCCAGTCGATATGGAGCTTTATGTTCCAGAGCTGCGCGGTCGCAGCCATGGCGAACGCTTCGGACACGCGCCCCGGTGTCATTCCGCCCTCGCCTTCGATAACGTGAACGAGCGGAGCTGCATCGCCGAATGTGTCCATCGCGCCGAATGCAAGCCCGAAGCTGGACGGGATGCCGACCCCCGAAGCGCCGGTCGAAAGCTTGATGAATGGTGTTTGAGGCGTCGGGTGCCCGTCGAGCGGTTTTGCTTTGAACTTCGCGAAGAGCGGGGTCTCCTGTGTCGGATTTCTCCGGTACCCGAGCAGATCCTCGAACCTCAGCTGGTGTTTCTCCTCGGGCAGAATATCGGGCTTGCCAGAGCGCGCGCATTCGTTTCTGAGTCCCCACATGGCGTAGAGCCCCATGGCCTTGTGCCCGGCGGCGTACGAGATGAGGTCCGCTTCGAGACATTCGGGATCTCCGATCCGGTAGTCCATCGAATCGAAGAGGAGCCCCGCCACGATACGGCCCGAGGAAATACTCCCCCCCGGATGTCCCGATTTCGGCACGAAGTTGAACAGTATGCCGCACATGGTGCGGTAGATGAGGTCGTAGTCCTCGTACATCTTGAGCGTTTCTTCGGGGATATCGAACTTATTTAACTGCGGGGCGATCTCGATGTAAACGGCGCGCCGCGGCTGAAATCCAAACTTTTTAAAAGAGACTTTTTCCATGAGAATCCTTCCTCCCCCTATCTTCGATTGGGTTTCCTGAATACAGGCAGTGACTTAGAACATGTAGAAACCGGAATTCAAATATAGTTGATTGATTACTATATAGGAAAGGTGTTGCTATTGTCAACAGTATACCCTTATGATATTTGTATAATTTACACGCTCGCTCTGCGAACCGAACTCGATATAATATTTGACGTTATGTTACGTGTCGCATGCCATCGAAATAATGGGGATCACTGCTGATATGGATTCAGCGAAAAAGAGCGCGCAGGATATATTTTTTGACCATTTCAGGATTCGCGGGACCGAGGCGAGTCTCGAAATGCTCCGTGCTATTGTCTCGTGCTATGCGGATATCCCGTACGAGAACGTCACGAAGATCATCAGGAAGTTCTCCTCGCCCTGCCCCGAAGAGCGCCTTCGGCGGCCGGCGGAGGTCCTGAACGGATATGTGGAGCAGCACACCGGGGGGACATGTTTTTCGCTGACATACTGTCTCGGTTCGATACTTTCCGGGGCCGGTTTCAGGTGCTATCCCGTAATGGCCGATATGAAAAGGCCGAATGTCCATTGCGCCCTCGTCACGCACCTCTCGGGCCGGCGGTATCTCGTAGATCCCGGATATATTCTCGGCGAACCGGTTGTCCTCTCTCAAGAGCCCGCCGGCGTCGAGACATCGTTCGGGAGGGTTGAGCTTCGCCCCCGCATGGGTGAGCGCTACGACCTCTTTACGGTCACTGGAAACGAGAAAAAGTGGCGGTATCGCGTGAAGACGGCGCCCGTCTCCAACATCCTCTTCATGCGCTACTGGCAGGAGTCTTTTTCGCTGCCGATGATGAACTCGCTGCAACTCACGAGACTCACATCCGAGGGTCACCTCTATATCCGGAACCATCACCTTCGTCTGAGAAAGGGCGATGCGAAGATAAACGAGAATATTCGGCAGACGTTGGAATCGAGAATCGAGGCGGAGTTCGGGATACCGGGCTCGCTGACGGCCGAGGCGAGGGAATACCTCGAACAGTTGAAACAGTCGTGGCATACTCGCGGTGGCAGGAAAGGATGAAATGCTCATGCCGCATCCGCGAGCGGGAATACCCGCGGAAGCACCACCGGTAAAATATCTCGCCGCGATCCTCTTCGGAAGCGGATTCGATCTCGAGGGACGTCTCTTCCCTGAGCTCGAGCGCGTTCTCGGCACGATCGATTACCGGGGGAATCCCCATCCTTTCACCACAACGGATTATTATGAAGACGAAATGGGACACTCACTCGAACGGCTGATCGTTTCCTTCGAGGATTTGCGTTCTCCAACCGATCTTGTCCGGATCAAGCACGTCACTTGCAAGATAGAGAGACGATTCGAGTGCGGCGGCGGCCGCCGGGTCAATATCGATTCCGGGTACATGGACTACTTCAAGGTTGTTCTCGCCTCTTTCAAGGAAGGTCCGCAGAAGATCTACATGGGCGAGGGCGTTTTCGCCGATCCGGTCCTGCTCTATCAGGACGGCTCGTTTCAGATCCTTCCCTGGACCTTTCCCGATATAAAAGAGGGGATCTACATGGAGGATTTCCTGGCTATCCGCAAGCGCTACAAGCGCAGGCGCAAGGAAACAGCATTTTGATTTCAAATCGGCACGGATTTCGCTGATTATTGCTGTTGAATACGAAAGGGGGGACTTTCATGATGGAATTCGGACAACGGAACAAGGTCGTCGCCCGTTTCAGGGACGGGAAGATCCTGAAAGGGTATACCCACGATTTCTTTCCGAATAAGGAATCATTCCACCTCACCGCCGATGAGGGAAGCGGCAGCGGAAAGGTTCTCGAGATCAAACTGACCGATCTCAAGGCTCTCTTTTTTGTGAAGTCGTTGGGAGGGGACAAGGATTACCGGGAACTAAAGGAGTTCGCGGATGCCGGGGAAAGCAAATTGCAGGGCATCAAGATCAGGGTGGAGTTCTTCGACGGAGAGGTGTTAAGCGGATTGAGCCTCGGCTATAACAAGAACAAACCCGGCTTTTTCATTATCCCCGTCGATTCGGACAGCAACAATGAGCGTATATATGTGGTGGCAAGCTCGCTCACGTCGGTTCAGGTCGGTGAAGTAGCCGTAAAGAAGGCCTAATAGTTATATAACTGCGGCATTCAAGCCGCTAAAAGTGGCAAAATTCTTGCCACCGCCGTCGGCCGTGCACACCCCGCCGCTACCCCTGTTTTTCCACAACTCCAATAATGACAAAACGATCCCGAGTTTCCGAGGCGCCCGGTGACGTAAAATTTCCTTGACTTATTATCACCATTTATGGTAAAAATTGCTTGAGAATCTAACTCTCTCATCGGGCATACTCCCGTTACCTAGGTAGGGAGTATGCCTGCTTTTATAAGGACGCTTCCCGCTCTCCGGTAATCCCTTGAGATTCGCTTGTTTCACGGGGTATACTCGTATATCCCTCATGGCGCGTGGGGAGGTATCCGGTGCAGCGTGTGGGGAGGCATCCGGCATAGCGAGTGGAGCGGCATCCGCCGCCGGGATGCGGCGAATGCGCTTTGAAAGGGGCGAGCGAGTTGACAGGAATCACCCTCTCCGGCGATCAGTACGTGCTCTTTGTCCTTCTGTTCAAAATGGGCATCATGGCGTGTCTCGCGGGAGTGCTCATCACATCGAGTTTTTTCAAGCGGCTGATCTTCCTCGACAGACGCAATGCACGGGAAAACTGGCAGTTCGCGATTGTTTTCGGTTCGCTTCTCACCGCCGGCGCCGCATGGAGGGTGCTCGTCGGTTACGAGGGGCTCGATCTATCGCTCTCGGGAACCTTCATCGTCGGGCTCATGGGAGGCATGGTGCCCGGTTTGTCGGTAGGCTTCTTCGTCGGCCTTCCCGGCACACTCACAGGCGAATGGGCGGCGATACCATTTACCGTTGCGTGCGGCCTCGTCGGCGGTCTCATCAGGCGGGCAACCGAGCGCCGGGAGGAGTTCTGGGATTTTTCCCCCTTTCCGCTCAATAATATCTTCCGCTCCCTGAAGATACTGAAGACCGAGAAACGCTTGGATTCCAGGGCGGCAATATTTTTATCCGTCCTCTTTCTCGATGTCCTCAGAACCGCCGCGGCCGAGAGGACATTCCCGCCGGTGCTCTTTGCGTTTCAGACCGACCACGTATGGGTCACGATCTGCGTCTGGCTTTCGACGCTCGCGTGTGTCGGGATACCGCTCAAGATATGGAACAACACGAGGGTCGAGGTTCTTCTCGAGGAGCAGAGAACCGTGGCCGCCGAGGCGCGTTTCGACGCGCTCAGGCGCCAGATCAATCCCCATTTCCTGTTCAATACGCTCAATGCCGCCACGTCACTGCTCTGGACCGAACCGGAAAAGGCCAGGCAGATACTGGTTAAGCTTTCCAATATTCTTCGACGGCTCATTCACGGCTCGACGGATTTCACGGCGCTCAGCCGCGAACTCGAGTTTATAGAGGACTACCTGACTCTCGAGAAGGCGCGTTTCGGCGCGGACAAGATCCGCGTCAAACGCGAGATCGATCCCAAGGCGCTTGATGTGCAGGTGCCGTCGATGCTGCTCCAGCCGCTCGTCGAGAACGCCGTTCGCCACGGCATCTCACCGAAAATCGACGGCGGAACGATCACGATACGCGCTAAAAGAGAGGGAGAAATGCTGAAACTCACCATCTCCGATGACGGAGTGGGATTCAGGGATAATAGCAGGAAGGGTATCGGGATCAGTAACGTGCGAGAGCGGCTCAAGGTTGCATACGGCGCGAATGCTTCTTTCGAGATCGAATCGAGTGCCGGCGAGGGAACCGTGATTTCGATCGGCATGCCGGTTGAACGTGGAGCAAAGAAAATATAAATACAATGATATGTGGCAGGAAGAGGTTGCCGGATGGTACGGACCTATGAGCGATAAGGGGCATGCATGGCGCGTGATAACGAATGCTTAAGAGCATTGATCGTTGACGATGAGCGGCCGGCCCGCAGGGAAATGAAACGAATGCTCGGAAAGATCGAAGGGCTTGAGATCATCGGCGAAGCGGGTGACGGGCTCGCCGCGATTTCGCTCATCGAGGAGCACCGTCCCGACATCATTCTACTCGATATACAGATGCCGGGCCTGGACGGTTTTCAGGTGATCGAGAGACTGAAAGGTTCCGGTGAGCTTCCCTCGATCATCTTCGTAACGGCGTATGATCAATACGCCATTAAAGCGTTCGAGGTCCACGCTGTCGATTACCTGCTCAAACCTGTCGATGAGGATCGTCTTGCGCGGGCCATCGAACACGTCAGGAGAATCCGCACAGGGCTCGAGCTCGGTCCCGACCTCGCCGCGTTGATGCAAACGATCCGCGCGGCGCCGAGGCGTCTCGCCGTGCGGCGGGGCGACTCACACGTTTTCGTCGATGAGAGTGATATTCTCTATGCGACGATATCCGCCGGGGACGTGATCGTGGTAACGGGCGAGCTCGAGGGGGAGGCCGGTTTCCGGTCCCTCGATGAGCTTCAGCGCGAACTCGGTCCCGACCGGTTTTTCAGGGTGCATCGCTCATACCTCGCCAATGTGGAGAGGATCCATGAGATAACTCCATGGTTCAGCGGACGATATCAGCTGCGCATGGGGGGAAGCGACGGCCCGGTCATCCCGCTCAGCCGCTCTCAGGCCGGAAAACTCCGCGAGCTGCTCAAATGGTAGATACAATGTCGATGGCGGGTGGTTGTGCGGCAGGTAAATAGCGGGCGATCGTATCGCCGGGCTCAACAGATGTCGCGGGCTGCTTCTGTCACAAGGCTTGGGCAGGCAATGGACTGCTCTTTGCGCCCGGCTCAGCAGGTCGAGGGCCGTTCATGCCCCGCGGCGGGAACCTTGTTGATCACCCGGGCAAACATACTCTTCTTTTTCAGTCTCCTTTCAATGTCCGACAGCGCCTTCAGAACATCCTGGCCGGTCGCTCGGAGCAGCTCTTCGGTGCATTCTCCGACTAACTCCCAGACCGGTTCGAGCGCCTTGACCGTTTCACTTCCCTTGTCCGTCAGCATTATTCGTTTGCACCTTCTATCGCGTTCGTTCGTTTTCACCGACAGAAGGCCGTGCTCTGCCATGTCACACACGATCTGGCTCAGAGTGGGACGAGACGTACCGAGTGTTTCGGCCATCTCCGTAATGCTCGACGATTCCACCTTTGAGAGCATGTATCCGACGAGGAACCAGTTATCGGTGAAATCGCAGCCCTGCTGATGGTACAGCATCGTCACATCCGCTTTCATGCGGTCACTGAGGCGTTTGAGTCTGCTCGCAAAGGCGAAAGCCCCGAGTTTCCTTATTAGGTCCATCGAACGTCCACCTCCTTTCATTGCGTGTCTGTTGTATCGGGGCGAGGATCACTGTAGCGTTACATATGTAATACCATTCAAATCGCATTTTGTTGCAGGGAAAAGTAGTCTGAGATTATCGACTCGACGTGCCCTCCGGCCGAGGGCGCTCAGGGGTCTCGCGAATTGTCAATGCCCGGTGTAACACATTTAATATAGAACTTGTGCCGACGCTTCGCCACCGCTAGCTGTCTGTTTCGCACCACTCGACCCCTAAATTCTACCAATCGCTGTATAACGCTTGCCAAATGTGAGCGGCTTCATAAAATTCGGCTGGATGGGAGAATAAGGCTCAGATAGCAATTTCTTTGGAAGATCTCTGTTCGGTTCGGGCAGCAGCCGCCGAAATGATTGAACGTCGTGTTTCGTGTTTATAGCATAAGGAGTAATTGATCGATGAAAATGACCCTGGGAATCGATGTCGGAACGGTCAGCGCCAAATGGGCGCTCATAGGTCCGAGAGACCGCCTGGAACTGCTCGAGCGCGAAGGTCCGGTAAGGAGCATCTTTCCGTACGGCTCCGAAAATAGCAGAGCGATAGGCGTTTCGGAGTACCAGAGGATTCAGGGGCGTCCCCTCGACGCCGCCGTGCGGCTTTTAAGAGAGCTGTTTGATCATATCGAACCGGAAGAGCTGGGTCGTGTGATGATCACCGGCTCCGGCGGCAAGCTCGTCGGGGGATCGTTCGGCCTGCCGGTGGAGAACGAGTTCAAGGCCGCCGCGACCGGTGTCGGCTCACTCTATCCGGACGTCGAGAACGTTTTCGAGATGGGTGGCGAGAATTCCAAGTTCATTCACATCTCCGTCGACACGAACGCGATCGGCATCGTCGATTACGAGACAAACGGCGACTGCGCGGCGGGCACGGGATCCTTTATGGATCAGCAGTCGAGCCGTCTCCGTTTCGATATCGAAGATGTGGGAGACCTCGTCATCGCGACCGAGCGTTCGCCGAAGGTTGCGGGTAGGTGCAGCGTCTTCGCGAAGTCCGACATGATCCACGCGCAGCAGAAGGGGTACCGTCCCGAAGAGGTTCTCAAGGGGCTCTGTGAGGCCGTTGCCCGCAACTTCAAGAGCAATATCGCCCGCGGCAAGCACGTTCAAGGCAAGACGGCGTTCATCGGTGGCGTCGCGCTCAACAGGGGAGTGGCGAATGCCCTGCAGAGCGTGTTCGAGCTCGGGGACAATGAATTCTTTATTCCTGATGAATGTGTCTATTTCGGCGCCATCGGTGCGGCGATAATCGGGGAAAAGAACGGCGCAGAATTCAATTCGAGCGCCTTTGCGGCGCTTGTCGGCGAGTTCGTGCAGCGGGAGCAGACCGAATTTCCCTCATGGAAACGGCTCACCCGCGACCGCGTCCTCTTTCTTCGCGACAAGGTGGAGCGTTACTCCTTTGAGGGCTCGGAGACGCCCGTCGAGGCGTTCCTCGGCATAGATGTCGGCTCTGTGAGCACGAACCTCGCCCTCATAGACGGCGAGGGCAGGGTCATAAAGGAAATCTATCTTCGCACACAGGCAAGACCGATAGAGGTCGTGCACGAGGGTCTGCAGGAGATCATGCGTGATGTGGGGGATCGCGTGCGTATCATGGGTGTCGGCACGACAGGATCGGGACGGGAACTCATCGGCGAGTTGATCGGCGCCGATACGATAAACGACGAGATCACCGCCCACAAGACGGGGGCATCGTTCATCGGAGATCGGTTGATCGGCAAGAAGGCCGATACGATATTCGAGATCGGCGGTCAGGATTCGAAGTATATCTGCATTGATGAGGGTATCGTCGTCGATTTCACGATGAACGAGGCGTGCGCAGCGGGCACCGGCTCTTTTCTCGAGGAGCAGGCGGAAAAACTCGATATCAACATTATAAATGAATTCGCCGAGGAGGCGTTCTCGTCCGAGAAGCCGATCAGGCTCGGAGAACGCTGTACCGTCTACATGGAGCAGGACGTGTCGGCATATATGAAGCGGGGAGCGGAGAAGAATGATATCATCGCCGGTCTCGCCTACTCGGTCGTTCAGAATTATCTCAACCGGGTGGTGCGCGGGAGAAGGATCGGAAACGTGATCTTCTTCCAGGGGGGGACGGCGTATAATGATTCCGTCGCCGCCGCCTTCAGCGAGGTGCTCGGCACGGAGATCATCGTTCCGCCGTACAACGGCGTGATCGGCGCTATCGGTGCGGCACTCCTCGCGAGAGAGAAGGTGCAGGCGCTCGAGCTCGATACGACCTTCCGCGGCTACGATCTCACGATGATCGATTACAAGCTCCGTGAGTTCACCTGCAAGGGGTGCACGAATTACTGCGATATTCAGGAGTTCGATGTCGAAGGCAACAAGACCTTCTGGGGAGACAAGTGCAGCGATCGCTACCGGAAGCGGGCGAAGGTTCCCAAGAAACCTGTTGTACGGGATCTTATATCGTTGTACGAGGAGCTCCTCGAGCGCGACTGGATTCCTTCGGTTGAGCGCAAGCTCGGTAAAAAGGTCGACCGCGCGCCGGAGGGGCCGTCGGTGCGGATCGGTTTCCTGCGCGCCATATACTACTACGACCGGTTTCCTTTCTGGAGCACCTACTTAGGCGCGCTCGGGATGGAGGTTGTGCTGAGCCCGAAGACAAACAAGAAAATCACACACCAGGGGCTCGAGGCCGCCGTCGCCGAGCCGTGCTTCCCGATTCAGGTCGCGCACGGACACTTTGCGCATCTGCTTGGGACGGGAGTGGATTGCATACTCGTCCCGAATGTGATCGACTCCGAAACCGACGTGCGTGATATCAAATCGTACATGTGCCCATGGGGCCAGACCCTCCCGTTCGTCCTGAGGCGCACGCCGCTCGTCGAGGGCAGGGAGGATTTCGTGGCGGCACCGATGGTCCATTTCAGGGAGAACCTCGATTTCGTCGAGAAGGAGCTCTGGAATTTCGCGAAGCCGTATAGCATACGCCGCCGCAGGCACAAGCTCGCCGTCCGCGCCGGATTCACCGCCCAGCAGCTCTTCAGAGAGGAACTCGATCACGCCGGCAGGGAGGCGCTCGCGGCGCTCGATGAATCGGGCGATGTCGGCATCATTCTCGTCGGCCGCCCGTACAACGTGATGGACCAGGAAATCAATCTCGGCGTGCCGCAGAAGCTCAAGGACTACTACGGATCGAATGTCATCCCGATCTTCTTCCTTCCGATCGAGGGAATCGGGATCAGGGATATCAATAATAATATGTTCTGGAATTTCGGGCGGAAGATCCTCCAGGCGGCCCGTCTCACTTCCCAGACAAAGAACCTACATCTGATCTATATAACGAACTTCAAATGCGGCCCCGACTCATACATCAAGCATTACACGACGAGAGCGGCCGTGCGCCCGTACCTCACCCTGCAGTTCGACGGGCACGGGAACGACGCGGGGATCATGACCAGATGCGAAGCATATCTCGACAGTAAAGGAGTGCTCAGATGGTGGAAACTGAACGAAGAGGGCTCGAAGGCCGAACCCTCTACGTCCCGAGAATGTCTTACGGAGGATCGCGGTCCTTCGCGTCAGCCTTCAGGCATCTCGGGGTAGATGCGCACGTCTCTCCCGAGGGCGATGAGTACACGTATGAGCTCGCCGGGCGGTGCACCTCGGGGGATGAATGCCTTCCCGAACGGGTAACAGTCGGGAATTTCCTCAAGGTGGTGAACGATCCGGGCTTCGAGCCGGACAAGACGGCCTTCTTCATGCCGACGGCGAGCGGGCCGTGCCGGTTCGGACAATACGCGCCCTTTATGAGACAGGTGCTCGAGCAGCTCGGGCACGATGACGCGATCGTGCTCTCACCAACGAGCGCGAACGGCTACGAGGGGCTCGGCAGCCTCGCCGGTCCGATGATGAGGCTCGGCTGGTGGGGACTTGTCGGGAGCGATGCGCTCAGAAAGATGCTGCACTCCTACCGTCCCTACGAAACCGAAGCGGGTGCCGCGGACAGGGCGTACGAGGAGGCGCTCGATATATTCTGCGCGGCGATCGAGGACCGATCGGTGCCGGTCAAGAAGAAGATTCCGAAACTCGCCGAAGCGCTCGCGGCGGGCCGTGACCGGTTCAGGGCGATCCCGGTCGATTTTGCAAAAGAGACGATGCTCATCGGCGTCGTCGGTGAGATATTCTGCCGTCTCAGCACCTTCAGCAACGAGGATCTGATCCGCCAGCTCGAGGGATTCGGCGGGCAGGGTTGGCTCTCCGATATCGGTGAATGGGTCTGGTACACGAACGAGGAGCAGGTAAAGAACCTCAAGATGATGGGGCGCACCTTCACGAAAGAGATGCTCGGCGTTATCATAAAGAAGCATATCCAGCACGGTCACGAGAAGCGGCTCCTCGCGCCCTTCAAGGAGGAGTTCGTGGGTCTCGAGGAACCCCACAACGTGGGGGAGATTCTCGAGCGCGCCTACCCGTACCTCCCCAACACTGGCGCCCTCGGCGAGATGGTGCTGAGCGTCGGCAAGTCCATCTACCTCTACGAGAAGGGTGCCGACGGTATTATCGATATCAGCCCGTTCACCTGCATGAACGGTATCGTGACCGAGGCGATCTACCCGAAATTGAGCAAGGATCACGAGGGGATGCCGATACGGTCCTTCTATTTCGACGGCACGCAGATGGATCTCGATAACGATCTCGGCATCTTCATGGAGCTCGTTCGCAACTACCATCGCAAGAAGACAAAAAAGCGCACAAGGCGCCGCGTGGCGTAGAGCCCGCACTGTCCACCCGGAAATTGCCGATTCACTTCGGTGCCGCGTGGCGCAGGGCAATCACGCCTCACGAATGGATTTCGCAGCAATCACGCTTCTGCTTGATACAGGGCAACTTTAAATTATATTTATGCGTATAGCGTAATACGTGAATATGAATACGCATGTCTTCATTCTCGGTGCAACCGCACGAAGGGGGGATCCAGCATGATATCCAGCCGTTTGAGTATGCGGGGATTCACGGGCCTGCTGTCGATAGTCGTCTTTATCATCGCAGCGGCGCCGGTGACCCTGGCGGCGGCGAAAAAGGGAGAAAGTGGTTTCGGACTCGACGTGACCGAGACGGTTCTCGAAAACGGGCTCAAGGTAATACTTCTCGAGGATCACTCCGTTCCCGTCGTCAGCCGCCAGACATTCTATCACGTCGGAAGCCGCAATGAACGTCCCGGCATCACGGGGATCTCACACTTCATCGAACACATGATGTTCAACGGCGCCGAGAAGTACGGCCCGAAAGAATTCGATCGAATACTCGAGGCGAACGGCGGATATTCGAACGCCTTCACCTCGAACGACGTAACGGCGTATTACGAGGATGCCTCGAGCGACGTTCTCGAGCTCCTCATAGATTTGGACACCGATCGTATGCGCTCGCTCTCATTCGATCCGAAGTACATCGAATCCGAGATGGGCGTCGTCAAAGAGGAGCGGCGCCTGCGCATCGATAACTCGATCGGAGGCCGCATGCGCGAGGAGCTCTCTGCCCTCGCATTCAAGGCACACCCCTACAGCTGGCCGGTGATCGGCTGGATGTCCGATCTCGAGAAGATTAACCGTGAAGATTGCGTCGAGTACTTCAAGACCTACTACTCGCCGAACAACGCGATTCTCATCATCGCGGGTGATTTCGAGACGAAGGATGCGCAAAAATTGATCGATCAGTATTATGTCCCCCTCCCCGCCCATGATCCGCCCGAGCCGGTCAGGACGAAGGAGCCCGAACAGCTCGGACTCCGGCGCGCCGTCGTGCACATGAAGGCGGAACTCCCCGAGATCATGATCGGCTACAAGTCACCGCCGGTGAGCTCGGAGGATCTGTACGCACTCGAGGTGCTCCAGGCGATACTCTCAACCGGACGGAGCTCCAGGCTCTACCGCTCCCTCGTGCGCGAGCTCGGCATCGCCGTGCGCGCATACGCATATTATTCTTGGCGGGTCGATACGAGCCTCTTCGTCTTCGGTGCGAAAATGAAGCCTGACCGAGAGGCGGTCGAAGGTGAAGAAGCGATTTATGCGATCATCGAGGAAATCAAGATGAATGGCGTTAGCGATGATGAACTCGCAAAGGCGAAGAACATGCTCGAAGCCGATTTTGTTAGGAGCATGCAGACGGTAAACGGCAAGGCTTCGAAGATAGGCCGCTACGAGATTCTCTTCGGAGATTATAATATGATAACAAAGGTAGTAGATGGATACCATGCGGTGACTTCAGACGATATCAAACACGCCGCCGAGACGTATTTCATCGATAGGGGATGCAATATCGTTACACTCGTGCCAGAGAAATAGCGGGAATCCGGAATCTATATTTTTTATGGAGGAGAAAACCATGAAAAGATTAATAATATTAATAGTGGCGATGATTTTCGTCGTGTCCACGTCTCTCATGGCGGGCCCCAAGGGTGTAAAGCTCCCTTCATACAAGCAGAGCACATTGAAGAACGGCCTCACGGTGTTCGTCATGGAGATGCGCGAGGTTCCCCTCGTGTCGATAAATCTCCTCGTCCCCGCGGGATCGGCGCACGATGGCGCCGGCAGAGAGGGCGAGGCGAATTTTACCGCGCGGTTGCTCCTGAAGGGCGCCGGCGGCATGGGGGCGGACGAGATCGCCGAATCCGTCGAGGGCATGGGCGGACGCCTCAACGCTGCCGCCACCCGCGACTACACGATGATCACGGCGGATTTCATGTCACGCGATTTCGAGAGGGCGCTCGGGTATCTCGCCATGGTTGCCCTAAAACCCGATTTCGCCGACGAGGAAGTCGAGCGGGAGCGTGGTATCATCAAAGCGGAGATCCTCGGCGAAAAGGAGAGCCCTTCATCGATAGCCACGCGCGAGTTCATCAGGGCTATTGCAGGCAGTCATCCGTACGCAAATCCAACGGCAGGATATCAGGCAAGCGTAACGGCGATAACACGCGATGATATAGTAAGCTTTCACAAATCAAATTATCTTCCCAAGGGAAGCATCCTCACGATCGTCGGTGAAGTGAATGTCAAGAAGGCGCTCGACTCCGTGAAGAAGCGTTTCGCTTCCTGGCAGGGCACGGGTGCGGTTCGCCGGATCGATCCATTCGAGCCCGGCGCAGGCACCGGCAGAAGGGTGATCGTTATCAACAAGCCCGATGCGACGCAGAGCCAGATCAGGATCGGTAATATCGCCGTCGGGCGAAGTACGCCCGATTACTTTCCCCTGCTCGTCGGCAACAGCCTCCTGGGCGGCGGATTCACCTCCCGCCTCATGGACGAGATCAGGGTGAACCGGGGGCTTTCCTACGGTGCGCGGAGCAGCATGTACTATCTGCGCAACGGCGGGCTCTTTCTCGTTTCAACCTTCACGAAAAATCCGACGTTGAGAGAGACGATCGATGTGGCACTCGAACAGGTCGAAAGGATGCGCACCGAGGCGATCGGAGAGGAGGAACTCGGGAATACGAAGCGCTACATATCGGGTCTCTTTCCCTTCGATCTCGAAACGAACGACGATCTCGCCGAATGGCTCACCGAGATCGAGTTCTACGGTCTTCCGAAAGATCTCGCCGGCAAGTACCGCGCGAAGATAGATGAAGTCTCCTCGGAAGACATCATGCGCGTCGCGAAAGAACACTTCCATACGAGCGACTGCCTGATCCTCGTTCTCACGAATTACGAGGAAACGAAGGATCAGCTCGCGGGGCTCGGCAAGATCGAGGTTGTCGACATCGACGAGATCGAATAGACTGATTACCACCCGAACAAGAATCGTGCACGAGAACGCCGGCGGGCGGCAGCATGCCGCCACCGGTATTATGTACCCTTGTGACATTTCTTATTCAGAAGGAGATTGATAAATGCATTTTTTATTCAGAAGGAGATTAATAAATGTGTAAGCGCCGCAACAACCGATCCCCCATCGCACTCGCTCTCTTGCTCTTGCTCACCTTTATCAGTATTTCCCTTGCACCATCGCGCGCGGAAAAGCTCACGATCGAGCGGATGTATACCCATCCGAGTCTAACCGGTACAACGCCGCGATCGGTCGCTTGGTCTCCCGACGGCAAGACGATCGCCTTCCGCTGGAACGATGAGGGAGTGCGGTTCTACGATATCTGGCTCTGTGATTCCAACGGAAAAAAACTCCGGCGCGCCACCGATGCGGCGGTGCTGGAGGAAGGCGTCACGTCGGAGATGACGAGGGCGGAGATCGATCGCCTCGAGGCACTCCGCCGGAGCGGCGGGGGGATCTTCTCGTTTCACTGGTCTCCCGATAGCAGAAAGATTCTCTTTCCGCTCAAGGGGGATTTATTTCTACTCGATGTCAAATCCGGCGATGTGCGGCGCATCTTCAGAACGGCCGCATCCGAAACGGATCCCTCCTTCTCTCCCGACGGGAGGCGTATCGCTTTTATCCGCGAGAACAATATCTGGATGATGGAGCTCGGATCCGGCTTGACCGTACAGCTCACCGACTCGGGAAACGAAACGCTCTACAATGGACTCGGAGATTACATCGATTACGAAGAGGTGGGACGTGACGAAGCGTACTGGTGGTCTCCCGACGGAAAGCGAATCGCGTATGTGCAGACCGATGTAAGCCCGATACGCGAGCTTCTCATACCTGATTACCTCGGGGCATTCGTCGAGGTCCGCAGGCAGCTCAGGCCCGTCGCCGGCGGGGCGAACGGGATCAAGCGTCTCGGTGTCCTCGATGTCGCGACGAGAGAAACGGTCTGGATCGAACCGGGCGTGCTTCGCGACGAGTATATCGTTCGGGTGGACTGGCACCCGGGGGGAAAGCGGCTTCTCGTTCTGATCGAGCCCAGGAATCTAAAAGCCCTCCATTATCTCGCCGCGGATCCGGCCTCCGGTTCGATCGATACGCTCTTCACCGAACGGGACGACAAATGGGTCAATGCCAATAAAATCGATATTCATTGGGATAACAAGGGCAAGCTCTGCTACTACACTTCCGAGAAAAGCGGCTGGAATCATATCTACCGGATCGAGTGGTATACCGGCGATGTCGAGATGCTCACCAAGGGCGACTGGGAAGTCACCGATTTTCATCTTGTCGACGACAAGGGGAATATCTGGTACACATCGACGGAAGTAGAGGCGGCGCAGCGCCATCTCTACCGCGTCGAGAGGAACGGAAAAAAGTACAAGGTCACCCCCGGCGAGGGGTGGTACCGTTCGTCGCTTCCCGGCAACGTGAAGAGGGCGGCTGTCAGTTACTCCAACCTGGCGAATCCGTACGATCTCTATGTCATCAAGTCGATGAAGGGGGTCGCGGTAACCGGCGCATCGCAGGACAAAACCGACAGGGGTTACGGAAAAGCAGCAGCGCTGTACGAGGGGACGATCTGGCCTATTCCCGGGGAGCTTCAGAGAGTCACCGAATCACCGGCGAAGGAATTCTATGATCTGGCGATTCCGATCCCGCAATACATAACGATGAAAAGCCGCCTCGATGGAGAGATGATACACGGGCTCGTTCTTCTCCCGCCTGATCTCGGGACGATCGATGTCGAAAAGCTCCACGACGGCCTCTACTCCAGGAATTTCGAGCCGGAATATCCGGCAATCATATGCGTGCACGGCGGCGGCTATTCCCAGTCGATCTTCAAGGGATGGCGTTGGCGAACCCTCTACGACATGTATCTTCTCGGAAAAGGCTACGTCCTCCTCGATCTCGATTACCGGGGAAGCTCGGGCTACGGCAGGAAGTTCCGGACCGATGTTCATCTCGATATCGGCGGATCCGACCTCGAGGACGAGATGACGGGTCTCGAGTATCTCGAAAAGCTGCCCTTCGTCGATCCCGGGCGTGTCGGCATGTGGGGCTGGAGTTACGGCGGTTACATGACCTCTCTCGCGATGCTCGTCTATCCCGATGCCTTCAAGGCGGGCGCCGCCGTGGCGCCGGTCAACGATTGGCGAAACTACGATACGCATTACACGGAGGAACGTCTAGGGCTGCCGGAGGAGGAGCCGGAGGCGTACCGGAAGGGCTCGCCGATCACCTATGCGGACAGCCTGAAGAACCACCTGCTGCTCATACACGGCATGGGCGACGATAATGTCCATTTCCAGGACACCGTTCAGCTCGTCGACGCCCTGATAGCGAGCGGCGTGGATTTCGAGGTGATGTTCTACCCCGCCGGAAAGCACGGCATTCGGGCCAATGCGAGCAGGATACATCTCTTCAGGAAGATAACGAGGCACTTCGAACGGTACCTCAAGGGTGATCCCGACGCCCACTGCCCGTAAGTGGCTAGAGTTTTACCGCCGGCGCCGGCAGCAAGAAAGTGGTCACTTTTTTTCCGCCCGATCACTCCGCGGTAACTGTCCTCAGCTCGAACTCGGGCCCGTTCTTGATATGCTTTTTTACCGAACAGAGGTCGACGGATTTTATCAGGCTTCCCTTGTACCGCTCGGGAAAGTCGGGCGGCAGCTCGATGTCGATCGCGATCTTCGTGATCATTCTGCTCTTCTCGTCTTTCGTCGTCCGCATAATGAGCCGCACTCCCTCGAGCGGCATGCGGTGTCTTTCGAGATAGTTGACTATATAAATGCCGCCGCACGTGGCGATTGATGCGAGAAATAGATCGAACGGGGCGGGAGCGGTGCCGTCCCCGCCGGCGTGTACGGGTTGATCGGTGTGAATGGTGAAACCCTTGTACTCGGCATCGACTTTCTTGTTACCGGGAAATGTTACGACGATATCCATGGCCCCTCCTTGTGTGATTAATTCGAAAAAACGGGTTTATCGTTATGATGCGCATTTTCAGAAATCTGAAGCTGATCCGGCAACGCGATACGTTTCTGTCGTGCTAGGCTCTTAAAAAATGCCTGAGGGGGGAGTCGAACCCCCACGGGGAGAACCCCACTGCGCCCTGAACGCAGCGCGTCTACCAGTTCCACCACTCAGGCATAGTCACTTCATTTCAGAGCTTTTACAATAATTGACGGCATGGCCGTTGTCAAGCCGGTTTGATTTGAGCACTGTTTGATTTGAGCACGAACGTGCTCTCTGCTTATTACAGGATTGATTAATAAAAGTGGCCGGTTTTTTCCGCCGGCTTCGGGAGTGGACCTTTCCCTGATGCTCACAGAGGATAAATAAGAATAGTTACAATCACTCCCGACGTCGGGAGCGATTGTAATAGTTCTCAATTATAACTTCTGGTAATTGCGAGAATATCTGCTCCCAATGCCGGGAGTGGATTTTCCCCAATATTCTGGATTGAGGCGGGATGTTTTTACGTTTATAATGCAAGCGCGTGAATGAGGGTAGTGTGCTCGAGATTCGAGAGAAGGGTAGCAGTGCCGACGAGCTTTTTGTATCAGCTGAATCAGATAATGGACTTGATCGTTCGCTCCAATCCGGAGAGTGTTCTCGACATCGGTGTCGGCTTCGGCAAGTACGGTTTTCTCTCGAGAGAGTACCTCGAGCTCTGGGACGGCAGGAAAACGTACGGTGACTGGAAGAAACGAATAGACGGCATCGAGGTGTTCGAGAGCTATCTCACGCCGGTTCACGATTACATTTACGATCGTATTTACGTTGGCAACGCACTTGATGTTCTGCCGACCATAGAAACAAAATACGATCTCGTTCTTCTTATAGATATACTCGAACATTTTGAATATGAAGAGGGGGTGCGTATTTTAGAACAGTGTATGGGGGTCGGCAGAAATGTTCTTATAGCCACGCCGAAAGACATACATTCCGGTGACGAGACGTTCGGCAATCCGTACCAGGCCCACAAGTTCCAGTGGGAGCGAAAGCATTTCGAGGAGCTCGAAGAGCTTGGGGGCCCATTCATTATGTCAAACGAGCACTCGCTCATTATCTATATCGGAGAACGCGCCGGTTGGTTCAGGAAGCGCCACCGCAAGGCCGCGATCAAGCGTCTCTTCCCCTTCCTCGTCCGTCCTGTTCGGGCGGCAAAGAAGCTCTTTCGCCTGTGAACCTCCGCGATCGATCATTTGCCTTCGCCGGAAACATTCAACGCCTCGAACTTCCCTTTGCCCCTACGGCCGTTCATCTACCTGCAGCGGCGGCATTCAACGCTTCCAGCTTCTCTCCCGCCGCCGCAGAGAGTGATCCCCCGAGAGAAACGACTGCCTGAAACCTATCCGCGGCTTTTTCATTTTCGCCGACTGCCAGGTAGAGATGGGCGAGGTACCAGGGGTACTTTTCGTCGTCCGGCTCTTTGAGCGCCTCCTCCTCGAGCAGCGGGATTCCCTTTGCCGCCTGGTTGCGGTAGAAGTAAGTGAGGCCGAAGTAGAAGCGCAGATCCTCGGGGTAGGACGAGAATTCCTTTTCCCGCATTTTCACCGTGCTGAAAAAGTAGGCTTTGCTGAGAAGCCGGGCCGCTTCATCATAGTCCTTCCTGCCGAATCGTTTCAGGCCATCGTAGAGAAGCGTGTTGAGGGTGTCGGAAGCGGTATTATAGGTTTGAAGCCCGATGGGAGGTTCCACATTGACGAGGAGCTCGTTGACCGCCGTGCCCCGCTTGAGGTGCGGCAGCAGGAGCATGAGCATCACCGCAATCACGGCGAGAGGTATGAGGCGGGTCAGGAATTGGAAGGGTGGCTTGTGGCCTTTCCCGGAGGCGTTATCACTTTGTTGTGAGATTGGCTTG
>CBDUQN010000033.1:0-31292 GCA_965369375.1 uncultured bacterium | reverse complement strand
TTTGAGGGCATTGCCTACTGATTACTCCACAGTAGAAACGCCTCTCAACTTGGCCAACCGCTGCTTAGCATCTTCCACTTGCGGCAATCCTTCATCCGCCTCAGCCCATGCTCTGAGAAAAGCCTCGTACTGGTGCTCAGCATCCGCCGCCCTGCCCATTTCCTCATAGATCTGCCCGAGGTCGTAGTGCGATAGAAAATGACCGCGATACTCGCGAAGCATCTTCTCGTGCACCTTGGCGGCTTCATCCAGACGGCCCGCCATCCGGTGGGCCCGCGCGAGAGCCTCCCGCCATTCGATGTTCCACAGCCCGGCAGCCTGCGGCATCTCGCGCCGTTTCATCTCGTGCAGGGTCGCCAGAGCCGCTTCGGGATCCCCCTCGGCGAGTGCAATCTCAGCACGAATCTTGCCCTGAGGAAACAAGTGAGCGCGGCCACCTGTGGGCTCCAAGGCGAGGATCCTCTCTTGAGCAGACCGTGCTGCTTCGAGGGAATCGAGTGCGACCAAAGCCCTCACCTCTGAATATGCCGCATTACCCAGGATTTGACGGCTATCTGAGCGCCCTGCCACGTCTCGGGCACAACGCAGTACCTCCTCGGCCCGCCCCAATCTCAATAGGATCCTGTTGCGCCTGAGCTTAATGAGAATTTCATCCTCCGGATCGGATACGAATCGCCGGGCTTCTTCGAAGATCTCCAGCGCTCTCTCGAACCGGCCGCTCTCCGCATAGAGCAGTGAGAGGCCTGGTGTAAACCAATTACTGGTAAGAAGGCTAATGCGTTGCCCAGCCACAAGGTCGCTCCGCGCCAGGATGCGCTCTTGAGTCTCTATGGCCCGCTGGATGTTCCCTCTGTAGTAATCGCAGTAACTGATGTGATACTGAGGGTAGATGTGATTGGGATCGATCTCGAGCGCCCGGCGAGAAGCCGTCTCCGCGCTATCGGGCAAGGCCATCTCGATGTACCGCCATGCAACCCCAATCCAGGCTCTTGCCTCTTCTGGATGTTGATCGCGGTACGATCTCTGTACTTCGAGGGCCTCTCTGAAACGCCCTAATAGCCCGAGACTATTCGCACACCAGTCGGTAAACCGCCATTCGTCCGGATAAAGGGCAAGCCCCTGCCGGGATACCGATAACGCCTCATCGAAATACCAGTAATAGTACAATCTGCGGCAGAGTTCCTTGAGAAGCTCTCTGTCGTCCGGCCAGCGCAGGAGCATCTCCCGGTAAATGCCAATAGCATCCTCAACGCGGCCGTTTATCTGCTCCCGCCACGCTTCGAGCCGCAGGAGATCCTTGACCCCCAGATGGGCCCTATACCGCCAGGCCTTTTCGGCATAGTCGTGCGTCAGTTTGTGCTGCGCAATTCCTCCCAGTATCGTATGGTATATCTTGCTCAGTTCGTAGTGGGCCAGGGCGAAGGTGGAATCAATTTCAACCGCCTTCTCGAGCTCGCGAACTGCATCTTGTTTATTCAGCTTCTCAAGCGCCAGCAGCCCCGCCATATAGTGCTCATAGGCCTCGGGCGAGGCAGTGGTCAATTCGCTGACCGGCGGCGGCATCACCGGCTCTTCCACCCCGCACTCCCTCGCGAGCAGGGGCAGGACGTCGGTGATAATCTGATCCGCGAGCGTCGCCAGGTTCTCACCATCAACGCGCCGCGCGCCGAGGCTCTTGCCGCTCCGTGTATCTACCAGCTGCCAGGTAATGTAGGGATTTGTGCCTGATATGACCATCTGCCCCGAGAGAAGCAGTGTCGCCCCCGATTTTCGCGCCACCTCGAGGGCCTGATCCTCCTCGATCGGACCGCGACCTGCGCCAAAGAGACGGCGGCGCAGGTCGTAGAGATATTGAGGACTGACAACCCGGCAGGGACTGCTCTCCACGAGCCCTACCTGCACGAGGCCCGCAATCCCCGCAGAACGTATGACATCATCGGGGCTTCCCAGGTCACGGAAATCCACCACCGCCACGGCGAGATCCCCGGCGGAAGGTACCGCGCGGTATTGCCGCAGCAGTATCAAGGCGATCACGGCAACGACCACGACCGCGAGCACAAGCGCCACGGTCCGCCATACTCCAGTCTTCGAGCGCGGCGCACCGGAAACAGTCCAGTCACGCCTCTCTTTAGACCGCCGGGAATCCAAATCCACCCTGAGCGCGGTCAGGTCGTTCAGCAAATCTCCCGTGCTCTGGTAACGTGCATCGACCTTTTTCTCGAGTGTCTTGTCGATGACGCCCTGCATCCCTTCCGGCACAGCACCCCTATATAATGAGAGCGGTTCTGGTTCCTCATGTATAACCCCATAGAGGATCGCCGCCTCGTGCTCTCCCTTAAACGGCGTCTCGCTCGTGAGAAGCTCGTAGAGCACTGTGCCGACGAAAAAGATATCCGAGCGCTCATCAACCTCTTCACCCCTCGCCTGCTCGGGGGACATGTAGGCTACCGTGCCGAGCATGCTCCCGTCCTTTGTGAGCTTCGTCTTCCCCGTAAGCTTCGCCAATCCAAAATCGACTATCTTGGCCTCACCATGTTTCGTGATCATAATGTTCGACGGCTTGATATCCCGATGCACGATCCCCTGCTCATGGGCCCTTGCCAGGCCGGAGGTGATCTGAGAGGTTATATCGAGCGCCTCATCGACGTCGATGCCACCCCGGTCGATCCGCTCACGAAGCGTCTCGCCTTCGTAGTACGCCATTGCGATAAATGTCCGGCCGTCCCGGCTCTTGTCGATTTCGTAAATGGTGCCGATATTTGAGTGGTCGAGCGCGGAAGCAGCCTGAGCCTCGTGGGTAAAGCGCTTGGTAGCTTGCTCATCCGTGCTCAAATGCTCCGGGAGAAACTTGATCGCAACGAAGCGATCGAGATTGAGGTCCTGAGCCTTATAGACCACCCCCATACCGCCCTCACCGAGCTTTTCAAGGATTTTATAATGTGAAATGGTCTCCCCTATCATAGTGCTGCAATTCTACCACTGGAAAGTCTCGTTGTCAAAATGTGTGTGGATATTCAAATTTTGCATACAGTGACATATTAGTTGCATTCTATGCTTTCATGCTGATGCATATTCGATTGGATACGTAATGTAATGAGATTACATCAATAAGTGGAGAGCAAACTAGAATCAAAAGCTATTTCTCTACTGACTACTATATCAGAAAACAGGTTACAGTAGTTAAAGTTAAGCGGAAATCCCTTGTGAAAAGAGGGCCCAGGTTGGGCTCTCTTTCTTTGTTAACCGGCGGTCCGGAGTTAATCTCTTGAACTCAAATACCTGGAATTACGGCTTTCCGGCCCAATCCGGCCACCCGAGCATCTTGACGCGCAATCGAGATGCCTATAAGACCATACGGCGCCGACGGCTTGATAAGCCGACAAAGACCGGTGGAGCACTCGCAGGCTGCGGCGCACATCGTAACTCTATTCGTAATAGAATGCTTGAAAGCCCCGTTTGATCCCTATAAGAACCCACACGCCGTCCTTCCTCTTGAAGAATGCGATGCTGCGATCCTTGGGAATGCTCCTCTTCTCTCTGCACCGGTACGCATTGCCGAAATAGATGAGCGCTTGCGAATACTTTGAATCGAAACCCGCCCTCGAGATGGTCATGAAACCGGGAGTATCGGGATACACCTCTTCGAAGTAATCCCAGTTCGGACATTCGCCGGCCTTCAGGACTTCGTAATAGCTGTCACGTGACATCAATTGGTACTTCGTATCAACCGACAGCTTGTTCTTGATCGGCACCGAATGGTCGTTCCGTGTGATGAGGGAATCGATCGTCTCTGGTTTCAGCTCGACCCATTCACTGCTGAGCTCATTCAGCCGCTCCCGTATGCACCAGGCTTCGGTATGATCATCAATGAGCAGCAGTTCGAAATCGCTTCCGTAGTAGGAGGAGATCAAGGTGGACATTATCTCGTATTCCCACTGCTCGATATTCGCCGGTGAAACCTCGCGATCGCCACCGTAAAGCTCGGCAGTGATCGCCATGATCATAATAAATAGAATGAGACATGTGTTGCGCGCTTTCATCTGTCTACCCCTCGGTTGTGTGTCTATAACTCAGCCGCCACTCGGTGCCGGCACGAGCTAACTCCCATTCGACGCTGCAACCGACATGCCAAGAGGGGGGCAAACTCCGGCTTATATTAGGCGGCGTAATTACGTACGGGGATGAGTCCCGGATTCGCATAATGTAATCTTCTTCTCGCAACAAGCCGGTTCGTAAACGTTTTTCTGGTCCAATAATGATTTTTCTCATGTGCTTCAGTTACCAGGCGAGCGAACATAATCGTAAACATATTTCTTGACGATAGCCAGTTTATAACTATAATTCTAGCGGCGTAACCGTTTTTCCGGAGGATACCATGATTGAAAGCAGTCAGAAACAGGCGACTCTCAGGCCCGCAGGATATGCGGCACTCATCGAGCGGTATGGTATCGACGTCATCCCGAACTGGCATAGGTCCATGGTCACAACCAGTGGAATTCACCGGATCGACTCGAGCGGGGGTGTGATCGAGGAAATTTACCCTCCCAAGTACTGGCCGGGCAACTCGCTGGGTGATCATCTCGAATTCGCACTCAAGTATGACGGAACGAATCTGGCAATACTCGCCAGCCTGTTTCAGAAGGTGGCAGAGGAAGATTTCCTGGGTTATGTCCTGTCCAAACCGACTGGTAAATACAGCCGGCGGTTGTGGTTTCTGTATGAGTTTCTTACCGGCACCTCCCTTCAGATCGATGACGCGAATCGGGGTAACTACATCGACCTGCTCGATCCGGATCGATACTACACGGCTACCCCGACCCGCCGGATTCGCCGTCAGCGGATCAATGACAACTTGCCGGGCGATAACCGATTCTGTCCGATAATCCGGCGCACCGATCTCCTACAAAGTTTCGAAGCGGTCGACCTTCCAGAGCGATGCCGAAAGGTCGTGTCCGGCTACTCGCCGGAATTGCTGAAGCGGGCTTTGAGGTATCTCTACACCAAAGAGACGAAATCATCCTTCGAGATCGAACACATCAAACCAAACTCGACACGAACCGAGCGCTTCGTTGCGCTGCTTCAGCTGGCCGAGCGCGAAGACTTCTGCGAAAAGGCGAAATTGATCGACCTGCAGAATCGCATCGTCGATCCACGATTCTCCGAATCCGACTACCGAACAAACCAAAACTATGTAGGCGAGACTGTCACGTGGCAGAAAGAAGTGGTCCATTTCGCGTGCCCGAAGCCGGAAGACCTGCCCGATCTGATGGAAGGATTGGTCGCCGCGCACAAGCGTATGGACGAGGGGGGTTTATCCGCAGTGATTCATGCCGCCGCCGTGGCGTATGGATTCGTTTTCCTTCACCCGTTCGAGGACGGCAATGGCCGGATCCACAGATTTCTGATCCACAACATTCTTGCCCGCCGCGGATTCACGCCCGGGGGAATTATGTTTCCCGTATCAGCATCTATGCTGAAACGTCTTACCGAATATAGCGCTTCACTGGAGGCCTTCTCCCGGCCGCTCATGGCCTTGGTGGAATATTCACTCGACAAAGAGGGCCGAATGACCGTTCAAAACAATACTGCCCTATGGTATCGCTTCATCGATATGACGCCCCAGGCGGAGGCGCTGTTCCGGTTCATCGAGCAGACCATCGATACGGAACTCGTCGAAGAATTGACGTTCCTCGCGAACTACGACGACGCCAAGAGGGCCATTCAGGAGATCGTGGATATGCCCGACCGGCAGATCGATCTCTTTATCCGGTTCTGTCTCCAAAACAATGGCCGGCTCCCGGCGCGGAAACGTGAAAGCCACTTTGATTCCCTGGTTGAGGATGAAATCGCCCGCATGGAACTCATAATCCAATCCACCTACGGAAGCAAACTGATGGACAACTCAAGATGACATAGTGCTTACGGGTGGGACTGCAACTATGCAGAAATCATCTGCATAATTTTTAACATATGAAAATCTTGACTGCTCCAAGTGCAATAATAGCAATACGAACGGAATAAGTGGAATGCACAGCTCTTACTTAAAGTTTCCCTGCATCATGGTTAAATGGAAAACCAAGGAGAAATGTTGATCGATGAGTTCCAACTTCACCTGGTTATTTTTAACATTTACCCTATAAAATTGACAAATCTATCTTTATGTACTAGGCTGCGAACATCGAAGTATTTCATAAAGATTTTTGCTCGGCCTAAATATATATGCAATGTCCTAAAGAAACTTCAACAAGAATGGCAAAGATGAAAATAGGAATGATGTGTCTTTGGAATGCCGCAAACGGGCCTTCGATTCATGCGGAATTAATAGGTAGAGCTTGGTTGTCATTGGGGGACAAACTTACGGTATTTTCCGCCATAAGACATCCCGATGCTAGGCCCACTTATCAGAAAGACGAAGATTATGTAATCAGACACTTTCAGGTTGATGAGGTTGTTCCATTCACTAGAGCCAGTCAATTCGATCCCTCCCCACTTTTAAATAAAGATTACAACGTCTTTGTCGCTCAAAACTTAGAAAGGTTACCAGCTGAAAAATTACTCGAAGTCTTTCCTGAGATACAAAAAAAGGCTATCACCTGTTTGATAGTCCACGAAGGTAAAGCCCCAGAAGATCCTTTTTACTATAAATTTGACTGGGATGCTCTGGTCTGTTTTGATCAAAGATACAGAAACTACCTGATCAAATCATTTCCCCCAGAGAAAATACACATGATTCCCTATCCTTGCAAGTCACTCGAACCGGGTGATAAAAAGGAAGCAAGAAAAATAATCGGCCTCCATTTGGATGAAAAAATCGTCTTCTCCTTTGGTTTCAGACCAAAAGATATAGTAGCTGTTTTACCAACCTTGAAAGATCTAGCTAAAGAATGTCGTCTCAGATATATAATAATTGCTAATCCTGAAAGTGAAGTTCAGGAACTTCACAAAGCAAAAAAGAAATATGATTTTATAGATCTTCAGGTCAGACCTCTTTCCCAAGAGGAGCTATATACTTACCTACACGCTTCCGATGCATTGCTTATTCATAGGGAGTCATCTACAAAGTATCATGCAGTCGTCTCTAGTTCAGTTTGTCAAGTCCTAGGTTCCGGTTGTCCAATTCTGTTTCATGAATCAAATTACGTTGAAAATCATGGTGATGAAATTTGGAAATATCAGGATTTTGATGATCTGAAAGACAAACTGATTGACGTGTTCAATAATAAATTCAACCTCGGAAAGGTTGAATCATATCTTGAACAACATGGTGCTGAACGAATTGCGAATAGGTATCTTGAATTATTCGAGGATTTAATGAAAGCTAGAGAAAAGAAATTATCTAATGAATAAACTTGATGAAACCATTAAAAAATTAGGTGAAGGTTCTGTTATCAAACTTGATTCCGGTGAGTTTATTTTCAAGCTGGCTTCTTTTGAAGGCAATCCTATCGTAAAGCCACAAGACCTTGGACTAACTTGGTATGAAAGCGGCGAGTTAAAAATTGGTGCTGTATTCAACGGTGGGGCTGAGATTTTTCAGGACAGTATCATTTTAATGCCAAGGTGTCATAAAGAATATTATGAGGGTAAGTTCATTGATGAGAGGACCGGCATCGAGCGCATCTGCCTTGAAAACTATATCTCTGAAGTTTGGCCTTTAATAAGTGATGATGGCATCCATTTCACGAGATACCATAACGTAGCAATTCAAGGGAATGGAACAGATCACCAGGATTTCATTTATGGAATTGAAGATATTCGGATTGTGAAATACAACCAATTGTATTTGCTGGTCGGATGTGGTAAAGTTAAACCTCCATTTAAATACACAAACGCAGACCGTATCGCTATTTACTCTACAAGCGATTTTTTGAAGATCACTTATCATGGTATGATCAATGCCTTCGATTCGCGTAATGCTGTACCTTTCTCAGAGCAAGTAAATGGCAAAAATCCCATATCTTTACGCTTTCATCCCAATATTCACTTGGATTTTCTAGACGCCGGGATCGATCAATTGCTAGATCCACTAATGAATAGAGAATACTGGCAGAAAATCTATGACCGACGAAGCCAAAGTTTGCTTTTGGAAGCGGGACATTATCCGCACGAAAAGGAGAAAATTGGTCCAAGCACTCAGGTAATTAAAACTGATCGAGGTTGGTTGTTCATTTATCATGCTGTTGGTGAAATAGGGGATCATGTTTGCAATGCCTATGGTTTGTCAGATAAAATTGAAAGAGGTTACTCCATATGCGCTGCTCTTCTGGACCTTGATGATCCAAGGAAAGTGCTTTGTCGAACACAACAACCGCTTTATATTCCCTCCGCTACTTATGAATTATATGGTGATGATCAGTATAGTATTGAAGTACCTGCGGTCGTTTTTCCAGTTGGTGCTTTCATTCGAAAAGACAAACTGATTCTCTATGCAGGGGCTGCTGATAAATACGTTATCCTTTTGAGCTGTAATCTAGAAAAATTATTAGAATATTTATGGGTTCACTGCAAGCTTGGAATATAGAGTGACATCACTTTTCGTTACTTTTCATAAAACGGTGTCAAGCGGATAAAAATACCGAATGTGATCCTCGACTTCAGGTGCAACGATGGCGGGGACCCGTTCTGCACAACTCATCTTCTGTCGTACATAGCCCCTCGCCCGGTGACATATTTTGCAAAGGCATATCGCCAGAGCGAAGCATTCGCCAGACCGGTGCCGCTTGCCGAAGACCGCTTCGGCGGCAGCCTCTACATCCTCATCGATGGTGGCTGCTTCTCGTCGACCGGGCACCTCTGCGCGGTGCTCGAATTCACGCTGAAACTGATGGCAAGCAACGATACGGATTAGCGCGGTTCGGCCTGCCGGGCCCACGGCAAACATACCTCATTACGCCTTTTTTCGAAAAAAGCGAGTCTTGAAGGAACCAGTATTCCACCTTCACAAGATGTGGTAATATAACATCTTGATTGTGCGCGTGCGGTTACCTCGACATCAGATCTGGCCTTAAATGATCGGAATGATCCGTGGCGTTTTCGACAATCAGTCCTCGTGAAATCTGTATCTTGCTGATGGTGGTCTGCGCGGCAGTGCTCGCCCTGAGGCTCCGCACGCATGTTGCCCGCGCGGTTTGGCTTTGCTTGCTTGTCGTGGGCATCGCCAATGCACTGGTCTTGAACGTGCAGCCGTACAACCTGATCCATGGAAACCTCGTTCACTACTTCCTCGGTGCAAAATATCCGTTTCCCTATCAGAATCTCTACAAAATGGTCAATGCGGCACTGGAGAAACCGCAGATCGGCATGCGGGATCTCGGACAGCCCGACAGCTGGGTGCGCGAACACGCAACCGAACAGCGCGCATACTTCATTGACATGATGCGCGATGAGGGTGTGGAGTTCGATCCTCTTGCGTCACTGGCAGACCTGAGCGATCGGGCGCGACAAACGGGAACTCTTCAGCGGGAAGCCCGGCGCATCCTGAACGAAAACCTGCCGGCATCGCAAATCGACGATTTCAAGCGTGACGTAAGACTGGCCGCCGCCGGGATGTATGGACGTGAACTCACCCGGGATGCAGGCTTCAACGGCTCGCCCTTCTACGCACTCGTCAGACATATGGACCCGACACTCTACGGATCGATCGGTCCGGCAACAGCGTACCTCAATCTCGCCTGGCAGATCGTGGCCGTTCTTGTCCTCACCTGGGTAGTGGGAATCACTCTCGGCCTGGACGTTACCCGCCGGTTGGCCATGGCGGCGCTCGTATTTGCATCGTGGGATTTCGTCAGCTTCGCATTCCCCGGATTGGTCTTCGCCGGTCTCTATCTTCCGGTGGCAATTGCGCTCTATGCAATGCAGCGTCTCGCCACTGCACAGGCCGGAGTCGCCATTGCCTGGGCCGGTCTTATCAAACTGTTTCCCTTTATCTTGCTCCTCCCCGCTGCCGTCCGGCTTGTTCGCGCGGGCTTACGCCGCCTGCAGAGCAAAAAGACAGACGGATTGTCCCGCCAGTGGTTTCAACTCATCGCGTGGTGCGTGGCGGGTACGGGCGTGCTCGCCCTTGCGGCCACTTTCAGCGGGCGCTCCTGGTTGGATTTCTTTTACAAGATAATAGCTCAGTTCTCATCAAAAGGGATCGCCGGCAACAACGTCAGTCTCAGCAGGGGATTGTCGTCGCTCGGCATTGACGGGTTCCTTCTGCCGGCAATTCTCTCAGTCGCATCACTGGCAACGTTGGCGGTAATGTTTTACCGGAGCAAGGATGATGGCTTCGTCACTGCCCTACCGCGCCGTTCCCTCGTTCTCTTTGCGGCGATAGGCTGGATGGCGCACAACTGGTTAAATTATTATTCGGTTGCAATGCTACTGCTGCTGCCGCTGCTGGCACGCCGCCACCGCGTGGGTGCCCCGGCAGTGGCGATCGCGATGGCGTTCGCTTTCACGTTACCGGAGTTTTCCGACCCGCAAACATTGGCAATCCCGGCACTGCTGAGATTGAAGCTCGCTCCCTACATACTGGTTCCTGCGTGGCTGGTCTATCTCGAATTCCGGGAGACGGGACTCTCGAGAAGGGCGCGTCGAATTGCATTGGCAGCATGCGCAGTATGCTTGCTGATAATCGCCGGCGAGGCGTGGCGTATGCACACGATAAGAAAACTGGGCGGCGCGGCGCATGCATACTTCAGCCGTGGAGATGCAAAGAATGCGATTGATCACTACCAGCGGCTCTTGAGACTCTCCCCACGCAATGCCGCCGCATACAATGGCCGAGCGGTTGCATACTTCATCCAGGGAGATCGGGTGAATGCGCAAAGCGATTTCGAGCGCGCAGTTCGGCTCAATCCGGAAGATTCAAAGGTGCGGCAGAATCATGCACGTTTTCTTTTGAAAACAGGCAGCATCAGAGAAGCTACGCATGAATACGAAACGGCTCACCGTCTCATGCCGTACGACGAATCAATACTTATCGAATTCGCCCGCGCTCGATTCGGTCAGGGACAGAAAGCGGAAGCAATTTCGCTTCTCACCCGTGCTCTCGAGCTCCAGCCGGAGAACAAGGGGATCAGAGAACTCCTGAAGAGAGTTCAGAAACAATTGCCATCGAGCGAGTAGAAACACGAGCGCGCCGATATTCCCTTAATATCAATAACCGACGAGATCACCGAGATCTACATCTTGGGAATATGCAGACCCCAGTATCTGGCCGTTATCCGTGAAGGTGCCCCCACCGTCGTTCAGCCAAACCGGATTATTGGCCTGATAGCCAGAATTCGCTACAAAGGCGTCGAGGTCGCCGTCGTTGTCGAGATCACCGAGAGCAATCCCGCGGGATGTGAAGTTCCCGAGACTCTGGCCGCTGTCGGTAAAGACGCCCGCGCCGTCGTTCAGCCAGACCTTATCGGATCCATTCTGATTCGCCACGAAGGCGTCGAGATCGCCGTCGTTGTCGAGATCGCCGAGCGACACATCGACGGATAATGCCGTTCCGAGGTTCTGCCCCGTGTCGGTGAACGCGCCGCCCCCGTCGTTCAGCCAGACCGCGTTTCCCGCTCCCCGATTCGCCACGAACACGTCGAGATCGCCGTCACCGTCGAGATCACCGAGGGCCGCTTCATCGGACTGTGCCGAGCCGAGGTTCTGACCGCTGTCGGTAAAGAAACCAGCGCCGTCGTTCAGCCAGACCTTGTTTCCCCTTACGGCATCCGCCACAAAGGCATCCAGATCGCCGTCGCCGTCGAGATCGCCAAGCGTCACTCCGTATGAAAACGAAGATCCGAGATTCTGGCCGCTGTCTGTAAAGGTCCCCAAACCGTCATTCAGCCATACTTCGTCTGGAGTATTGTTTTCGTTCGCTATGAATGCATCGAGATCGCCGTCAGAGTCGAGATCGCCGAGGGCGACTCCATAAGAGTACGAGGACTGCAGGCTCTGGCCGCTGTCGGTAAACATGCCGAGGCCGTTGTTCAGCCAGATCTTCTTGCTTTCGCGGTAATTGGCAACGAATGCGTCGATATCTCCATCACCATCGAGATCACCGAGAGCCGCGTCGTACGAGAGGACCGATCCGATACTTTGCCCGCTCTCTCCGAAGAAACCGAAGCCCGTATTAAACCATATTTTGTCTGCGCTCTGGTTCGAAACAAAAGCGTCAAGCCGCTGGCGGATCTTGACAGTGTAAATCCTGCTGTCATTACCCACGGTTACCGCAAATCTCTTCCATGGTACATAGTAAAGGGCTGTCGATCCACTCTCCACTTCACGTCCTTCGCACCGCACGTAAAGGGCATCGGTGGTAAATGTTGCCACGAGACTGTACTCGTGACACGGCAGTGCATTCTTTAATTCGACGACTATAATGGTGTCCCCCTGGTCGATCTGTCCGATTGCATCCCCGGCCAGCATCGGATTATCCGCCTTCAGGAACTTGAACGAAGTGATCACGCTCGATGCTGAACCTCCAGTCGGCGAGTCGTCCGAACTGCACGAGAATAAAAATCCGATTGCGATTGCAAATAGAATCGCAACAATGAAGCAGCTTCTGTAGATTTGGATCCGCATCATATGCTCCTTTCTCTTAGTCATCTCGTTTAACTCATTTTAGAGTAACGAGACAATTTTACGTGTGTTGGCTTATAATAATCAAGGATTTGTGCTTGTCGTGAAATGCGGGAGCTCTTTTTGGGATGACCTCGAGCACGTATGAACAACCGCTCCCGACCGACCCGAGCGACAATGCTAAGTTCCATAGCGTGAACCTCCTTATTTATTCCGCCCCCTTTTATTTCAAGTATAATTGTGTCGTTTTCCCGGCTAAACCAGTCAAAGGGATAAAGAAGCACGCTGCCCGTTTTCACTCAAGCAGGAGGAAACAGAATGAAAAGAGCGATCATTTCCGCGACCCTGGTCTTCGCCGTTGTCTCTCTCGCCCAGGCCGTCATTCCCGCCGGACTTCACGCCGAGAAGTACGAGAAGCTCTATGAGCTCCTCGAGGATATCGAGGGATGGAAGGGAGAGGATCCGGAAGGCCTGGCCATGGATATGCCGGGGATGAAGATGCTGCAGGCGCATCGGAGCTACTCGAAAGGCGACAACGAGATCAACGCCATGATCATTGCCGGGAACGCCGCGGCGGTGGGCGCCTTCACCGCCCAGGGTGAGATGAATTTTGAATCGTCCGAAGGCAAGGTCGCTACCAAGGCGATCGACGGCTTCATGATCCACACGATGTACGACAAGAAGGGGCACTCCGGCGCCGTCACAGTGGTTCTGGCGCCGGGCGAGAAGACCGGGGCCATCTTTATACTGTCCTTCGAGGATCTTACCGTCGAGGAAGGGCTCGAGATCGCAAAGGGCTTCGATTGGAAAGCGATGAAGAAGAAGGTCGAGTCACTCGACTGATTACCCTTTAGTCCGCCGGTTATATTCATTTATAATGGCTGCACCAAACAGCAATCTTTTCATAGCTACCATTCTTGTATGGATGTTACTGCTTTGCATTTCCACGACGCTGCGCGGCATCCATGAGCTTGCTTTTTATCTCTTTATACTCGGCTGTCTTGTTCTCACTGACCGACCATCGCTGGATCTCTTTGAGGCTTATCTCCCTCGCTCCGGCTACGAGCAGTGCCTGCTCGAGACATTGTAGATCGGTCCAGTGATAGTAAGCGGTAAGCCGATCCTTGACACAATCCGTCGGTGATAGCAATGAGAGACACCCGGTCGAAAAATTCATTTCGTGGATCTCGCGTACCGGTTCGCTCCCCACGGCCAAGGGCCCTGCTGGAAAATCTATTACAAAATCGGTATGTGTATGTGCGTAGAAGTGATCTTTTTCAACAAAGCCTATTTCTGAAAGCACCTCCGAGATTCGTTTTCTGCTTGTTGGAGTGTTCTCGACGAAATCCAGATCATAGGATTGATATTTGTTATCCGTTCACCATTTCGTACAGATGAACCTCCAGACTGTACCTTACGGTACACTTTTAATCCGTCTATGCCAGCAGCTACTGCTATAATCTATTGTTATTACACAAATTGCCCTAGTTCATCAGAAATGGTGCGAAGCTTGCGTTCATTCCCAGGCTAAAGGTTGGTTTGTTGGATGCAGTACTTTTGACCAAATGGAGGTGAACAATGAGAAAAGCAACCACTATCGCTGTCACATTAGCGCTGCTACTGGTCTTTGGTGCGACCGAATCAATGGCAACCGGTCCATTCGGCCCGAAGTGGGATGGAACGGGAAACGCATTCGCATACTTCTTTCAGTGGCTGAGAGATGATGACGGAGATGGAATTCCGAACGGTCTCGATCCCGACTGGATGAAGCCCGAGGACGGCTCAGGCTACGGCCGGCACAATGGTGACGGGAACGGATGCGATGACTGTGAGGGAGCGTACAAGAGAGATCGCGACCGTGACCGGGATAATGACGGAAGCGGTGTCATGACACGCAATTCCTACAATTACAGGCTCCGGAACAAAAAAGGAAGATAGTTTAAGCTAATTTGCTTGAATTATGATTTGTTTGAAGCCCCGGATCAACATGGCCCGGGGCTTTTCTTTCGCATGGCTCCCGCCGATAGTACCGCTTTGATATTGTGCTGCCCCACCATGTCACAAATTGCGGCAATCATCCTCCAGGAGCACTACGGAATTTCTTGTAAGCAGCGGCTGCAATCAAAGCCAAGCCCAGTATCGTGATCACTGACGGCCCGCACGAAAAATCCAGGAAGTAAGAAAGCACCAGACCGAAAACCACAGCAAAAATGCCGACGCCCCACGCGATGACCAACCGTTTTCCCCAAGACTCGGCGAACATCGCCGAGAATGCTGCAGGGATGATAAGAAAGGAAAAGATGACCAGCACACCGGCAATTTTCACTGAAAACGTGATCACAAGCCCCATCGAAAGATAAAACAGAAAATCCCACCATACAGCGCTCTCTGAACGTACCGCGCCCGCACCGTAGTTTTCCGACAGTTGGATGAAATGTTTCCTGAAGACGAAGTGAAACAAACCAACGCATCCGAATAGTACTGCAATAACACCGATGTCCGACCACTGCGCCCACAGGATGCTGCCGGTGAGCATATGTTCCATGTGCACATCCCCACCCGCCGCCATCGCGAGCATGAAAAGGGCGGCAGCCGCAGAAATAGCATAAGTCACACCGATGATGGCTTCATGGCTGATTTGCGTAATCCGCTTATCGATCTGCGAAAAAAACAACGAGGCTAACATGGTAAAACCGAAAGCACAGAGATACGCCAAAAGACTATTTTCTTCGCTACCCAGGTATACATGCGCGAAGGTGGCGCCGACCGCGGCGATCTGAGCCAGGGCGATGTCGATAAAGATGATTTCCCGCTTTAGCACATGCATGCCGATATAGCCCAACAATCCCAATAGCGTTACACATGCTACAAAGGGAGGTAATAAAAATAGGATGACTTCCAACATATTACTGCCTTTTCAGAATACTCTCTCCTTCAGGTATTGCTCCCGGTACCTTTCTGCGGAATGAAGCATCGTAACGCCAATGCGCCAATGAAGAATACTCCCAAGGCGAGAACGAGCGTTGGTCCGTAAGGCAGATTGAACGAATACGATGAAAATAATCCAACCATCGACGCGATAAATCCCACACCCCAGCCAATACGCAGCGCCTTGCCCCATTCCTTGGTAAAGAGCGAAGCGATAGCCGCCGGGATCATCAGAAAACTGTACGCCAGCAACACTCCCGCAATGGGAACAATCAATACCGTGATTATTCCGAGGGAGATGAAGAAAAGAAGATCCCATAAATTCTCGTTCGGCTGACTGACCTTACCCTCGGTAATCGAAATAAATTTCTCTCTGAACTTATAATGGAATGCCGACAAAACGACATAAACGATAACCGTAACCAGAACGAGGGGCCAGTTCACCCAGAGCATGACACCGGTCAGGGTCTGGGTGACGTACGCCATACCACCGGAAATCTTGTCTGCAACCATAACCGATGCGACGAGGGCAAGGCCGTAGATGATACCGATCACCGCCTCATGAGGGATGTTTTTGTTCTTCGGTTTGACATAGGCCAGAAGAACGGAACCGATCAGAACCGCGACAAAGGAAACGATATAGGATCCGGCACTTCCTCCCTGAATGCCGAGGCCGATTCCAACGATCACGCCGAATGCGGCCAACTGATCGAGGGATAGATCCGAAAACACGATACCGCGCCGAATGACATGGAGCCCGAGATAGGTATGCACAGATGTGACAACAAGCAACAGCACGATCTGGATTGACAAGAAGCTGAACGTCTCTATCATTCGGTTCTCCCGCTAATTATGGGGAATATCTTTCCTGTTCTTTACGGCTTCATTGATCCGATCGATCCAATAGTCCACCAACGAAAAACAATCGTCCGCTTCAGGCACCGCACCCACCGACAGAGGCAGAAAAAGCGCCATGATTCCTGTTTTTTGAGATATCGTCATGGGTTTTCTCTTTTCAAAATACGTCGCCACGATCATTACATCTATGCCCCTGTCCTTGATGAGCTGGATTGTGTGCTCCACATGCTTTGGTGTTGGAGGAATCCCCGGTTTCGGTTCGATATATCCAAGCACCGTCAGCCCGAAATCCCTTGCGAAATAAGCCCAATTCTTATGATAGGCGATGATTTCCATACCACGAAACGGCAAGGCTTCCTTGACCCATCCGTCCAATCGAGTCATGAGCTTCTCGCCCTGGTACTCCCGTTCGAGAAATTCGAAGAGCGTTCGCGCCCGAAGCAGAGCCGCAAGCTGCTCTCCGCCGAACATGTCAACCAAAGCATCACCGAACATTGCCCGGTACATTCTATCGACGAAGGCCTTCTGATTGGTTTCGTATGTTGCCGCGTTCTTCGGATCCACCCGTTTTAAACCGATGAGGATATTTTCCGATATTTGTTTCCAGTTAAGGGGACTCGTATGGAAATGAGGGTTCCCCATGATATGCACATCCCCCTCGGAGCGGCTCAATGTCGTCGGTTTCTGAAGAACCTCGATGCCAGGTGATACTGTTATGAAGCCGATTGCTCCATCCATGATCTTCCTGTTCCTTGCCTTGTCCTGCAGTGTTGCCAGCCACAGCTCGAGATCGAACCCTGTTGATACGAGCATGTCCGCTTCCTTGAGCTTCAAAGCAAGACTCGGTTTGGGGGGAACGAAATGCGGATCCTGATCGCCGTATGAGAGATATTCTACGTCTGCAAGCTCACCGGCGACCTCCTCGGCAATTGATGCAAAATCCGAGAACGTGGTGACAACCTTGATCTTTTCAGAAGCGTAGATGTTCATTTGCACCACGGAAAGCAAGATGATACATAGTGTAATTGGTTTGAATAGTCTCATTTCTCGGCTCCTTTTCGATTCCTGGATTATAGACTCTCTATTCTCATCTCATATTCAATACGCTTCATGCTTATGTGGTCCCATGGCCCATACAGTCTGGACATAAAACCTGTGGTCATCCTCATCGAAATTCCGGTCTATGTGAGTGTATTGCAGCCGCATAAAAACGAATTCACTCTGCCAGAATTCCACGCTCACAGCCCCTCCATACTCTTCCAGGGAATTGTCCGTTGGTTGTTGAGAATAATCGAGTCTGAGGCTGCAAACCCAGCGGGCACCGAGACGGCATTGAAGAAGAGAAAAGATTCCCCAGGAATCGACATGCCCTTCAAGCTGCTCGCGGTGAGAATAGAGCGCCTCGGTCCACCATTCGACCCCCCGATATTTCGACCGATCCGGGGGAGACCATTTGAGCCTGAGATCAGCGCCACCAATGACGGTTTGGTACGTCTCATCCGGATCGTTATGACCGAGAGCACCGCTCAAACCGAATTCAGCGAATGTGCTCCGACTGAGATCCCAGTAATTCTTGAGGTGAGTGACATAAACAAAATTATGCTTTCCCTCGCTCGTAAAGCTCCGGTCTGCTCCCCCCGACACAACCTCCATGTCCAGCTCATTCACATGCGCCGTTATCGAAGGGAGAAGAAAGTTTGCGGCAATGCCGACTCCTCTGAGTGTCTCATTGCTGAAGAAATTCGTCCACACCAACGGCAGCTCGAACTGCGGCAGGGCATGACAGTGATAGCGGTTTATCGTCCCGAACTGCATTTTGTATTTACCGAGTTTCAGATTCATGTTCAGGGGCCAATTCAGCAACACGATATAGCCTTCTTCGACTCCAGCCCCTTCCTCTCCGAGTCCGATAAATGCCTTTCCCCGAGCGTATGGATCGAGAGCTGCTTCGAAGCTGAGCTCCATCTCTCTCATGAAGAACCGACCGGTCCCCCAAGAAAGCTCTGACCGTTCACTGTTGTATTCACTCTTAGATCTGCCGTACGCGTAATAATAATCACCTCCGAGGCTGATGTTCGGATTCAAGGCGGAGTGCTGCCGGAGGCCGCTGTAGAATTTGCGTTCATCGAGCGAAGCCTCGTCTTCTCTCTTCTGACTGGAAAGCTTTTGTGCTTCCTCCAATAGCTTGCTCATTTCATCCTCTTGCTCGGATTCTTCGATCTTTGCCTCGAGTTCCTGGATGATCTTTTCGAGCTCTGCCAACTTTTCCTCTTGTTTCTTGAGCGACTCGGCTATTTTTCCCTCCGTTGAATCCGGCAGCGCTTGTGCGAAGGCCGAAAGCGGAAAGAATGCTATCGACAGGAGAAGCATGATAATATGAAATCTCATTTACTGTCTCCTCTTGTTAATTCACCTTGCTTCATTACATTACACCGGTTTTTATATCGAGCTGTGATTCGAAACGATCCTTATTTTTCGATAAGCTACTATTAATTAGCCGGCTAATTAGGGAAACCTGAGATAGGTATCAGACCGGCAGAGGAGGAGCTCGAGAAGAGCAGGAAAAGCTGAGGATGTCTGAAGGAAATACAAGTAATTGGCTATAATACTCGTAGCCGATTAAGTCCAGCGGGGCGTCCAGCGCATTGAGAACCTCATGGACTTGCGAGAAGTCGTCCATGTACAGGACCTGCCATTGGCAGGCAGGACAATTGTCGTGAAATTCAGAATCAGGTTCATGGGTATGAGAGAATTCGGCGCCGAAGGAGACGGTCAGGTAGAATGCGAGGCAAACAACGAACAAAAAACGGAAATAGATTGGTTTAGTAAGCGCTTTCATGTTTTCATGTTATGAATCAACCCGCTGATTTTTATGGTAAAAGAATACCATCAATATATGAACGATGCAAGGGAAAATGGCAAAGCAAATAAAAATTGTTCCTGCTTCGCGGCTGCGGCTAATATGCAGGATATTACCTGATTTAGTTTTTCGTAAAATGATTCACTAATGCTTCGGGCAAATTGCCCTGAAACGCACTCTCGATTTCTTCTATACTCTGCAACCCAAAGATGAAGGCAATCGATATGGGATCCGCCCTGTAATCGGTATGCCCTTCATAAAATCCATAGCGCATAATGTAGTAGGATACCATTTCTCCCGTATGTATGTAAGAGAGCTTCTTCTTCAATTCAGCCATTTGCTCTTCAGGAAGATTCGCATATCTCCCGGCCAAAAACGCTTCCTCTTTTGGATCCAGTTCTCTCCATATCTCTATTTGCCAGTATCCCAGAATCTCATCATTGAATATCGACTCCTGCCACCCCTTCGATCCCCAAAATTCCAGATATATTTTTCTTTTATTATAGAGAATGCCCCTGACGTTTCCCCGCTCTGAATCCTTTTTCACCTCAAGAATGACATTGAATACATGAAACAGCGGCTTAGCAATCTCCGGGTGCGTAGATCCCAACCGGCTGACCAGTCTATTATCGCCTCTGAGAACCGAAATAATATCTTCATCGTGACTCATGAAACCAGCCCCGGAATATTCACCGGGACGCCCGACCCTCGTTATCTCCGCGATCGCTTTTTCCGTAATAGATTCAACCTGATTCAACTCGTTATCTGAATGAAGCCCCGTTCGTGCCAGTGCCGGAAAATCCAGTGTATCGACATCGAGCTGCCTGCCCTTACCGTACCATTGACCGGTTTTATAATCCAATGCTTCACCATTCTCGAATGTGACGGGTATAAGTGCATATCTATCGTCGCGTAAAAGGCATATGACTACTTCCATACCGTCTTCGGTCGTAAACGGAGAGGGAACATCAGGCAATCGATCGAGAACCTCGGGATAGAGGGGATATGCCTTTTGCTTATATGAAACATGAACGGGCTCTGTTATTTCTATGCTCCCGATAATATCCTTCATACGTTGCACGTGACGATCGTACTCGCTCTCCGGGCACCATATCTGCGCGATGTAGAGCGCGTTCTCTTTCGGGTGGCGTGCCGACTTTCCATGCTGAATGACAACCAGGAATGTACTTATCGCCGCGTTATTAATTCTGCCTGGAAGATCGAGCAGCCAGGCTTCGTACCCTCTGATTCGAATCTTCGAAGGCTCTTCCTCGACCTCGAGATCTTTCATGTTAGCCATCTTCAAGAGATATCCACGGGCACTCTGCTCTGTCGACGTATGCCAGAGAATCATATGAATCCTCGACTCAGGATCCATTACTTCGTATATCATCTTGTCCTCTGGTCGTGGTACGCGCACCCAGTTCGGTGAAGCCTCGAACCGGAAGCCCAGAGACGGATGCTCATATGTCTGGCCGGTCTGGCCGATGGCATTGCCGAATGGAAGCATCACCACCAGCATGAGTGTAACAACAATAATTACTCTTATCATCTCGTCCCCCTTTTCGAAACTAACCGGGTGATTGAACCGTATAAGTAACTAAAACCAGATTAATATTTAACACATTAAAACAGGATAGGCCAAGCGAATGACTCTCGTCTGCACCTCGTTCCCATTAAAAGGAGGCCCCGCATGAGAAAGATACGTGCATTGACCATTGTTTTATGCGCATTCATCTTCCAGGCCGCCCTCGCGCAGATCACCGGCGAGATCAGCTACCACGACGAATCGATCATGCCCGAAGGTAAAATGGGAGAACGGGTTCAATCCATCATCAGCACCGTCAATTCGAACGATCCCGCGTGTGTACGCCGTTTCATGAATGAGGAATGCACCGGGAAATTCAGGGATTTTGCGCCGATGAAAGAGCACATCTCTGTCTGGCGCAGCGTGTATATGGAGACGGGCGGGCTCGATTTTCACAGCATCCGTACCTATGTCCCGGAGAAGAAAGACGAGACCGTTGTAATCCTGAAAGACCGCACCTATGGGGGCTGGCGGGGTTTAATCGTAAAGTTCGCAGACGAGAAGAATTATCTCGTGGACGGACTTCGCTTCAGTTCCGCCCGCACTCCTTCGAACGTCAAAGAGCCGGCGCTCACTGAAGATCAGTTTATCAAGCAGGTTGGGGATATAATGGATCGGTTGATCAAGCGGGATGTTTTTACGGGTACCGTGCTTGTCGCCAGGGGCGATGAGGTCCTGCTCGTCCGAGCCGGCGGTGAGGCGAGTAAGCGCTTCCATGTCCCGAACAACATCGACACAAAGTTCAACCTCGGTTCCATGAACAAGATGTTCACAGCCACAGCGATCGTTCAGCTCGAGGAAAGAGGAATGCTCTCCTTTGACGAGCCAATAGGCACATATGTGGATGAATCCTGGCTTCCCAGGGAAATTACATCCAAGATCAAGATCCACCACCTTCTCACCCACACTTCAGGCCTGGGAAGTTACTTCAACGAGTCCTTTTCGAACGGTTCACGAGCACTGTACAGAAACCTCGAGGACTTCAAACTGCTCGTAAACGATGAAAAACCCGAGTTCGAGCCCGGCGAGCGCTGGCGCTACAGCAATACCGGTATGCTTCTGCTCGGCGTAGTGATCGAGAGCGTGAGCGGGCAGAGCTATTTCGATTACATCAGAGAAAATATCTATGAACCTGCAGGCATGAAGAATACCGACAGCTACGAGATGGACTATCCGGTCGAGAACCTCGCTATCGGCTACAGCCCCGATCCGGAAAGTGAATACGGCTGGCAGAACAATTACTTCAAGCATGTCGTCAAGGGGGGTCCCGCCGGGGGCGGTTTCTCGACGGTCGGTGATCTGCACAGGTATGCTCGTGCCCTCCTGCAAGGCAAGCTTGTTTCCAGGGAATCTCTCCAGATTATGTGGAAGGACCAGTCAGGTGAAGGCTACGGCTACGGGTTCGGGATCGAGGAAGGGAAGGGCGGGAAGGTCGTCGGACACAGCGGCGGTTTCTCCGGCATCAACAGCAACCTCGACATATTCGTGGACAAGGGATACATCGTTGCCGTTCTCTCAAATGTCGATCACGGGGCAAGTCCCCTTGCCTCCAGGATCAACCAGCTCCTCGCAAGAGTGAAGTGAGAAATTAATCAAACGCGGATTCACAATCGCTTAATCGAAAAAACGACCGGAGACGAGCAGGTGGAGATTTGGCCGGCAACGAGCTTTTCGGTGATACCCAGTTCAGTTGTAGGTAGCGGATTTCTGGACAGGCACAGACCTGCCGCTGTCATCAGCAGAAAACCACCTACCGAAATCATCCAGGACATGTTATTCTTATAAATGGGTGATTTCATTGAATGGCATAACGAGACCAGCGATTTTCCTTCCTCTATCATTTAAATTCCAAAAGCCTTGAGGAAAACATGCAGAGAGCTTATTGGTATATCCTTCTTGTTATCGTCCTGCTTCTCTCGGCATGTTCAGAGCGGTCTCCCTTCGAACCCGAAGAAATAATACCTCTCCCTCATCCGGACGAGATCGATCTGCTCTCCCTCCTCGATTACGATCATGAAGGCCTCGAGGATGTCGCTGCTGCGCTCGCAGAGGGAGACAGCGTGGGCGCTATAAACGAGCTTTTGCTCTACATTCTCACAAGCGATCCCGTCACCTCCCCTCACGTTTCTTTCGATGATCCGGTCCAGTTGGCGGATGAAATAATGGATGGCTGGATCACGCTTCCCCCCCATCCCCGCACGCAGCTTCCAGAGAACCCTTCCTGGAAAGAAGATCCCTTTGACGATATCAACTGGCGCTTCCAGTTGCACGCGTTCCGCTGGCCTATGGCCCTGCTCTACGCCTGGGAGGAGACGGGAAACACGGACTATCTGGACCGCTTTATCTTCCTTCTCGAAGACTACGCTGTCGACAATTTCTCTGACAAACCGGCATCGAACATGACCTGGTACGATATGGGCGCTGCCCTGCGACTCGAGAACTGGCTCTACAGCTGGCGACAGCTTGTTGTGAACGGCCTGCTCGATAAGAAACGGATGGTCAATTATCTCCTCTGGCTCCGGATTCATGGCTACATGCTGGCCAACGAGATCCGCTATGACGATGAAACCAATCACGGGATCTTCCACAACCGGGCCCTCATGTCGATAGCGTTGGTGCTCCCTGAATTTCTCGAGAGCGCCGGCTGGTACGCCCTCGGATTCGGGAGACTCGATGTGCAAATCCTCGACCTGGTAAGCCCCGAGGGGATTTATCTCGAGCCGACGCCCTATTATCACTTCTACTCCTTTAACGCCTTTCAAGATGTGCGCAACTTCCTGATCTCGACCGGCAGAGATCTGAGCGGTGGGGCGATCGAACGAATTGACAAAATGATGCAGTTCGCGGCGTTGATTCTCCAACCCAACGGAATGCTTCCCATGCTGAGCGATTGCCCCGAAAGCATACCGCTGGAACCTTATCTCGGGTACCATCCCTGGCTCGACTATTCGATCTCAGAGGGAGTAAATGGAATAAAGCCGGAAATCCTCTGCCGTTCCTGGCCCCAGTCGGGATACGTGATTGTGCGCAGCGGATGGGGCGAAGGACGCCCCTTCAGAGATGAAACGCATGCCGTCTTTGACACGGGCCCCAAGGACGGCCCTCACGGTCACTATGATGGAATGAGCTTCACCCTCTGCGCATGGGGTGAAAAATTGATTGTGGACTCCGGATATTACACATTCGAAGGAACCTGGCGTTATTATTTCATGAGCCCCGAGGCTCACAACGTCATCGTTCCCGAGAGCGGCGCCTATTCGAGACATGAAGACCCCATTCAACTGATCTGGAATGAAGGGGACAACGCTTTTTTCCAGTCGGCCAAACAAATCATCGAGTCGAGACGAGTGTGGACCCGCTGCTTTATTTATCTGAAGCCGGACGATTTTCTCATCCTCGATCATGTTTCCGGTTCCATGGCGGGTGGAATGGACCAACTCTTCCACTTGCCGCCCGAGGCATTCGTAGGAACCAGTGGAGAGATTCTCCGCATGGAAACGGGAAAGGCGAGACTGGACATGTTTCAGGCCCTACCGTGCGAAGTGGAAATCCTCAAAGGGGAAACGTCTCCGATACAGGGTTGGTATTCACCGTCCTACGGCAACAAGGTTCCCAGTTTTACAGCCAGATTCCGAGTCACCGGGCCGGAACCAAAGTTCTACACCCTCCTGCACACACACACCGGCACCGATTCGCTGCTCGCATTCCGGCTCGAAGAAGAGACTACTGGGGGCTCACTTATTTTCGAAATCGAAAGGACGACTGGAAACGAACACGTGGAGATTTGGCCTGCAACGGGCCAGGTGGAACGGAGGCCGTAGCACGAGCCGATGCACTATGAAAAGTAACCGCTGCGATTTTCTGAACGTGAAAGCCCGTATCCTGGATATATCTCGCGTACAGAGTGTTCCTGATGATTTTCTGTTCACATAGAGACCGGCGGCTCCTCATCAGACGATTTTTAATTCATACTGCCCAATCCTCCTACCATCGATCCTAGTACTATTGCGCCTCCAATAACAATAACAACGGTTCCTACACCCGTCGCAATCCACCCGGGTTTTCCCCGTAGAGCGATGCCGCTATAGATCGATATTTCCGTGCCGGCCGGCTCAACTATATAATATTGTCTATTAGAATAATCATACGCCTCTTTTGCTTGAAACGGCTTGATCATCAATTCGGTTTTTACTGTCAACCACGAGCTATAATTCAAACCTACGCCCCCTACAAAACCTTCCTCAATTTTACCGGGATCATCTCCATACCCACTCAATATCAGCCCGGCGGATAAATCCACCGCCCATTGAGGATGGAAACGATAGCGTATCCTCGGTTTCACGGCAAATCGCCAGTCTTTTTCTCCTAAACAGGTGTACAGATTGCAGCCAAATCCCCATCCACGGTCGCTCTCGCCCGATCGTGCTCCTCGAAGATATCCTACTTCCATTGTCCATAATATATCACTGAAATAACGTGATTCATCACCGATGTTCGTTCCAATCTCTGCCCCGGTCTCGACAAATAAACGTTTTGGACGAATCTCGTCTTCGGCATGTGCATGAATTGAAAATAAAATAACGATAGAGATGATCCGTATTACAGCAAATTTCATTTTTATTAAATGAGGAATCCTGATCCATCCACTTCATCAGTATGCGCATGCATTTGAAGAATAAGAATCTCGAATTTCTTTGTCAACGGCGAATCCGGATTATCGCCAATAGGCACGAGACTCGGGTGCCCTGGAGTGGAGTACACCATCGAGGATGGAAGGAATCTCAATCGAAGCAATGTTTTGCTTTAGTTATTACGTGGTGTAACCTGTGGGTGTCTTCTGAGCAGAAACATTGCTATCAGGCAGAGCAATGGCACGACCAGGAACTCGTTGGGAACTTCATAGAGCACCGCGTATGCCGCAAAAACGGCCAGTAACAGCTGAAAGAGCATCAGGGTTATGCGCTTCATACTACCCTCCTCTTTGGAAAAGATAATGCTTTCAAGGTAATGTTATAAATACTCGCAAGCAATGTGCCAAAGAGCGCACAATTCTGCCTATCCGTTGCGGAAACTTGTTGATAATGAATTGATTAGGATAATCTGCGCCGGGCCTATCGCTGCTCCGCTAGAAAGCTTCGCCGGCCACGAGGTAGAAGCCACTCGTTCCCTCTCCAAACCCCATATCGATCCGAACATTGAAGTGCTCCTTGTTCAGCCGGAATCGCGCTCCGATGCCCGCCGAGTATTTCCAGGAAACATCCGGAAGATGGCTCACGCGGTCAGCGACAGCGGCAAGGCAGCCGAAAGCTGTAAACGAAATCCTCCAGAAATAAGCGGTGCGAAACTCGGCCTGCAGCGTGCCAGCGGTCATGTCGCGGTATCGATATCCCGGATAACCCCGCAGGTAAAACGACCCTCCAATCGCGGGCATATCCTGAAAAGGCGTATTCCCCGTTGTAGCCCTCAGGACTCCCCGAAGACCGAGGGAATAAGAACCGAACAGTGGGATGAAATACCTGGCATCCAAATCCATCAAACTGTATTCAAAGTCGCTGCCAAGAGCGGGACCGAAGTAGATTGCCTGCAGTTGCACATATGTGCCCCGCTTCGTGTAGAAAATATTGTCCCTCGTATCCCACGTGCTTATGATCCCCAGCCCGGAGGAATAGCCGCCTTCGCTTCCCGCAATATCTCCTGAATCGATCAGGCCGCCCTCCTCGAACTCGGTGATGTGCTCGTACCAGAACCGGTATGTGCCGCCAAGCTGTATGGAGGAATATACCCGCTTTTCTGCCAGCAACTTGAGCCCGAAAGACCTGGGTGTGTATAGCTCCTCCATATCGTCAGTTGTCGAATTGCCGATTCCCCAGAAACTGTATGGAAACTTCTGGAAACTGATCTCTCCCAAAAGGTGCTTTGAAGCACCGGGGGAGTAGATCTCCGACGATAGCGCAAATAGCCACTGAGATCTCATAGTGTAAAAGAATAGGCCGACGATGCTGTTGGGCCGGTGCTCGGGTGCTTTCTTGTAGAAGTAACCCACAGCCGCCCCGAGGGCAAGTTCAGTCTCGGGAGTGTAGAAGACAATGGGCAACAGCGAGGTGCTTGTGAGATCTTCCCTTTCCAGACTGTCGGCCGGGGTTTCTGCAGCTTGATCATCTGTTGCCAAGGCTTCGGCACACGCGGCGACACGGAAATTCCCTATGAAGATTACTACCAGACTGAAAAAAAATGCACATATGAGACGTTTGTACTCACCGTATCTTGACATACCGTGCCTTTTTAACTTGAGCCGAACTCACATACATCAAGGTGATACCTTATTCAATTGCTGAAGGATTGACAACAACGAAAGCTGTTATAAAGAGCAATATTTCGGGATGGCTACCCACTACCCCTTCCAGAGGTAGCGATGGTTGCAGCAGTCGTGACCCTCCATGAGAGTCTTGTCACGGACCATGGTGATCTTTTCGTTGAATGAGTTGGCCCGCGCGTAGTCGCCCCAGCAAACCGCGGCGTATCCGATATGACCGGCGCCGGCACGGAGAATTGGAAGCATCCTTGTTTTTCACATGCCCTCCTTTGTAAAGGCATTTCTGGGATAGGACACTAGCACCGTTTTCTATCTTCTTACCACACGCTTCATCTTGCATTCTATCAACCATAACAATCCGCGCAAAAGAATCAGGGATGCACATGTATCGAGGGCCGGGGCTTTTTCAGGTACATTAGTTATGATATTTTGGTTTCGTTGCCCGCTTCCAATACAAAAACCGCCCCGGCATTGATCGCCGGGGCGGCCTGTCTTTTCGAGCCTCGCAATCTCGAGCACTTACGAGATCACGATATGTTTAGAAACGTCTACCTGATGAGAATCATCTTCTTGATCTCCGTTTTATTCCCCGCCATCAAGCGGTAGAAATAGATGCCGGAACTGAGCGAAGATGCCTCAAAAACTACAGAATGCACACCGGCACGCCTCGACTCGTCGAGAAGCGAGGCAACTCTCTGGCCCGCCACATTGTAGACGTCGAGCCTGACGTGCGCGGCTTCGGGCAGATTGAAGGAGATCGTCGTGGTCGGATTGAACGGGTTCGGATGGTTGGGGAAAAGCTCGAGAGCTTCCGGAATCTCTTCCTTCGTTACGAATAGCTCTTCGTTGTACACGTCTCCGCTCTCGCACGCTTTGGTCACGACATTCGCCGCCGAGTCGTACGTGTACCCGCTCAGGACCACATCGGTCACCTCGAAGCAAAAATCGGCCACCGATGCTTTCGTCTTGTCACCCTCGGTGAAGGCGACGCCGTCGGACCTGGTCGTCCCGCTCTTGATGCTCGTGTTCGGCTCGTTGAAGAAACCGTACATTTTGGCGCCCTCAACGGGCACATTGTCCTGATCGACGATCGTGACGTAGGCCCGACCGCTATTATTGGGGCCGGCAGTCTTGCGCGTCACCGTTATCGCATGCACGTGAACCGTATTGACTCCATGCTCATTGACGGTGATGTAGTCGATCTTCTCCTCGGTATCCGATCCGTACGAGTTGGTCGCGATCAAGGTAACCGTATAGGTCCCGGCCGCGGTGTACTCGTACGTCGGGTTCTGTGCCGTCGACGAGCCGCCGTCGCCGAAGTCCCAATCCCATGATGCCGGCGCACCGCTCGAAAGATCGGTGAAGTCGACGGTGAGCGGGACGTATCCCGATGTGGGCGAGCCGGTGAAATCGGCCGTCGGCGGGCCAGCGACCGTTTCGGTCTCTATGTACATCTCGTCGACGTAGATCGCATCGAGATCGAGATTGTCCCAGCTGCGGTCGCTATCGAGAACCCTGATGTATACTGTTCCGCTAACCGATGCGGGCATCGCGGCGGAGTATACCTGCTCGGCGGCGCTCGCGACGGTAACGAGATTCGTATACGTCGCGCCGTCGGTCGAGTAGGCGAAAACGAAGTCGTCGCCGTCGGGGCTCAGGGTTTTGTACGCCTCGAGGAAGAAAGTGACCGTCGAGCTCGAGGGAACATTGATAGTCCACCGGTGCTCGAGGTAGCTGTATCTCTTCCTAGGATGTCCCGTGTAGATAATCTCGGTTATCGACTCGTACACGTCGTCGCTCGCCCTCGTGTCGGTGAAATCGCCCGACACGGTTCCTGTAACGGCCGTCTCCGAGATGGCGTGGTTCTTCTGAGCAACGCCCGGCTCGGTGACCGTGATGTAGTCCGTCTCTGTCGCGATATCCGAACCGCAACTATTCGTCGCCGTCAGTATGACGGTGTATGTCCCGGGGGACGTGTACGTGTACGACGGATTCCGTAGGGTCGACGTGCCGACACCGTCGCCGAAGTCCCAGTCCCACGAGGTCGGCGAGCCGCTCGACTCGTCGGTGAAATCCACCGTCAGCGGTGCTTCACCCGATGTGGGAGCGCCGCTGAAAGCCGCCGTCGGAGCGGGAAGAACTTCGATAAGGTCGACCCTGACTTCATCGTCGGAGCACCCCTGTCCGCTGCTCGACGCGATCAGGGTGACCGTGTACACGCCCGGCGAATTGTAGGTGTACGAAGGATTCTGAGCGACCGATGTACCGGTGCCGTCGCCGAAATCCCACGACCAGCCGTCGATCCCGGTGCCGGTCGAGAGATCGGTGAAAACAGCGGTCAGCGGCGCGCACCCCGTCGGAAGATCCACCGAGAAATCGGCCGTGATGTCGCATGTACCGCCTCCCACGGCCGCTTCCGCATCTACCATGCCGTAGCCGCTGTAGCGGTCCCAGCCCGAGCCGGCCTCGACATTGATAATGTCGATCGCCGTCGTGACGAGCTGGTTACGGATCTGTGCCGGTGTCCACGTGGGATTCTGCGACTTGATAAGACCACAGACGCCCGCGACGTACGGCGTGGCGCACGAGGTGCCGTTGAAGAAGGGATCGTAATCACCTGATGTGTACCCGCCGCTGCCGGCGATATCCGTGGTCGGCACGATCGTCGGACCGAGGATATCCACGGCGCCGGCCGCGTCCTGGGTGCTGGGGCCGTAGTTCGAGCCCCACCAGCGCTCACCGTCGCAGGTGTAGCCATTCGGATCGGTGGCGACGCCGGGATTGCACTCGGAACTCAGGCTGCTGCTCCGCTTGCGGTCGCCGCAGGGTGAAGCGGCGCCCACGCCGATCACGTAGGCATGGTTGGCCGGATAGCTGATGTAGGTGTAATTGTCATTGCTCGTCGCGGCGAGAATGACACAGCCGGCGTTGTAGGCGTACGATATCGCCGCGTCAGTTGCGGGATCGTTGCTGACGTACGCCCCGAGGCTCATGCTGATGATGTCGGCGCCGTTATCGGCCGCCCAGTAGAGGGCGTTCTCGATATACGAGAAATACATCGTGCCGGCGCTGTTGGCTACCTTGCATGGCATGATCCTGCATCCGGGCGCCGCGCCGCAGGCGCCGCGGCCGTTATTGGCCAGAGACGCGGCCACACCGGCGCAGCAGGTCCCGTGACCGGGGGAAGCCGAATTGTCGTCTGGATTGCTGTCGTTGTCACCGAAATCGTAGCCGCTGACCAGGTTCAGGTCGGGGTGATCGATGTCGACACCCGAGTCTAGTATGGCGATGATCACGGTGGAGCTGCCGAATCCCTGGCTCGCGTCCCAGGCGCCCTGAGCATTGGCGTCGAAACCGGGGGTGCCCACCGGAGGGCCGGTATGATCCCAGGTCCCGCCCCAGTCATAACCGGGCAGCTGACCGGTGTTATTGTGTCCCCAGTGGTCAGGGTAGAGGGGATCGCTCGGCACCACCGCGGGGAATGCCACCCAATCGGGCTTGGCATACTCGACATTAGGATCGGCCGCGTAGCGCGCCGCCACATCGAGAACATCGGATCCCTCCGGCAATTCGATCATGAACCAGCGGTCTATGCCGAGGCGCGAAGCCTCACTCCTGTTCTTCAGCTCTATATACGGTCGGGAAATCCTCACTACACCGATATCCATGCTCAGGGCATCCACCGAGGGGATGTTGGTCATGGCGCCGGATACCTCGGTCCCCCGCCGCTGATCGATATTCAACTGAGCATCGCGGAGGCTGCTTGCAGAAAATCTGACGAGGATACGGTTTGGTGCGTAGGGAAGGACTTTCTGACCTGCGGTGACAAAACCCTTTTGCACCGGCGCGAATTCGCGATCGGCCGCGGCGGCGGAGCCGAAAAGAAGCAAGGGAATCACTAGCAGACAGATTGTTGAGATTATCGATCTTCGCTTCATTGTCACTCCTTACCTTTTGCGTCGTTGACCCGGATTATCCGCTTTAGCGAACCGGACCCCCCGGGTATCTGACAGGTGGGGTATCGGACCACTTGCGCGGTCCCTCGCAATTGGAAACAAGCGGTTCATTCCTCCTTTCTCTTATTATTATGATTAATTACGCCGATAGGTTTCGGTAGGCTCTTTTCCCCTTCGAAACCGCACCCCTGAATATCAGCGCAGCCGATTCCTATCATTAATATTTAGTTATTA
>CBDUQN010000032.1:0-31399 GCA_965369375.1 uncultured bacterium | reverse complement strand
TACGCCCCGTATAGAACCCCGTAGATAACCCTGTCTTCGTCCGGAAAGAAACCGGCGAAATCAAACTGACCGGGTCGCACTCGCAGGTCCTCCCCGCACGCCTCCAGCGCAAGGAGCGGAGACAAGAACCCTCCCGCCGAAACCGGCGATGTGAAGATCACCTTTCCGTCTCCGGATGACACGCGCTCCGCTCCGGCTTTCACGATGACGACTCCCTGTGAATACCGCCGACCTTCCTTGACCGTGGCGAGGAGCAGACAGGTCAACCTTCCATCCACGATACGGGGAGCGGCCTGCAGGGAGGTCATGAGATACAAATCACATCCGGTCGCGCAGTCTCCCTCGCGAAAATAAATCCATTTTATATCCCCGCCGCCCTGTTCGCGCACGAAATCCGCGAGAGAGGACAGGACAGAATGAGTCTTGACCGAGTCGAACGCGCACACGCCGATCTGCACCACCGTATGAGCGACATCATCCTGTTCAAGAAAGAGGGCGCCGACGGCGAGGAGTATAACAGCGGAGAATACAACAACGGTGGCCCATCTCCCGAGATATGAAGATCGCATGCTGTAATCGATGCCGAATATCCTATTCTTCATGTTTTGTGTCTTCTCGGATTTTCGGAGGGAATATCGTGATCTCGAAGGCTTCTATATCGAGCCAGTATTTCTCTATCCCGGCGGGAAGGATGATGTTCGGCCGGAGCCGGTACATGCCGGGCTCTTTCATCGTGATATCGAGAATAACCGAAACATTATCCAGCTTCAGATTCTTTACGACATCTTCCGATCCCTCGATCGTGAGGGAAACCACCTTGGGGGAATAATCGACCATCATCGTTTCGTCATCTTGTAACAGGGTTGGGGGGATATTCGCGAGTGTTCGAACCGCCCTCTTGCTTATTTCCATCTCGACGAGTACCTTGTCGGGCACGACTGTAATGTCACGGCCTCTGAGATTAAGCCCGACCTCCTGGGTCAATCTCCCCTTCTTGCTGCGGATACTGATCTCGTTCGTATTGATAAACAAGATGCCACTGACGATACTCGCCGCGCCGCGCAGAGTCACCTTGTCGGGAATGGCAACGGGCTTGCCGACGATAATAATTTCCCTCGGTATCTCTCCTTTGTACACGAGTTTCACGGGGACCGTCTTCGACAACACCCGCTCGAAATTCAGGATGAGCGTTTTCGGATTATCATACGTCACGTACCGCGGATCTATCCCCTCTGGAAGATTGAGGTCTGATGAGGTGAACCGTTTCGTCTCCCTGCCCTTGCTCGCGGTCGAAAGATCGATTGACGCTTTCAATCTCCCGAACAGCCGAAGCTTGAGGAGATTGCTGCGTGAACCGAGAATCGTCACCTCGACGAATTCGGGAACATCATGGATTATCGTGAGACTGTCGGGAATATTGGTAAGCGCGATCGGGACCCTGAGTGTCGCCTTCTCCTCCTGCTGCGCCGTGACGTGCAACCACAGGAATATGGCGAACACCAAGGATACGATCTTGATCCCGATATTCGCCGTTATCATTCGAAGGAATTTGTCAGAACTCATTTTCAAGCGCCTGATTCATGTAATACGGCTTCAGTAAATGAGGAGCTTTTGTCCCGGATGGATCCGGGAGCTTTGCCCCAATCCGTTAACCGTTTTGAGCCGCGCAACCGATACCCTGTACCTTCGCGCGATCTTCCAGAGCGTTTCGCCCTTGACGACCTTGTGTGTGAGGGCTTTCTTCGCCGCCGCTACGTAATCCGTCGGCGGATGCCGCTCGAGAAACGTTACGATCCCCTCGGCAAGCGCCTCGGCGACGCCCTCGAGGACCTCCCTCTTGCGCATGAGTTTCTCGTCTTTGCGGTTTGAGAGATACGCGACCTCGACGAGCACCGACGGCATCGAGATCGATCTCAATACCACGAAATTTGCCTGTTTGATTGCCCTGAACTGCGGCAGCGGAATGCTCTTGAGCTCCGTGGCGACATTCTCGGCAAGGTGTGAGCTCATTGTCATTGAATTTTTTCTTTCGAGATCGAACAGGATCGATTTCAGATCGTCCGTCATCTCCTCCGTTCCATCATCCATCTGGAGAAAGAGGTTCTCGCGTTCGGCGACCGCTTCGGCGTTCTCGTCCGTCGATCCCTTCATCGACAGGTAATAGACCTCCGCCCCCCGCAGCCGTTTGTTCCTGTTCGCATTGATATGAATACTGATAAAACAATCCCCGCGGTGGCTGCGCGCGATCTCGATTCGGCGGCCGAGCCCGACGTTGTAATCGCCGTTTCTCGTGAGAACGGCCTTGTATCCCTTTCGCTTGTCGATCTCCTGCGCCGTCAGCTTCGCGACTTTGAGCACGACATCCTTCTCGCGCAATCCCCATCTCGAAACCGCGCCAGGTTTGTGGCCGCCGTGACCCGGATCGATGATAACAATGCGATCGCCGCTCGTGGCAATGCGCTCGACCTGTTGCCGTTCCTTCTCGATGTCGGCTGCCGTTCGCGGACGCTTCAGGTCGATCACGATCCGGTAGGGACGGTTCTTGAACTGTTTCAGGGCGAAATCTCTGTAAGCGGTCTCCCGCGGAAGATCGAGAACAACCTGGGCGCCTGATCCCAGCTTGTTGATGCGTATCCGCGTCAAGACGCCGTCGTTGACCTCGATCGGCTTTACCCTCGACGAAAAGCGCCCCGACGGTATATCGATCGCGATCCGGTGGGGATTCGTCAGCACGCGGATGCGATACGACGATTCACTGCTCATGTCCAGGACGACGCGCGTATGGTCGGGCGCCGTCCAGAAGCGAGCCCGTTTCACCTGCCGCGGCACGGGCGGTGGATCCGGCGCAGCCGCTCCACTGACGAATAGAAACAATGCGGCAACCGGAAGAGTCCTCATGCTGAAATTCCAGGGCAAACTCTCTCCCACCCCTTTCGCTGCACAAGGCGCACAGCCCGAGAAAACCAACATTTCAGTTTATGTGTTATGCACAGGCGCTGACAAGAAAAATCGGCAGGTGAGCGGGGTAGCCGGAAGCCTGAGGGGACGTGTCAATCGTAGTACGCGTCTTCAGGAATAACGTAATGCAGGGGATCTCGATGAACCTTCCTGAATATGACCTCGTAGTGCAGGTGACTGCCGGTGGAACGCCCGCTGTTTCCGACAAGCCCGATTATCTCGCCACGCTTCACCCTTTTCCCACGTTTCACAAGAATCTTGGATAGATGAGCGTATCTCGTCTTGAAACCGTTGCCGTGGTTCACCTCGATGACGAGGCCGAAGCTCCCCTTCTTTTTCGCCATCGTCACGACACCATCCGCGGTGCTCATGACCGGAGTCCCCGTCCTGGCACGGTAATCGACTCCGACGTGCCTGGCGATCCGGCCGGTAAACGGATTCATCCTTCTACCGAACCGGCTCGAAAGAAATCCCCCCTTCATCGGGCGGATCGAAGGAGTCGAATCCCGGACCTTCTTCTCCTTTTCAAGGATTCCCAGGATATCGCTGTAACTCTTCAGCTGCAGCTCCGACTGCCTGACCATCCGTTCAAGATCCTTCTCGAGATTAAATACAAGCGCACCCGACCGACCTGCTTGAAAATCCACGAACTCGGGCTCCGGTCCTCCCACTCCGACCAGCCAGACGTCTTCCGTGATGGGTTCCAGGCCGGCGAGCAACCGTGCCCTGTTTTGAAGCTCGAGATTCGAATCCATCCTTTTGTCGAGATCGGCGATCTCCCGTTGGAAGGATTCTATTCTTTCGGTAAGCTCGGCATTTTGCCGTTTCAGCTCTGCGACCGTCGACAAATCCATGGCAGCCTTCGAATATTTCGTTACGAGGAATATAGAAAGCGAAATCAAACCGATGACGGCCGCACAGACTGAAATTGCAAGGGTCCGGTGTATCCGGATCGATTTCACACCGGCGTTGCCCCTTCGAACGTATAGAAATGTCAGATAGTTATCCATGTTTATCCATAATGCGTTCGTTTCACTCGACTTTGGAGGTCAAACTAATCATTGCACCCCCTTCTGTCAAGCACTATTTCACGCCTAGAAAAGTAGCTCGTGCAAGGGATATACCATCTCCGGGGGCAACAATAAAAAAGGGGGGAATTTCACAATTCCACCCCTAAGTTACATAATAATATAAAGTTACAAGCCCCCGCTATTCAACGTACCCCTTGAGGTACTTGTTTCGGGTGCTGTGGCGGAGCCTCAAAATGGCCTTCTCCTTGATCTGACGTATCCGCTCACGCGTCAGGTTCATCTTCTTGCCGATTTCCTCGAGCGTCAGCGGTTCTTCACCGCCGAGACCGAAATAGAGCGATAGTATCGTTCTCTCACGCTGCGTCAGGGTGCTGAGCGCTTTCTTCATGTCGTCGCTCAGGGCATTCGTGTACGTCATCTCGTCGGGAGGCGCCTGATTCTCGTCCGCCAGGTAGTCGACGAGCGAATTCTCCTCCTGCTCGTTATTGAAGGAGGCATCGAGCGAGAGATGATTATTCGCTATCTGCATCGTATCCCTTACTTCCTCTAGGGATAGATTCAGCTTTTCGGCTATCTCTCCTACTTCAGGTTTCCGCCCGAGCTCCTGATCGAGCTGCCTCGCCACCTTGCCTATCCGGTACAGTGTTCCGGCCCTATTGAGCGGAAGCCTCACGATCCGCGACTGCTCGGCAAGCGCCTGCAGCATCGCCTGCCGTATCCACCAGACGGCGTACGAGATAAACTTGAAACCGCGCTTTTCATCGAACCGGTGCGCAGCCTTGATCAGGCCGAGGTTCCCCTCGTTGATGAGATCTCCCAGCGAGAGGCCCTGGTTGACATACTGCTTGGCAATGGAGACGACGAACCGAAGGTTCGCCTTCACGAGATCATCGAGCGATGCCTTGTCATTGTTGTGTATCCTTTGAGCCAGCTTCTTCTCCTGCTCTCTCGTGAGGAGCCGTGTGTTGTTGATCTCCCTCAGATAGAGATCCAAGCTTCTCTCGCCCAGATAATCCTTTTCTTTCTTTTCAGGATACATCTTTTTCCTACCCCTACTTATAATGTAATCAAATTCCGCCGACTTGCAAACCTCTACTCATTTTTTGTTGTCTTATCGTCTAAGCCGGCCACTCTCCTGTTCTCTCTCTTTCCCTGCTTCACCCCTCTGATCTGATATGTTATACACCTCAAATGCAAAAAAGATTAATTTTTATTTGGTGGGGTTTATTATTTAGGTATCGTTAGCGAAAGGCTACCAATATGCTATAATATCCAAACCAAATTCCCGAGCAGTTTACTCTAAAATGCCAAAGCTGTCAAGTATTAATTTACCTCTGGATTCATTCAAATACTATAAATTCCGGTAAAACGTAGAAACAATTACGAGATTCCTTGTTCTCTTGGCTATTTTTGGCGTTTTTCGCTCTTATTCAGTCTTTTTGCTCGAGCCGGTATCATTCTCCGATTTTTCTTTCCCTTTCGGCTTATTCTTTTCTTTCTTGATCGCCTCGATTTCCTTTTCCTTCTGGTGCAGCTGTTTCTCGAGCTTCTTGATTTCCCCGCTCAGTTCAATGACCCTTTTGTCTTCCCTGATCACGATATCCTTCTTTTTCGAATCAATGATGTCATAGACTTTCCCGCCGAGCTCGGAGAGCTGTTTTTCGATCGCTCTGTTCACGCCGGCGATCTCTATCTTCTTTTTGCCGACCCTCGCCAATTCATCGGTTTTCTCGTATGCGACATCGTACCACTCCACGAGATTCTTCCTTACCTTGTCCCACAGGGTATCCATGTTCTCCTCCTTGCATCACCGGTTCACGCCACGAATTTTCTTGATATTTCCCGTGCCCTCTGACATAAATCGATCAACGTTGTGTCATGTGCGAATGATTCATTGCCTTTTAAGATCCGACACGGAGAATCTCCCATTGGCCGATCCGATCTTTTTCCTATCCGATACACACTTTAAATACCATAGTATAGGGGAAGATGAAAGAAAAAAGAGAGACGCATTCCTGAGCTTCATCGAATCGATTCACGGTGCAACACGTCTCTACCTCGTCGGGGATATCTTTGATTTCTGGTTCGAGTACCGGAGTGTGATCCCGAAATACTACAAGGACATCCTGAACGGAATCTCACGCTTACGCAAGAGCGGAACTCACATATACATTACCGGCGGCAACCACGACTACTGGCTCGGCCCGTATATCTCGGACGATCTCGGACTTACCATACTGCCTCCCCTTTCTACCCATAAGCTCCAGGGACGGACGATAACGGTAACACACGGCGATATGCTTCTGCCGGGAGATTACGCCTACAAGACGCTCAAGGCATTCATCAGGAGCCGGCCGGTCGTCGCGGCTGCCCGCATCGTTCACCCGGATCTGCTCTACTGGTTGGCAACAAACTTCTCCAGGGCCAGCAAGGGGATGACGCACGGGAAAACCGAGAGCTCGGCACAGGCGCTCATCAAGCGTGCTCCCGATTCATTTTTCAAATGGGGAAACAATATCTTCGTGATGGGACACGTTCACTATCCGCATCTCGAGTTTTTCGGGGAAAAAATCTTTATTATCCTGGGAGACTGGGAGCAGCACTGCTCGTATCTTCGCCTCGAGGACGGAGCGCCGTCTCTCGAATTCTTCCGCTAAGGTGTGAAGACGATAAGCGAGAAGCGGTGGCTGTCGCCGAGCTCGAACTCCATCGGCATCCAGCCGTAATCGAATCTCAGACTATTGTAGGTAACGCCGAGTCCGAACGTCGCTCCCTGAATGTAGTAATTGGCTTTGTATCCTCCGCGCACCGAGAGGAAGCTTCCGTAGTTGTACTCCCCGCCGAAATGAACCTTGGCGTCGCCGTCATTCGGGAATATCACATCCGATGCGAGTATCACATTCCCCCTGATCGCCTCGGAATCGTAACGGTAGGCGATGCCGCCCCTGAGCTGCAACGGCGGATAGAACTTCTCTTCCACGAATTTGGCCTGCGGGCCGAGATTGAGGATGGACGCGGCCAGAGTCAGACCCTCTACCATTGTCCTATGCGTCACTCCGATATCGAATGCCCAACCCCGTGCCGATTCGAAATCGATCTTTCCGTATATAAACTTGATTGATGCGCCGACCGCGAGGTTCGGCAGAATGTCCCTCGCGTACCCTCCCGAAACGGCAAGATCGTAAGGGGCGAATGTGCCGTTCGGAACCAGTGAGGGGTAATTGTCGTACCGGTCCATATCCCCGTAGAACATGCCCGCGAAGCTCAAGCCCACCGCTCCTCCGAACATCTCGTTCACGACCGATACCTGCTCCAACCTGATATCGACGAGCCATTCAGTATGAGTGACGCTGAGCTCCACTCCCTCCACGCCGGCCATGCCGGCCGGGTTCCAGTAGATGCTCGTCGCACCATCGGCAACCGCCGTAAAAGCCTCTCCCATACCGCTGGCCCGCGCGCCGTTACCGAGTCTCAGAAAGACGAATCCACTGTTGCCCGGTTCACCTGCACGCGCGCCGCCACTGACGATTAAGAGGAGTAGTATAATGAGAATCAACGATCGACGGGACATGTCGCCTCCTGTATCCACTTCTAGTATACTAAGCCATGGCCAAGGTAAAATCAACTTCCAATATGCGGCGCCCACCTATTTCGTCACCGCAAATTTCTTGTAACCGTTCCAGTTCCAGCCGGTCCCTCGAATCTCGAGTCTGCATATGTAGACCCCGCTGGAAAATTTATCCGACGACACCTCGCACTCGAACGGCACGAGGCCGCCCTCGGCCCAAGAATGGTCCGCATCGTACTCAGCCACCTTCTCACCCTCGATGTTCATGAACTCCAGATGCAGCCGCGCTCCCGCGCTGAGGTCGATCCTGACCGTGAAAGCGCTTCCCATGACCGGATTCGGATAGATCTTAAAAGATTCTTCATTAACATACGATTCGACTTCCAGGGATTCATCCGACGGCGCCTGACGCCCTGTCCCTCCGGCATCGTGGCGGTGGAAATTCCAGCCGCGCACGTTCGGCAGGGTCAATCCCGGATCGTATCTGCCGAGGGCGGATACGACCGATGCGGCATCGAGATCCCACGTCCCGACCTCACCCACCATATCGAACGAACCGGCAACGAACAGATAGAGTTCATCCGCGGGGCCTGCGGCGACAGCCGGTGAGCTCGAATTGCTCCCCTCTCCCTGGATGGGCCATCCGCCCACTGCCTCTCCGGTATATTCGTATGCATGAAGATTCCGTCCTGCGCGATATATTATTTCCATTTTTTCATCGTTGTCGATGTCGGCAATCACGGGAGGCGCTGCGCCGTGTTCCATCATCGAAGCATGGCCGGCGACCTGATTCGGCCAGTTATCGACCAGCGTGCCGAATCCGGTCAGCAGATAGAGGAATTCCTCGTCCCGCAGCGCTGTTTCCAATACTCCGTCACCGTTGAGGTCCTCGAGAGCGGCGGACGAGAAACGGCTGCCACGCAGCGCAGTTTCATAGAGCCCCGTGTACGGTCCGTAATAGAAGAGTCCCCTGCCGGGTATCGCGATGACCATTTCGTCGGAGCCGTCGCCGTCGACGTCACCGGCCGATGGCGTGACGAGGTGATCCCCGCTCCACGAGTGGGAAACGGAGCGCGTGATCGGCTCGATCGCCGGAAGCTGCCCCGCACTGCCGCGGAGCCCGACGAAATGAAACTGTATGGCACCCGGTTCCTGAAAAGTCGATACGAAGAAACCGTCGATCAATTCACCGCCATTACCTCTGATATTCCCCCGCGCCGCATGGGAAATAAGACGCCCCTCGAGGAGCCCCGATTCCATAACGCCATTACCGATCACCCTCCAGCCCGAACCCGGCAATCCCCCCTGGCTCTCTATCAGGTAGATGAAGGTGCTGTCCTCGTTCGATGACAGCACGAGAAGTTCGGGCGCATCGTCTCCATCCGCTTCGACGATCATCGGCGAGGCGGCGATATCACCCCGCAGTCTCAATGATTCAGCGGAGCCGTCGGTATCTATCGGAAATGGATCACCCGTTCCCTCGAATGCATACAGCATCGCGTCGGTCGAGGTGATAAAGATCTCCATCACCCCGTCGCCGGTATAATCCCAGAACACCGGTGAATTCGTCCACAGGGCTTCCGGAACTTCAATAAGAGTGTCTATACGGCCGTCCCAATCATCCGCGCAGGCATTCCATGCCACGCAAATCAGACCCGTGTCCGCCGCAAGAACGAGATCCTGAACTCCCGGGCCGTCGAGATGCACCGGTATGGGACTCAGATCTCCCACATCCCCGCCGAACCCGCCTCGTATGAATTTGGCATCGTGAATGATGTTCACCGTGCAGCTCATAATAGAATCGGCCGCTGAGATATCGCTGATGCTGATGCCCGTAGATAAACCGCTGTTGCTGAAACTGGACGGCAGCGATTGCGAGCTGAAGGCGGTGTTGACGCCGTCGCGGAACGAATCGAGGTAGCTTCCGAACGACTTCGTCCCTCCGGGACGGTCCAGGTCCTGAATGCCGTCGGCCTCTTCGAGATCGACACCCTTGAGCGCCGGATTGTCGTTTGGGTACCCTCCGGCGGTGAGGGCATCGACGATTACCTGCTCGTCGATATGCCAGACCATCAGGCCGCTTCCCGTGTAGGTAAACCTTCTCTCTTCCTCGGTATCGGGATCGTGGATCATCTCCCAGGGATTCGTCGTGGCGGTAAGGAAATAGTCGAACTCGGCGCCGAGGAGCGTGTCCTCGTTTTCCGGTATCCCGTTACCGTTGAGATCGATAAAATCGAAACGGCCGTTGAAATTCGTATCGTGCACCCGGTTGACGACGAGAAAATACTCCGAGGGGCTCACGGGGAGTTTCACGAGCATCGTATCTTCAGACGACGCCGAATTGATGTCCGTGATACGCAAATTGCCCGTCTCGCCGACCTCGTGCACGGCGCCCCACCCCATCAGGTATCGATGGAATGCGCACGGCAAGGCGGGAATGAATCCCGCGGCGTTATAGAGACCGTACGACATGAGGCCGAAGAAACCGATTCCCTGCGAGTTGGGAAAGCCGGACGGTGTCGTATCGAAGAGGGGAACCATTCCGAGACGAAGACCGACCTGGTATGCGTAGATACCGAGGGAACCGAAAGTGCTTCCGTCCTGTGACGCCTCCTCGGGCCACACCATGAGGTTGTCGACGTAAAACGTATCGCCGTTCACTCTATCGTTTGTCGGAATCCCGGGAGTTCCGAGTGTGTCGATCAAGATCTCGGCCATTTCTATAGGATCGATAAATCCCGATGAGATCTGCTCCGGCGAGTCCCCGTTTATGTCCGTTTCCGATCCCGGCCCCGCATGGATTATGGCGAATGCCTCGTATTGCGAGAAATTTATGTCGTCATCGGTGGCCTCGACGACCTCCATGAGCATCTCCGCCATACGCATACCCCAGAATCCGTTTTCACCGTAATAGCCCATAGGGCGGCTCAGGGTGACGATGCCGGGTGCAAGCGCCCAATCGAGATGAAACGCGTTGTTCGAGCCGCCGAGAAAGTATTCGAGGAGATGCCGGAGCTCGTTGGAATAGTAGAGCGAATCATGCGGTGGATTGTGTTCGAGTCCCCGCTTGAATTTCGTGTCGGTGAATTCGGCCCTCAGAACGATGAGCTTGAGTGAATCGACCGTTTCGAAGCGCCCTTCGAGCAGCTGCCGCAGCGCAGCGCGCTGGTATTGCCCGAGGGCGCGCCCCCGTGGATGCCGCACACGGTCGAGTGGCGCATTCTCGGCGCCGATAGAGAGACCTGGTTGATATGCAATCACGCAGAAAAAGGCAAGAAATAGAGCGAAGCGAAAGATATATCTCATAGGTTCTACTAAAATAACGGGATATCTATAATACTGCAAGTCGTTTGTGGGCATAAAAATTTGGGGAGAATGAAGCTTTCGTGCCGCCCCTGATCGACAACCGTCTTCTTCATTCTCCCCTTCGGTCGACCTTCGCGGGTAACACAACTCTTAATTCCTGCCAGCCGTGAAAGTGGGTGTTGTTGCTACAATTCATCCCTCGTGTCCATGTTACCCTCTCTGAGCGATGGGGGGAACCGTCGACCCTTTCTTGAAACCTTTAGCTCTATCTATACTGCTCCTGTCCGTCCGGGCATTGCTGTCCCGGATTCTTGTGTTTCCGTTCTCACCGCCGGGTGCGGGCGGGGAGAGATCCGGATTTCCAATATCCTCCTGATAGGCCCATCTGAGCCTTACATAGTCAGGGCCTACCTCCGTAACGTAGACTTTCGCGTAGTGATAGAGATCGAGGCTTTTGTCTCGATCCAGCCGGAGCATATACATATGACCGGTTATTGCCTCTACGCGCCCCGACGGCGCCCAGCCGTCGGCGGGGGCGTACGATATCAGATCGAACGCCTCGAATATTTCCCAGTCCTCGACGTAACCATAATCCTGGATATCTACTTCTCTAACTGGGCTGGTTATGATCTCAGAGATCCCCGATGCAATAGAGAAGTAGATATCCGTGCCATCGGCATCCCACACCTGACCTATCGTGTCCGGAAGAGTAAAATCAAATCCGCCGTACTGGGGGAAGGTGACATGTTCGAAAAGCCTGGTCCGGCCATCCGGCCTCGGTGTTCCCTGCTCGACATAACTCCACTCACTCAATCCATATTCATTATACGCCCGCACGGCGTAGAGCCACTGCTCCGCGTTCATCGTTTCCAAGTCGTCGATGCAGTACCAATCCGGCTCTTCGGCGGGCGCGAGTACGTCCGCAATGGGATTTTCCTCGTCAAATTCGATTTCATCGAACTGGTTCCAGTATCCATAGTAGACCAGGTATCCGTTTACATAATCGTTTATATTCGAGTTCCAGCAAATGGTCACATATCCGATATGATTCGCAGCTATGATCCCTCTCGGCGGTGAAGGCGGGCATTCATTCCTCACTTCGACGATTCTCTCCGTCTTCCCGCACGAGAGAAGCATAAGAACTATCAACGTTATTGTTATGACCACCCTGTTCATTTTTCTTCCTTTCAATAACCCTCTAACGCAACCGTTGTGCCAGGCGCAGTTACTTCACGAAAGATTATCGAAAAACGATATGGCAAAATAGCATATCATATTGTATTTAAATAAATTAGCGTGCCTACACGCCGGCGCAGCAAGGAACCTCCAGGGCGATTTGCCTGTCATGTGAGAGGCCAATATTGTCACCAGGATTCGACAGATTCGTCCTAAAAAAGGGACGGCTTGACCGAAGCGGGGTAACCGATACGGGGTTTATGAGATGCGAGCACTTGACCGATACGGGGTATGAGATGCGAGCACCGGAGGGGATGTCCATACTCGCTACCCAATGGATCTCGCCGTTCCAAAGGATTCTCATACCCCTAATTGTTCATGAATTATAAAAAGGATAGTAATTTAGTCAACAATAAATTACTAAATGAAATATAATGAGACCCGAGGAGATCCCCCTGTTTCCCGTCCCCAGAGACCCCACCTTTCCCCTTTTAAAAGCTCCAGGAGAGCTACGGGACAAGAAACTGGTTATCTCCTCGGGCTCGCCGCTGCCCATTCGCCAACCGATACCATACTGGTTAAAGGCAATCTCCGTTCCGTAATCGCACAATTATAAAATAATTTATAATTATATAACTTGTTGAATATGCGCAGTATATGGATTCGGATGGAAGCCGTGGTCAAGGCGGAACCGTCGTGCAACGAGCGTAACCGGAAATATTATTTAGACGTATCGTGGGCACCAATGCAACTGACGCTTTTATAACATACTAAACTATAAAACTATTTTATACCCACTATGTATGATCATTATAGATCATGCAAAAAAACGGGATCTGCTGGAGGGGCTAAGCTGTTGCGGTGAAATTTTTATCAGTCGGATTTGAGAAGCTTGTACGCCTGTATCTTCTTGAGCAGCGTCGGATAACTGATCCCGAGCTCTTCGGCCGTAACACGCCTGTTCCAGGAGTTCCTCGTAAGCGATTCCGATATCATGTTTTTCTCGAGCTCTTTTATTCGCCGCGGCAGGCTCGGCCTCTCGTTTCGGGGCTCGGGTGCGCCGGAAACGAGATCGTAGGCCAGCTCTGCGGGCGTGATGAATCCGTTTTCTTCGCTGAGAACGATTGCCCTTTTGACGATTTTTTCGAGTTCGCGGACATTGCCGCGCCATTCACGCGTCACGAGGTGGGCCAGTGCATCATCAGAGAAGCCGAGAATCCGTTTGTCCATTTTGCTGCTGTACAGACTGAGATAATGGTCTGCGAGAAGCCGTATATCCTCCACGCGGTCCCTCAGCGGCGGAATCGTCAGCGGGAAATCATTGATCCGGTAATAGAAGTCCTCGAGCATCTTTCCCGCACGGCAGAGGGCAAGGAGATCGACTTTGCTCGCGAAGATCAATCGTACATCGACCTCGTACATCTCATTGCTTCCAACGGGCCGCACCCTGTTCGTGTCGAGAAACTGCAACAGCTTGCCCTGAAGCGGCAGAGAAGTCTTGCCGATCTCGTCGAGGAAGATCGTGCCTCCGCTGGCTTCTGCAAGCAATCCCTTCTTATCCGCTATTGCGCCGGTAAAGGAACCTTTCATATGACCGAAGAGTTCGCTCTCGAGTATGTTCTCGGGCAAGGCCGCGCAATTCACATGTATAAACTTGCCTTCACAGCGGGGGCTGAGCCGGTGTATCGCTTGGGCGATCAGGCCCTTGCCCGTGCCGGTCTCCCCCATCAGCAGCACGGTGGAATCCGATCCCGCCACGCGTTCGGCAAGCGAAAGGATCTTGAGCATCTTCTCGTTCTGGGTGATTACCCGCTGGAAATTCGTTTCTCCTCCATTATCGGCATCTTTCGTGGGATCCCGATCCCCGAGCAGACCCATGAAGAGAAAACTCAGGAGAGAAGCGTAGGTAGTGACAATATCAAAAGCAGATCCCAGACTCGGCGGCAGGCTATCCGTCGCTTCGGATTGGAAGAACAGGAGACCGAATGGTTTCCCGTTTCTGCACATCGGGTGAAAATAGACAGGGGCGCGCTCCTCGGGAAGTAATCTTCGAATCGCCGCCGAACGCCTGTCATTGAGCGTATCACTGATCACAAAACTCTCAGTGAGATCCACGCCTTCACGTCCGAGGAACCAATCGGTGAGCTCCTTTGATCTCGTCTCCAAGATTCCGCGTTTTGCCAGAATGTTGATATTTCCATTGCCGTTCCCACCATTCCAGAGGGCCACGAAACCGTGTCCGACGGTCAGCCTGCGCATCAGATCATTGAGGACACGATCCAGGTACGACAGCAGACACGATTTTCCGGAGCTCGACCCGGGCATTTTCACGTGCTCGATAATCCGTGACGCCGACGGCATCGAAATCTGCGCCACTTCGTCTTCGAGATTCGAGCGCATGCGCTTGAGGCGCCGCAGGAGATTGCGATCCGAGAGCTCCTCGGCAAGCATTTGTGCCTCGTACATATGCAGCAGACACTCGTCCCTGCCGTCCAGCTCCTTCTCTATCCGTGCAAGAATGAAGTGACTGCCGGCGAGGGATTTGAGCTCCTCTATCTTTTCGAAGTACGAAAGCGCTTCGTTGAGCAGTTTCTTCGCCCTGATGAGCGATCTTCGATCCTTGCGCTTGAGCAGGCTCTCCGCCATCGAGCGCCTCGACTGATTGGACTCGTACGGATTGTTGATATCGATAAACGTCCTGATGCTGCGGTTGAAATACTTGTCTGCTTTCTCGTACTTCTTGAGACACGTGTATGTCTGCGCAACCGTTCTCAGAACAAATCCTATCTCGTGAAGCTCTCCGCATTTATCGGCCACCTTGAGAGCCCGCTCGCCGAGAGCCAGCGCATCGCCGTACTTTTTCTGCAGATATCGGAGGTGTGCCATTCTTCGGAGCACCTCGGCCTCGATATCGTCTTCCGGTGCTATCTTCTTGGCCTCGGACAGCGAGATCGTGTAATTCTCCATAGCGCTCTTGTAATCGCCCCTCTCAACCATGAGATCCCCGATGAACTCATCGGCGAGAGCGATCTCCCTGCGGTAGCTCCGACGCTCGGCGAGAACCCGCGCATCGAGCAGATGCTTCTCCGCATGGACGAGCTTGCCGATTTTGATCTCAGTGACGCCGAGCATGATGGTCGAGCGTGTATACTTGAGATCATCTCCAATCCGGCGCGCCATCCCTCGCGCGGTTGCAAACATACTCTTGGCGCTGTCGTAATCGTGCCGCTTGAGGTGCACGATGCCCATATTGAGGGTAACGCGCACTCTGTGCTGCGTAAGCCCCACTTCCTCACAGATCTCGAGAGCCTTTCTCAGAAAATGAAGTGCTCTTCCCCACCGGCATGCGTTTTTTTGAAACAGTCCCAGGTTGTTGAGAACGTACGATTCACCGATCGTGTCCGAAATACGCCTGTACGATGAAAGAGCGTCGAGAAAGTACTCCTCCGCCTCGTCGGTCTTTCCCATCCTCGCGTAACAGTTTGCAATGAGCAACTGGGAGTTGGCTACTTCCCGGTGCTCGTCGCTCGTGCGGAGGATGCGATACGCGGTGCAGGCCTCGTGCAATCCTTTCTCGATCTCGCCGCGTTCGTAATAGATAATGCCGCGTCTGCACGCAATCGTACCCTTGTCGAGCTCATCATCTTCATCGCGATGAGATTCAGCGCTCTCGAGGTAGGTCATGGCTTCACGGAGCAGGCCTTTTTTCCTGAAGCAGTCACTGATCTTGCGGTAGATACGGACGAGATCAGACGACCGGGCGGTAGTGAGATGAATCTTCTGAAGAGCCTTTTCGAAGTATTCGAGCCCTACGGAGTAATTCTCCGTAGCCAAATGCATATCTCCGAGTTCTTCCTCGGGTCCGAGACACCTGAACTTGTGCTTCGGATGATACTTCTTGTATTCGAAATCGTCTTTCCCTTTCGGGCTGTCCGGCATCGGTTACTCCTAAGCGGCTAACGGTATCAGAGTGTACTAACGGAGCCCGGAAGGCTTTATGATTTTCTTGCTTCCGTCCTGCGGCCCGAGCGGCTGTCGGCCACCGGATTTCAGCTTCTCTTTTCTTGTATCGTCTCCCTCGATCCCGCTATCCCTTCCGTTGGCATAATCATCAGCATCGCCGCCGACCCTGGCATCCTCACCATTTCCATCGATAGGCTGCATCTCGATATATACCGGAAACATACCGGTATATGCCAGGACGTTTCTGTACAGCCATGTGAGAAATGATGGAGCCCGGTATTCGGCTCTCGGCGGCGCAGCATACGAAAGTGAGGTCGTTGCGATAACGAAGATCATGAGACCCGCTAACAAGATTGCAAACACTCTCATGCTGCCCTCTCCTTCTTAGAAGCACGCGGCTTCTTAAGAACCCATCTAACCCTAAACACCCTACACAGGAAAATTAATATCCGAACGCCACCTTGTCAAACGAATCCGGGCAAAAGTTTTGAAAAAAAAGGGGTTAGTAGATTTATCTTATTTTTTGCAAAATAAGTGTTTCCACCTATCAGAGATATTGCATAATTATAGATCAATCGGTCGAATCCTTGTTCCCTTTGCGAAATTCAATGCTGAACTTCTCGAGTTTCTTATAGAGGTTGCTCCGCTGCATCTCGAGCTGCCGCGCGGTTTTCGAGACGTTTCCGCTGTTTTCGCGGAGCTTCTTGATGAGAAACTCCTTTTCGGTGAAATCCTTGAACTCCTGATAGGTCTTCAGCCTGAAGGGATCCTTGAGTATATCCTCCTCATGCGTCAGCCCGAGCGGAGGGATGTCCCCGAGCGTTATAACGTCCGAGGTGGTGAGAATACAGAGCCGCTCTATCATGTTGCGGAGCTCCCTGACGTTGCCGGGCCAGGAACAATTTATGAGCCTATCGAGAGCTTCGGGCGTTATTTTCCCGGTGACTCCGCCGAGCTCGCCGGCGACCTCCTCAAGAAAATACGCCACTAACAGCTTGATGTCGCTCCGCCGTTCCCGCAGCGGCGGTATGTGTACCGGAACGACATTCAGTCGATAAAATAGATCCTCTCTGAAGTTTCCCTTGCCTGCCTCGGCGAGGAGATCCTTGTTGCTCGCCGAGACGACCCGTACATCGACCTTTTTCGTTTCCGTGCCGCCGACACGCTCGAATACCGACTCCTGCAATATGCGCAACACCTTCGCCTGGGCGGACAGGCTCATGTCGCCGACCTCGTCGAGAAAGAGCGTGCCTCCATCGGCAAGCTCGAACTTCCCTATGCGCTGAGAGATGGCTCCGGTGAATGAGCCCTTCTCGTGACCGAACAGTTCGCTCTCGATGAGTTCCTCGGGAATGGCCGCGCAGTTGACCTCGACAAAGGCCTCGGCGGCCCGCTTGCTGAGCTCGTGGAGTTTTCTCGCGATCAATTCCTTGCCCGTGCCGTTCTCACCCGTGATGAGCACCCGCGCGTTCGTGGGAGCGACCCGCTTTATCGTGTCGAGAATCTTCAAGATAGACTCGTGCTCACCGATGATCTCCGTCTTTACGCCGACGCGCTCCTTGAGTTGAACATTCTGCTTCGCAAGGTCTCCCTGCCGTATTCCATTCCGGACGGTAAGGAGCAGCCGTTCGAGATCTATCGGCTTTTCGATGAAATCGAAGGCGCCGAGCTTCGTCGCTTCGACTGCGGTTGTGACTGTTCCGTGGCCGGATATGATCACGACAGGCAGAAAGGGCTGAACCTGTTTGATCCGCTGCAATACCTCGAGTCCGTCCATTCCCGGCATCTTTATGTCGAGAAGCACGAGATCGATTCTCTCACCGTCGATGAAATCGAGAGCTGATTTTCCGTCAGGTGCCGCATATGTCTTGAATTTCTCATAGGAGAGAAGTTTCTCAAGTGAACTCCGTACACTTGCCTCGTCATCGACTATCAATACCCGCTTGCTCATTATACGCCGATACCCCCTCCAATGATTTCATCCTCTGCGAAACTTCCATTCGATAACACCACACCCCACCTGAGATCCCTTGCCGTGGTGCAAAAGCAATCTATCCCCATTCGCTCGACAAGCATGCTGATCATCAACAATCCCGGCACAATAAGACCGATGCGCCCGCGATCGAGCGGAATCCGCCTTTCGTGCCCACGCGCGAAGAGCCCGGAAAGCCTCCTCCCGATCAACACAAGGTCATCAGCGGTGAGGAGGTCCATCTCGGAAAATAACGGCGGATCCCCGTTCATGAAGCGCTTCAGAACGGCCAGGCTGACCGCCGTGCCGCCGGTAACGAGAATTGTAGGGGTTTCATGCCACCGAGACAAGCGAGAAACGTCCTTCACCCGAGGCACATCGCCGAGAACGCCTGCAAATTGCCGGCGCGCGATCGCCGCAATATTGCACACGCGCATCCGCTGCCGCTCTCTTGGGCCGAGCAGGGCTGCGATCCGGTGCGTTCCCAGCGGGATGCTCGCGCAATCCTGAATGCGGCTTCCGACGCCCCAGGAAATCTCCGTACTCGTGCCTCCGGGATCAATGAGGATAAGCGGCACGGCATGCGGCAAGTGCGCGGCGCTGCCGAGAAACCCCTTTGCAGCCTCACCCATGGGCGAGAGTATCCGCACGGGGAGGGAAACAGCCCCCGAAAGCCGGCGAACGGCATCACGCGCGTTTCCGGCCTTCCTCAAAACGTTCGTGCCGACGAGCACCGGAGCATCGCAGCCGTGCTCCCCTGAGGAGTGGACAAGCTCGACGAGAGAACGCTCCGCCAAAGACAGCCTATCGGGAGATATGCAGCCAGAGGCTTGAACGTCTTCCCCCCACCCGATAAACCGCTTATCACTGAAGACTTCCGTGACACCGAGCATGCCGCCGGGAGGAAATATGCCTTTGACGACGAGAAGCCGAAAATAGCTGCTGCCGAGATCTATGCTTGCCCTTACCTCGACTTTTTTTATTTGAGACATGGCACGCTGTTTATGTATCATTCCACTATATCAGGCGGAGAAGGAGCACCGTTGAGCAAAAGAAACATAAAGAATCTCTCGATAGAGGAAATCTCATCGCTCATCGAGGATCTCGGAGAGCAGCGGCACAGAAAGCGGCAGATCCTTCAATGGCTCTATCAGAAGAATTCCGGGGATTTCTCCGAAATGACAAATCTGCCTCTGACCTTGCGCAAACGCCTTTCAGAGCTCTTCTTCATTTCAACGCTATCGATCGTCGACAGTGTACGCTCGAAGTCGGACAAGAGCCAGAAATTTCTCCTCAAAACCGACGATGGCGCTCTTATCGAATCCGTGCTTATGGAATCGAAAGGGCATCAGACAATTTGCATCTCGAGCCAGGTCGGTTGTCCCCTCGCCTGCACATTCTGCAGCACGGGCGCGAGCGGTTTCGAGAGAAACCTGCGCTGCGATGAAATCTTGAACCAGGTTATATTTTTCAAATCGAAATATATACCGCCGAGAAAGAGATTTAATATCGTATTCATGGGAATGGGTGAACCCCTTTTAAATATAGAAAATGTAAGCAGGGCTATAGAAATCCTCAATGCAATGGATGCCTTCGCCCTTGGAGAGAAGAGAATCACGGTCAGCACGCTCGGGTTCCCCGACAGGATCGGAGCACTTGCCGCATCGAATCTCAAGTTCAACCTGGCCGTTTCACTCAACGCAACGACTGAATCTAAAAGAAAGAAGATTATGCCGCAGGCTGGTAATTTAAGAAAAACGCTCGAGGCGGCCGAACATTTCGCCGTTCAAAGGAAAACACGGGTAACGTTGGAATATGTCCTCATCGGCGGATTCAACGACTCTCCGGAAGACGCGAAGAGACTGTCGTCGCTCACCGCCGGGCGGCCGTTCAAGATCAATATCATACCTTTCAACGGATGGAAAGGATCCGAATTTCGAGAGCCGTCGGATCAGCGGATAAACGAGTTCGTCAGGCGCCTCCTCCCGAAAGCGCCGGCGGTTACCGTTAGACGAAGTCAAGGAAGTGATATTGACGCTGCGTGCGGCCAGTTGCGTATCCGGGGAATTACCGAACGAGGAGCATCTTCCCGGTGAAGTGATCGCTCTCACAGCGAATACGATAGAGATAGATGCCGCTCGTAACAGCCATTCCGTTATCGTTTGTGCCATCCCAGGAAATTTCGATCTCCGTGCCCGTTACACGCCGACCATACAACCTCCTGACAACGGTGCCATCGACCGCGTAGACGGTGCAGTCGACGTGGCGGGCGTTACGTGAACCGCCGCTCAGGCTCACATGTATCGTTGTTTGCGGATTGAACGGATTCGGATAGTTGGATACGGATAAAATGTCCCCCGGGGGATCCGGCAGGTCATGCGAACCAGCTGCAATATCGAATGGAACCAGGGCGGCGATAAAATTTCCCAGCCCCTCGACCGCATCGGGCAGGGGAAGGCGGGGATTCTCGATAGAATGCGAATAATTCGATTTTGCCCCTCCGAAGAGGAACCGGAAGTCCTCGGCGAATATCTCCTTCGGTCGATTCATATGGCATGCCGTCGCGGTGTAATCCGGATCGCCATAGACCTCCCGCAGCGTCAGGTAGGTCGTCCACCGCTCTGTATCGTCGTCGGTCAGATACTTGTTCTGGTATACATGTCCCAATTCGTGTGTCGTGATATAGGCCTGCGCATACTCGTTTATTTCAACCATCCCCGGCGAGAGAAATATCATATTGCTCTTCGCCGAGCTCGCCAGGCACCCGGAGCGTAGATACGGTAGTAGATAGACCTCCACATCGAGTCCGATCCGCTTGCCGGCGACATCGATCTCGCCGAGGGCCTCGAGCACCGCTTCCGGCTTGAGCGGGTGGAACGAACCGTCGCCCTTGTTTGTGATTGCAGGATCGGAGATATCTTCTATGAACACATACGATAGCCCATCGGGTACGATAAAGATGAGTCGTCCCGTATCGTCTCTCTTCGTCATGTTCTCGATGATCGATTCCGGGGTGTATATGTGTGCGACAATCCCGTTTTCGAGGCTGTACGTTTGGGAAATTTCAGCAGCCCCTGCTTGCGGCATGACCGCAAGGAGCAACGCCGATGCGACTATGGCAAAAATCCCTATCTTATTATTTTCAAACAGGTTCATAACCATATTCCGCGTTTCCGCACATAGTAACCGTCTTCTGGGCGGCATAAAATGACGTCGCTGCTCATCCCATTGAAATTGCAGTAGATGTACCGATTATGTTTCTCTGGTCGTCATGGAGAATTAATAAGGGATACTTTCCATCGATTACGTGCGGATGAGCATGCCCTGTAATCTTATAATTACTTATATAATAATGAATTAGAGCTTATGCACATCCGCCTGCTCGGATCGGGGATATGAAGCGCGCCGGCGAAAAAATGAGCTCTTAGCGGTCGGGACGGGTGCCGGAGAGTGTCTAAAATGGGAAATTTAACCCAGGTTTTATATCAAACTATCAGGATATTTAATCTTAACTTGTTATTATATAAATAAATAAGGTTTTTTAAGTCAGGCTGCGCGAAGTTCCCCAGTAGCCCTCATGATGCTGAACGCCGCCGCAGCCATGCGGATGCTCGTTGTGCGAGGCGTTTAGATGCTCTCTGTGCGAAGCGCCGGGATGCTCTCTGTGCGAGGCATTTGGATGCTCTCTGTGCGAAGCGCTGGGATGCTCTCTGTGCGAAGCGCCGGGATGCTCGTTGTTTCGTGGATTGTTGATGGCGTGATCAGGAACCGCGCCTAGAACCGAAGCCCCGAGGTGAAATAATAAGCGGGTGCTCCGTTGCCGTTGAAAGCAAACTCTATTCTGATCAGATCCTGGATCGGTGAGAGTATTTCGAAACCGAATCCTCCGGTCGTATGAAACACCGTATCTCCCACTTGATCGATGCTCCACATCAAGGCGCCATTATCGACGAAGAGAATTCCATTGAGAGCGAAATCGAAATTGCCGATGTATCGAAGCTTCAGAACTTTGGTGCCGATCAATCGTCTTCGGAGTTGAACCGTCCCGAGGAGTTTCACGTTTCCGCGCGCCAAACCACCGTCATATCCCCTCAGATCATAGGTTCCGCCGAGCCCCATGGCGGAGAACGACGGCACATCCCCCTCCTGAATCATCGCATTCGCAGCGAGAATGAGGCAGGTGGAGGCACCGAAGGGTAGGTATATGTAGTTGGCGGCATTATAGAAGATGTACTGTTGCTCGGGACCGCGTGTCGACAGGAACCGTCTGACACTTATCCGGCTGAACAGGCCCTTCCACGGTGTGAGGTAGTTATCCCTGCTATCATACTGCAGACCAAGGCTGAAAGAGACAAAATTCTGCCTGATATAATCGCCTAAGTAATCGCCCTGAATGGTCTCTTCGTAATAGCATGAGTTCCTGTATTCGAACGATACTCCGGTTGTAAGCCATACCTGCCTTACGAGACTCTTGGACAAGGGCATTCCCAAGCCTATGCTCCCGCCCGTCAGTTCCTTGACGAAGTCATCGGCGAGCGGTTCCTCCAGTTTCCGAAAGGTATAGAAACTGAAAGCAGTGCGAATCCTGTGCCCCGCCGTCCACGGCACATGCCATGAGATGTTACCACTGTGTTCCTTGTCACGGCGCTTCTCCGCCTTGAAGAACAATTGCTGTCCGAGGCCCCTGAAGTTCTTGATCTTCCATCTCACTCCGTAACTCACACCGTGTTTGAAATCGTAGTTCAATATTGGATAGGGATACTTCATGAACAGCGCGGCCCGCTCCTCGATATGAACGTTCACCTGGCATCGTCCAGAAACCGTGCACACTGCAGTGATCTCGACATCGGAAAAGTACGCCAATCCCAAGAGGAAGTTCGTGTCCCGAAAGATTACTTCAGGGTCGAGCGGTTTGCCCTGCTTCGTGGCCATTTCACGAGTTATCGTGATTTCTCTCGTTCGGGTATTTCCAGTAACTATAATGGTATCAACGATACTTCCATAGAAAGGCCGCACCTTTCTCACGATCTCTTCATGGCGGGGATCCATGGTCGGAGGAGTTGCAAAACTGTACGGCGGCGCCATGCCGAATGTGCTATGCGAGGAGCCGAACACGGCTGAAGAATTATATATTAAAATTATCAATACCGGCAGAACGGCAATTGGAAAATGTTTGAATATTTTGAATGTGATGTTTCTTGAAGAAAAAGCCACAGCGTCACGATCCTTGGATGAAAAGCATTATCCTTATTTAAAAATAATAAGGAGTCCAGACGCTGTAAAGCGGAATGCACAAATTATTCCGGTAGCGACGGCTTTTTTTTCATCGACAATCCGCCCGCCTTCGAAACGATAAATGCACCGACACCGGTGAACGCCGCGAGGATAGTGATGAATCTGCCAAAGTGTTTGAGGATCAGTCTGAAGTGACCGAGAAACGGGTTGAAATACATCAGGCCCGCGACGAAGTACAGCACTGTCAGCAGAAAGATGCCGATTGCTCCCTGAATGAACAGTGATTCACTCTGTATACTGAATTTGCTACACGCCGCCTTCCCGAGAGCGAGAGCGCTTACGAAGTAGCCCAACAGAATCAGAACCATATAGGAGAAGAAGACAAGAGCCGCGACCGGTATTCCGATAATGGTTATGCTGAGAATGGCAATAATAACTCCAATAACGATGGAACCGACGATCAGTATGAGAATACCGACGCCGAGTGATTTGAAGAACGATCCGAAAACATGTGTCGAGGATCTCTTAATTCGATCACTCATTAATGCGGTGACTATTCCCATCAGGAGTATGCCGATGATGAGCGCAATGAGCGTTGTCAAGAGCTTGATAGCGCCTCTCCCGAAAGCAGGAAAGACCCAATTGAACGACGGCGACTCGGGACCTATGGAGACGATTTCTCCCCGTATCCTCGCTTCCCCGTCACGGTAAAGCTCGCCGAGGACGCATACGACATCGCCATTGACGATAGCAGTGGATTCGAGCTCCACATTTCCAAAGATCGAGACGACACTGCCCATCACCTTCCCCTCAACGGTTATATCCCCCGCGATGGAAACCAAATCGCCTCTGACGAGCTCGTACTTGCCGATATGAAGGCTTTCTCCGACCTTGATAAGGTCCCGGCCCCGGTCCTTGTAGAATTTCCTATCCTCATCGTCGGCCAGCTGCTCGATTATAGATTCCTTGAGATAATCCATCTCTTCAGGCAGATTTTCTTTGATCGCCTCTTCCAATTCCTGGAGGCTCTTATGGAGCTCTTCCGAATCGAACTCGAGAATGAATTTATCCTCTCCCTCGGCGCTGACCCTGATACCCTGATCGGTAATCTCGATCTTGACCGGCTTCTTTCCCTTTTTCTCCGGTTCTTCCCGCTTCTCCGCCTTTACCGGCTTCGGCGCACTGTCCGGCTTGGCAGTCTTAGCGGTATCTTCCTTCGCTTCTCCCTGATCTATGGATACGGTTATGCGAACCTGGGAATCCTTTTCATTGGTGATAGAAACAAGACTGCGGGGAACGATCGAAAAAAGCGTCATTGCCAGGACAAAAAGAATTTTAAAAATAATACCGCTAAAAAATACCAACATGCGTTTCTCCCTTTTTCCAGGCGACGCGCGTTGCTCTGATAATAACGACGAGAGCGATGAGAACCGCCGCGGTCACCAGGGCGACATGCGAAACGGGAATCGTGGCAATCAGCTTCTGCATAGTGCGGAGAAGCGTTTCACCAGCTACCTTGAAATTAGTTGCGGAGCCAAAATACTTTATAAGCGTTTCTGACCTGCCCGCAAGCTCCTTTATCAAGACGAGTCCGGAGCCAAAAAAGGTGAGCGTCCTGTTTCCTACTGCAATCATCAAATCGAGGAACGGCCTGTATGCCGTTATGAAGAGAACGAAGGCTCCGGCCAAAACCGTTCCGACCCGCACCGGCGTCGGCACCCAGTCCCATGCCGCGCCGAGCGCGTTCATTGCCTTTCTGATCGCGCTTGCGCGGTAGCGAGAAATATCGACACGGGAAAGGACCTTCTCGTTGAAATCCTCTGCAGGTTCGAAGAGTGGGATGTTGCCGAGTAAATTGAATACAGCCGAGAACTGTCTATCCTTTTCAAGGCATGACGCACACGTCCGCCTGTGATTTTCGTGCTCGGCCCTCTCGACCGCCCCGAGGTCGTCATCATAATAACGCTGTATGAGCAACCCGAAAAGATGGCATTCCATGATTTCTACTCCTCAGGCTCCAATATTAAAATATCACCACTTGCCGTCTCGAGCACGACCTTCGATCTCCCTTCACGGACAATGCCGGCGAGGTGGTTCCTTCCCACCTTCGTCAGCCTGATGGGGAGACTCGCGTTTATATCACCGGTGGTCGTTCCCACCTTCAAGACGTACCCACCGGGCATTATCATGAGAAAATGGAGCTTTATATCACCGCTCGACGCCCTGATGGTGTAATCTAAGTTATCTTCGGGAATGACCTTGAAAGTGAGATCTCCGCTCGCCGTTGCGGCGGAAACACCGCCTCTCACATCGATGAATCGAGCCGATCCGCTCACTCCCTTGTAGATAACGGAACCCACACCTTCCACCACGATATCGCCGCTTATCGTTTCCGCCTCGACGTCACCACCGATGTCGATCATCTCGATATCTCCGGAAGCCGTTTGTATGAGGGCATCACTGCTTAACCTGCGAGCGGTTATATCTCCGCTCGCACTCGAAAACCGCGCCTCACCGTCGACATTCTCTACATCGATATCACCGCTGGCAACGGTCATGTTCAGTGAACCGCCTATGTTGATCGTTTGCAGATCTCCGCTCGCGGCGGTCAGCTCCACGGATCCGTTGATATTGGAAACCGAAAGATCCCCGCTCGCAGACGTCAGCTCGATATCGAGCTCCGGCGGAACGACTAAAACAAGTTCCATACTCATCTTCGGATACCGCTGCATGAGATAGGAAAATATGCTTCTCTTCGAATCATCACCCTTCGGATATTTCGTGCTTATAACCAATTCACGGCCATCTCTATCGATTTCGATATCCAGAAGGCCGGCGAGACGTTCCGCCTCTTCTTGGCTCTTCGCCTTGACCCGCTTGATAATGGTAAGCTGCACCTCGTTTCTGCCCGCCTCACCAAGGATGGTGATATCCCCTCTCTTGCTTTCGACAACGAGGCGGCTTTCATCCCTGATTTCGATCGTCTTGTGTACCTTCTCCTCGTGCTTGACCGAGCCGGCATAAACCGTCCCGGTGAGTGCAATCGACAGAACAACGACGAGATGAGAAAACTGGCGCAATTTACCGCGACTCATGATCAATCACCACCTAACTCTCCATTTTTATCGAGCATGCCTTTTCCCTGGAAAAACTCTTTTATATAGCTCCTCGCTCTGTGAATTCTCGCTTTCACCGTTCCGAGTGGAATCCCGAGATTGTCTGATATCTCCGCATAGGTAAGCTGCTCCTGATGCCTGAGTAATACGATGATCTTGTAATGCTCGGGCAGCGTGCTAATCGCTTCTTCCAGGACAGCCATCATCTCCTTTGATTCCACCTCCCTGTCCGGTTGCGCATCCTTTGATGGGAGCTGACGGGGCATCTCACCATCACTGCTCTCGACCGGCTTATCGAGGGATATTGTTCCTCCCTTGACCTTACGCAAAAAATCAATACAAAGATTCGATGTAATTCTGAACAGCCAGCTCGAAAAAGGGTACGAAGGATCATAGCGATCGAGAACGGAGAAGGTCCTGATAAATACTTCCTGTGAAAGATCTTCAGCATCCGAGTGGTTCCTGACCATTCTATAGCAGATGCTGTAAACGGAAGCCTTGTATTTGTTAAGAAGCTCCTCAAAAGCCTTCTCATCTCCTCTCAAGCACCTCTCAACAAGCTGGGCATCTTCTCGTTTCAATTACTTCACCTTACATTACGGAGTCGGCAAAAATAAGTTTCCCCTGATATGTTTTATTTTCTAATTCTCCGGGCATTTAAATCCGCACAGGAAAAAGATATCAAGTTAAAAATTGCGTGAAAAGACGAATTTCTCTCAAACGGCCGGCAAGCGGCTCTGTTTTTCCATCCAGGTACACGTGCAGCCCCCGGGAATTGCCCATTGTGAAGCCATAAATCGATTCGGGAAGTAATTTTCCTTGACACCACAAATAAAAAATAATTAGACTAGGCTCCGTATCGACTGTTGATTACGTGTTATAGTTGAAGGAGTTACACGTTTCGAGCGAGAAGGAACAGCATGAAGAGCCTCTGGGGACAAGGAAATAAGTACCTGAGGATAAAGCGAAACTCCGTTGAAATCAGCCCGCAGGTCGCCCGGATCCTGCTTCTTTCGATCGTCGCGCTCGTCGTGGTGATATTTATCGCGAGCGATGCCGGTCTATGGAACATCTGGACGGCGCAGAAACAGCTGAATAATCTGCAGGCTCAGATTCGGGAGCTCGAAAGTGACAACAAACATCTATCAGGTGAGATTGAAAAACTCGAAAACGACCCATTTGCCATAGAAAAAGTCGCTCGTGAAAAATATGGATATCTGAGGCCCGGCGAGCGCGTCTACCGCATTATACTGTTGCAGGCCGATGAAAAAAAAGGAAGTTTCATAGCACCGGCTCTTGACAGGTACTTCGGTAAGCCTTAGTTTCTATGCAAGGAAAATAGTGCGGGGTGGAGCAGTCTGGTAGCTCGTTGGGCTCATAACCCAAAGGTCGCTGGTTCGAATCCAGCCCCCGCTACCAATCACAACTGCCCCTGGATCGGATCTGATTCGGGGGCAGTTGCTGTTAGTAATCAGAGGCTACATCAAAGATGATGTCGTTTTCAAATCAGAATCATTTTCCGGATTCAAACTATTGAGGCACCCATTTCTTTCAAAATCCCTAATTATTCAGTAGAGAGACATATTTTATCAGCAACATTTTTCTGCTCGAGCTCCTATCTTATCAGCAGCATTTTTCTGCTCGAGCTCCTATCCCCCACTCTCAGATGGTAGAAATAAACCCCGCTCGCAACGCGATTCCCGTGATCATCCCTCCCGTCCCAGTAGAGCCGGTGTCTGCCGGCAGCCCCGAATTTGTCGAAGAGCCTTCTGATCACCCGACCACGCGCATCGAAGACGATCAGTTGCGCATCGGAGCCTCGATTGTCCTCACCGGAGCCATTCCAGTATCCGTCCGTTCCATGGGGGAGGTGGAACTCAATAAACGTGCCGGCGCTGAAAGGATTGGGCGCGTTTTGAAACAGGGCCCTGGTGATATCGAATAATTCCCCTGGCTGGTCGGCGTGCGTGTTTGCTCCTATGAGATCCTCATAGAATTGCAATGCCTGTTCGAGCTCATCGTTGACTCTCGCCTCCACCAATGGATCGGGAAATTCACCTCTAATTTTCGTAAGCAACATCAGCTCACGTATCCACTGTATGAAATATTCCACATCGGGAGTCTTGACGATCCTTTCATTATCGAACATGACGTAGACGGGACCCGTGTGGGCGAACACTTCCATTCCTTTTATCTGCCAGTGGTTGTTTTCACCGTACACCCTCGCTGCTATCCATGAGCTCTCATAGACTGAGACTTTGAACGTCGCATTGAAACTGTACGCCGGCGGTTGGAAATTATAAGTCTTTACGACCCTCCCGTTCCTGACGATCTGCACGCTTTCAAACGGATAGAGGCTGAATATCGAAATGGCGCATCTTACGTTCCACCGCCAGGTCGGCAGGTCTACGACGTCTCCCGGCGGGGCATCCTCGATGCGGAAATATGGTATCAATGGACCATTGGTAATAAACGTTCTTCCCGCCTTCAATTGCGAAAGCCAGTTGTAATATGTAAATCCGCCTGCGAAATCTTCTGGAATGTAAACGTATGTACGGTAAGCTCCGGGGATTCGATGGCGCTCTCTTCGGTTCATCAGCGCATCCGTGCCGGCGCATGCAGGGATCTCGAATCCGCAATTCAAAAGCCGGTACCATAAATCGAGCGCTGCGTCGTTGTAGCTGTTGTTGCTGAATGACAGCACCTCCATGGCGTCGATTTTATCATGAACCACATCAACCGGGAGCTCCCGGGCGATCCCGGATCCCGGCCATTCATACACATCCCAGAAATCTTCCGATGAAGTCGGGTGCGCCGATACAACAAGCGCTCCGGGTTGCGCATGGGTCGAATCGGCGACATCCATCGTCAGTGGATCCCAGATCGATGAATAGGGAAGCACCGGTGATGTCAAGCCGAGCAGACCCAGATGACCGTACGAGGAGCTCCTGTTCTCCTCGCTCATGTAAACAATACAATCGGGAGTGCTGCTTGGATCCGGCTCGCCGGCAAAGTAATATTCGTTATCGAGACAGTTGACGACATTGAGTCCTTCCGCCTTTCCCATGAGATGCGCATCCTCCGGAAAGACTTCAAATTCCCCGCCCTCATGATTGATATGAACGTGGCAGTCACCAGAATACCAATCGAGTTCCGCCATATTGATCTCTCTCTTTAGGCGGTAAACCACCGAGGTATCCTGCGATATCTCGATGGTATCAGACACCGCCCGGTATTCCGGTCCGTGACCTATCCTGATAACGGTCGTGGATTCGGGAAGGAAAAACGAGAATGAACCGCCGGTGTAGAAAAAAAAGCCGTCGTGAGCCGGGCCGAGGGCGGCGCTCATAATCCAGCACTGCGCAGCAAGCGTGTCTCCCGACAGGCTGTCAAGGATCGTGCAGTTGAATTCCGCCCATTCGATATCCGCCCGTTGCGCGTTCCATCGATCGCTCATCACCACCATATCATGAACATCACCCGAAGCATGGGCGCATACCGATACGACAAGGATCAGTGCAACGCCAATACTCAACCGATCCCTTCGCGCTTTCCTTTCGAGGAATTTAAAGCCGCAAAGCGATTTCGACACAGCCTTACTCGTTTAGGATTCCCCACTCGTCGAGAATTACAGCAACGAGACTGTCGGCTTGCTCACGCTTGAAGAACCAGAGCGGAAATCCCAGGTGAATGCTCGGCGCTGCTTTTGCAAGGCCGGATTCAACATCAGGAATGATGTCATCGTACTTGGCAACCCAAATGGCCGCGGTAACATTATTGAGAGAGGACAGGGTGTTCCTCGCGCGCATCCGGTACATCGGATGGAAACACCCCTGCGATGTAATATAGGTCGTCTCCATCCAGTACTCCGGATCGTATAATTCAACATATGTAAAACCCCTTACAAGCGGATCGAAGAATCTGCCCGGTCGCGTGATCTCTTCCCATAGTTCGAGCTTCGATGGCAAGTCCGACCGAGTAACGGTCATGGCATCCGAATCGTCACGGATGAAATCCACAGCGGCATCACGTTCCAGTGTCCGGAGCGGCATATCAGGGCTCTCACGTGTTATGCCGACAATTTTGTCGAGCATGGATATGCAGTAGTCCTTGTAGGCCATGCAGTTCACTCCACTCGTATCCCCTTCGCACCCTTGCTGGTTCCCGATAATCTCGCACTTCAGCGACATAGGATAAGACTGGGCTGACGAGCTCAGCACCGACGCAAGCCCTCCTCCCCTGTCGGAGCGGCCCAACGTCCAGAGATGGCCGCCCTTGGAAAGGAATATCGCTAGATAGTTTACTGTCAGTTTGCTGCCCTGACCGACCTGACTCTCAGGGGTGAATTCGACGAGTTCCTTGAAAACATTTTTCTCCGACGAGTAAACCCAGATTATGTTCTTGTAACGTCCGACAAATGATATGGGTGGAATAATGTAATTTCGCTCTGCTGCATCATAGATGTCGCGGTTATCGTCGAAACCGGCTGCTCGTCGGCAAATATTAACCCAGAAGCTGTCGTGCTGGGTCTCCGTCGGTATCGCCCAGATTACCTGGTTGAAATCCGTTGAATAGAAATCATCGACCCAGAGCAGGTTTCGCTCCATCGTGAATGGAACGATATTGATCTCTATCTGGGCGAGGGTATTCGTCCCTGCATTGTCCACCACTTCGACGAAGAATGTATGAACCCCTGAATAGAGCTTCCGCATCGGCGCCGTCGTGTACTGCGGACCGCATGTTACGGCCCAATCGGTCGGTTCATTCACGTCGACTACATCCCAACCGTAACGGTAACAGACTATCTCTCCGCCATAATTGCTCGCATCTGCGCGCCAGCTGAAGTTCAAGGGAACGCCCGGCGGCAGATCCCGCTTCTCCGGCCTGAAATTCGTCCCGAGAAATCTGAAACATCCTATAAACGGTTCGCAGACCGTCAGCAGCGGTCCCGCCATCTCCGTCACAACAAACTGTCGAACATTTCTGCACTTGTCGAATATCGCCGTCACCGCTCCTGCTTCATCAATCGCCTGTACGGCGAATATATAATGCTTTGTCATCTCGAGAGGCTCAT
>CBDUQN010000031.1:0-31458 GCA_965369375.1 uncultured bacterium | reverse complement strand
CGAAGAAATCCGCCGCCGAGGAAACGGTCTTATCGAAGCAATAGGAATCCAGCATGGCTATTCGTGAGATTCTGCTACTCGGCAATCCCACTCTCTACGACGTTGCGTCCGAGGTCGAACAGGATGAGCTCGAGCCGATGAAAATGGTTGTGGACGACCTGCACGATACAATGATGGATTTCAGGGGGCGTTATGGTTATGGCAGAGCGATCGCGGCTCCCCAAATCGGCGTCAAGAAGAAACTCTTTTACATGCACACAGACAAACCGGCCATCTTTATCAATCCGGTCATAAAGAATGCAAGCGAAGAAATGGTCGAGCTCTGGGACGATTGCATGAGTTTCCCGGATCTGCTCGTCAAGGTGCGGCGGCACAAGAAATTCAGGCTCGAGTTTCGTGATAACGAATGGAATGAATGCTCGATGGATCTCGACGGTGATCTCTCGGAGCTGCTCCAGCACGAGTGCGATCATCTCGCTGGAATTCTCGCCGTTCAGCGCGCGATAGACGGAAAGAGCTTTGCGCTGAGAACGCAGAAAGACTTGCTTAATAAATAAAACCGCAGGTAATGTGCCCGGGGTTTTATAAGATGATTCACGCGGTGCCCGGGGGCTTCATTCGGAGGTCCGCGCGGATCGAATAGCCCTTCCTCTATTCATTCTCCGCGTCGTATTTTTCCAGCGCTTCTACGAACGCCTCGACCATCTCCTCGTTTCTATCGATGAGTATAATATCTGAAAGATGTTCGGCCGTGTGCGATTTGATTGCGTCTACGATCGCCCGGGCGGCCTCTTCAGGGACCGTCTTGCCGGCTCCCGTTCCCATTCCCGGTATGGCGAGGGATTCACACTCGGTTTCTTCGGCCGCTTTCAGAGCTGCGGTGAGCGCCTTTCTTATCGTCTCTTTCGAGCTCGGTCCCGGCGGTCCGGTCACCGTCGCGGCGTGTATCACGTAGTGATTGGGGAGTGAGCCGGCGGCGGTCGCGATCGCTTCTCCGATCGTGATCGGTCCCTTCGAAACGGCTTCCTTCTCGATTTCGTCCCCGCCGGCCTCTTTGATGGCTCCCGCGACGCCGTCCGTCATGGCGCCTTTTTCATCTGCGGGATTGACGATACCGTCGGTGAAAACCGCCGTGATGTCGCCCTGCCTCGCCTTGACGTTGATCTCGCTTATTTCCGTTACATACCTGTTTTCCTCCATCGCGATGCCTGCGAGTATTACATCGGGGCGTTTCTTGAACGCGTTAACGACTTCATCGCTTTCTCTCGCTACATACTTTACCGTTTTGAAAACATCCTCAGGGGTAATTTCGCCTTCCATGTAAGATTCCATTTTGCGTGCCAGGGGCTCGAGCAAGTCCCTGCATTTCTTGTCCCTGAGAGCCGAAATGAATCGCTTCTTTCTCTCGTCCCGCGCTTCTTCCGATTCCTTTACCATCGATATCCTCCTGTTTCTCTGCTTAGGAAGTTTATATCACCTTGTGCCCGGGAGTTCAAACGGCGAATTGTAAATTGCCGCTGGCAAAATGGCGCCGTGATGGGGTACACTGTCTCTTTCGCATCCGGCGGAGAATCCCGCCGGAGCCGTTTCTCTTCTTGCGGGAATACCAACAATTGATGCTGGAAAGGAGTATCGTGTTGCGAAGTAAAATCACACTCATGGCCTTTCTGATCGGTTCGGTGATTCTTTCAGGATTTCTCGCTGATTCCGCTGTCGCTGAAAAGAAGCCCTGGACGCCGGAGGATATCTGGAAACTCAGGAGCGTGAGCGATCCGCAGCTCTCGGAGGACGGCGAATGGATCGCGTACGTTGTTTCGGTCACCGATTTTGATGAAAACAGCGGAAACTCGGACATCTGGATCATCCCCTCGAACGGCGGCAAGGCACGCCGCATGACGACGAGTGAGAAGGGTGACAATCACCCGCGGTGGTCCCCCGATGGGCGGACGATCGCCTTCCTTTCGAGCCGTGACGGGGCACTGCAGATATATCTGCTCCCCGTAACGGGAGGTGAAGCTAAAGAGCTGACCGATTTTCCGGGAGGGGTGGGGGACATGATGTGGACGCGCGACGGTACGGGATTGATCTTCACGGGACGCGTTTACCCCGACTGTCCCGATCTCGACTGTGTAACGGAGCGGGATGAGGAGAAAGAGAAGGAGAAGGTCTCGGCCATGGTTCACAAGCGCCTCCTCTACCGTCACTGGGATACGTATGAGGACGGCAAGGCCGATCATCTCTTTTACATATCGATTGAAGGCGGGGATCCGAGGGATCTGACTCCCGGCCTCGAGCATGACGCCCTCACGTACTGGCTTGCGTCCTGGGGCCGCGAATTCGATCTCACGCCGGACGGAAAGACACTCTACTTCGCGGGCAAGCAGGACGCCGATCAGGCCGTCTCGTACAATGAAGAGATCTGGCGCGTCTCCCTCGACGGCGGCGACATCGAGCGGGTGACGGATAATCCCGCAGCGGACACCCATCCCCGCATCTCGCCGGACGGCGCGTATCTCGCCTACCGGGCGACCCGCCGCCCCTATTACGAGTCCGATCGCTACCAGCTCATGGTAATGGAGCTGCCCGACGGCGAGCCGCGCAGTCTCACCGGGCACTTCGACCGCAGTGTCGGAACCTTCTTCTGGTCGTACGACGGGAAGACGCTCTACTTCGAAGCGGAGGACCGGGCCGATATCAATCTCTTCAGCGTCTCGATCGAGGGCGACGATGTGAAAACGGTCGTGGGCGGGGAAGGCCCGGCCGGGCACGGATACCATGTGAGCGTTCAGGCGGGCCCGAAAGACAGATTCTTCATCTACCGCTTCCGTCCGATAGATCATTACTACGAGATCTTCAGGTGTGACCGCAAGGGGAGGAAGGTCGAGCAGCTTACATTCGTCAATCAGGAAGTCTACGACACGTACCATTTCCCCGGCGCCGAGGAGATCCGGTTCGAAGGCGCCGAGGAGACGATGATCCATGGTTTTCTCGTCAAGCCGATGAATTTCGATCCCGGTAGAAAGTATCCCCTGATGGTCCGTATCCACGGGGGACCCCAGCAAATGTTCGGCTATGCGTACCGCACCGAATACGCGATCTTTTCGGGGGCGGACTACGCCGTCTTCTTCTGCAATCCCAGAGGCTCCACCGGCTACGGACAGAGAATAACCGATGAGATTCGTGCTGACTGGGGAGGGAAGGTCATCGAGGATATCGAGCGCGGCGTGCGTTATATCACCGATAACCATTCATGGATCGATGCCGATAAGGTCGGCGCCTGGGGAGGCTCATTCGGAGGATTCGTCTGCAACTGGCTGCAGGGGCATAACGAGGAGGGCATGTTCTCCGTCCTCGTCTCCCACGCGGGCGAAGCCGACCAGTGGAGCTCTTACGGTTCGACCGAGGAGCTGTGGTTTCCCGAATGGGAGTTCATCGGCGCTCCGTGGGATAATCCCGAGCTCTACGATGAGTTTTCTCCGATACGTTACGCGATGAACTTCTCGACGCCGCACCTCATCATACACGGCGACCTCGACTATCGCGTGCCGGTTACCGGAAGCGAACAGATGTTTACGGCCCTTCAGCGCCTCGGTGTTCCATCGAAGATGATCAGGTTCCCCGATGAGGACCACTGGATCATGAAACCGCACAACCGGCGATTCTGGTATGCGTCGATCCTCGACTGGTTCGATCAGTGGCTGAAGCGCGATGGCGAGGAGAAAGAAGAAGCCGAGGCGGAATAGCCGGTGCATCGGGCATGATGTCCCGGGCGGCGAGGGAGGATTTTGCAGAGGGCAGACCCCGAATCGCGGCATGTATTATTTATTTGTTCTGTTTGCGCAAGAGTAACTCGAGGTTTTCTTGAGCCGTTGAGTTTTTCGGGTGGAGCCTGACCGCTTCGCGGTACGCCGCCGCCGCCGACATGGTATCACCTCTCGCGACGTATCCGCTTCCAAGACGCGTGTAGTTGATCGAACTCCCTTCCGGCGTATCAAATGCCACGGTAAGATTGACGAAGTAGAACAGGATCGCCGCCGCCGCAATGACGAGCGTCAGTTCCCCGAAGCGCCGGTGCCGCGCGAGGGAGAAGATCTCACAGATGCATGCCCCGGCGAACGGCAAGAGAAACGGGACGACCGGGAGCCGGTATCGGGACAGGACGTAAAATATCAACGCGGCGAGCAGATACGCGAGAACACCGCCATAGAGAAGCCAGAGGTTTCGCCAGCGGTTTCGCGTGAGGAACAGTCCGAGCAGGCCGAGCGGAGCGATTAATCCGAAAGTGATAAGCGGCGCGCGAAGGATTCCCGGGAACATCCGGTGAAACGTGAAGTTTTCGACGTTGGCCCGTTCGTATTCGTTCCAGAAGTAGATTGTCTTGAGCCACTGGAGAGTGATCGCGTTTCGCTTGTTTTCGTTAATATATTCGAATCCCTTTTGAAACCAGAATTCCGAAACCTCCTTCGGCGAGAGCTCCCTGCCCGTCTCTGCTGAGGCTATTCGATGCATATTCCGCAGCTGGCGCCCGGGAGTCGCGCCGAGGTGCTCGTTCCTGTAGACGGGGACGGCGTAAAATCCGTTTGCGTTCTCGTTGTTGCCGATAAAGAAGTTGATGCCGCCTCCTGTTGTAAACGGTATGAACTCCCCCGTAAGACGCGCGTTGCGAATGGTGAGAGGAGCGCACGCAATGATTACTCCCGCAGTGAACACGACCGCGCGCTTCATGGCGGGCGCGGCTCGCTCCGTGTCCGCTCCTTTTCCCGCTTCACCATTGCTTGTGCTGATAAAAATATGAAGGATTGCAAAGGGGAAGAGCAGCATGGATACAGGTTTGGTCACTGCGGCGATCCCCAGCACGAGACCGGCTATGATGAGCCGGAACGCGCCGGGCGGTTTGTCCCCCACTACGACAAGTGTGACAAAGAGGAGATTCAAGAAAATGAGGATCGTTGCCGGAACGAGCACTCCTTCGTAGAAGATGAGCGGAAGGTAGAAGACCGCAGCCGCTCCCGCGATCAGCGCCGCGGCCGTTGATCTGAGAAGCTTTTTTGTAATAATCATCACGAATGAACATGAGAATGCTCCGAGCACCGCCTGGATGCATCTGAGCGCAGTGAGACTCGAGCCGAAGATGCGGTAGACGATTGCTATGAACCACGGGTAGAGCGGTGATTGCATAAGGTTTGTCGGTTCCGGTTCGCCACCCCAGACGATCGTCCGGGCCCACCGCTCGTAAATAGCGGCATCGAGTGTCAGGTTTTCCGAGAGGGGATTGTACCGTGCCGTGAAGTATATGTGAAAGAGGCGGACAACGAGTGCCGCAGCAAGGATCACCCAGGCCGGCCCGTATCCGTTTGGCGCGGGGCGCCGTATATCACTGCTTCCCATGTTGATAGTTTTATTCTAAAATCCGGCTACCCGCAAGGCCGTTCTTTGATTAGAAAACAATATGGGGAGGTAGCGCTATGTCTAATTCAGCAAAGGGAATGATGTATGTTTTGCTTGCTGCGATACTGATAATGTATTTTTGCGCTGCAATTATCGATAATGCGTTCTCGACGCCCGGCATTGCGCGGCCCGGCTTCTGCGCCGGGCACGACGCGCCGGCGCCGGCCGCCGGAGGAGGAGGTTCAATGTCGGATTCAAATGCAGGAGGTAATGGGGACACGATTTCGCTTCCCGAGGTTCCCCGCAAAGGCGCCGTTTCGATAGAGGAGGCGATATGGCGCCGAAGATCCATCAGGAGCTATTCCGGGGAGGTGCCGAAACGTGACGCCGTTTCGCGATTGCTCTGGGCCGCCCAGGGCATCACCGAAGGCGTGTACGGACTCCGCAGCGCTCCCTCGGCCGGCGCAACATACCCCCTCGAGCTCTTGCTCGCCACATCCGAGTATCTCGCACGCTACGTGCCGGAGCGACACAGTCTTGTCGTCATGCTGCGCAGGGATATCAGAGAGGAACTGTCCGGGGCCGCACTGGGTCAGTCTTGCATTGCGCAAGCCCCGCTCGTGTTCATATTTGCGGCCGAGGTTTCGAGAACCGCCGGCCGTTACGGAGACAGGGCCGGCCGGTACGTGCACATCGAGGTGGGGTGTGCATCGGAAAACCTGATGCTCGAGGCGGCGGCACTCGGATTGGGCAGCGTCGCCATCGGCGCGTACCACGATGACAGGGTGAGCAAGGTGCTCGAGCTTCCCAGTGAATGGGAGCCGTATCTCATCGTTCCGGTCGGCGTTCCTGCTGAATAGCCGCGCAAAGCGCACACGTCCGATACATCTTGACACCGCTGCTGCCGGGACATTAGCATCAGAGGAGCCAGGAACTTTATTACAACAAACAGATTAGGTGAGGATCGCATCCTAGCCGGGACCTGAAAAACCAAGGGGGATATAATAATGCCCGAAGTAAAGAAGGTGCTTTTCCCTACGGATTTCTCCGAGCTTGCAAACCACGCGCTGCCGTATGCGATAAAGATGGCGAAGATATTCGATGCGGAGCTCGTTATGCTCCACGCTGTGACACTTTACGAGCACGACCCGAACGACCCTGCTCATCACTTTCCGTCGCTGCAGAGCTATTGTACGGAGGTAAGCGATGCCGCGGAGACCGGATTTCAGGTCTGCGTCGATTTGATCGGCGATGCCGGGGTCAAAGTAAAGCGATCTATCGTGCAGGGCATTTCTCCTCACGCGGCCATCCTCGATTATATCAACGAGGAAGGTGACGTTGGGTTGATTGTCATGTCGACGCACGGAAGGAGTGGATTGAAGCACGTGCTTCTCGGGAGCGTGGCGGAGAATGTAATTCGATATTCGCCGTGCCCCGTTCTCCTCGTAAAGCAACCCGAGCACGAGTTCATCGATCCGACGACCGGCGAGATTCATATACGGAAGATACTCTTTCCGATCGATTTTTCTAAGGAATCGGTCAAGCCGGTCGATTTCATCAAGTTTATCGCCGAACATTACAATGCGGAAGTGATCGCCTTTCACGCCGTGGACGTCGAAATCCCGCCGATCTACTATACGTCGGGCATAGATTCGATTCTGCAGCTCGATCCAGAACTGAACGAGCGTGTAGCGAGGATGATGAAGGATCTCGTAGGGAAGCAGCTCGAAGGGATTACCGTGCGCTACGCCGTGGCCGAAGGTAAGGCCGTTGAAGAAATCCGGTCCCTCACCAAGGATGAAAACATCGACCTCGTTGTCATGGGATCAGCCGGCTCGCACGGTATCGGTGATTTTCTCTTCGGAAGCACGGCCGCGCGTGTCATCCAGAAAGCGATCTGCCCGGTGCTCACTGTTTAACTATCCTTCGGAGAATTCGCCCGTTATCAGGTGTCTGTGTCCCCGATAGGCTCCGTATCAAGTGTCCGTGTCTGTGCTCGGTTCCGTATCAGGTATCTGCGCACCGCCCGGCCCCGCCGCGGGGGCGGACGGTATCTGTTCGGCCCTCTTTTCCCTATACGCCCGTTTGAAGATCGCATACCCGATCCAGGCGAGAGCGGCGCCGACGAGGATCCCCACGACAACGTCTGATGGCCAGTGTACCCCGTTGTATATCCTCGAGAATGAAACGAGAACGGCGATGGGCAGGCAGGCATAATAGACCCACCGTCTGTATACGAGACTCAGAAAGAGCATCGAAGAAGTGATGTTTGCGGCGTGGGTCGACGGAAACGAGTGGGATGTTTTGAAACCTCCCACCACATCGGCCGGCGTCCATATCCATCCGTTCACGCTGTGCCAGAAGTGGATGTTTCCGAGCACCTCGCAGGGCCGAAGCCGCTCGGTGATCGGTTTGATAACGGCGGCGGTCAATTGATCCGAGGCGGCAATGAGCGGTATGAGCATCAGCGCCGCCCAGCGCCCCTTTGTTTTTCCGAAGAGAACGAGCCAGCACCAGACGAGTATGAGAAAAACCCTCCATCTTCGCAGCTCTGTGACGAACGGCATGAGCCAATCGAATGCCGGATTTACTATCGAACCGTTAATAAATCTGAAAATCCTGATATCGAGAGACGATTCGTCGATGCCGGTGGGCTTTTCTTGCGCGGCGCGGGGGCCGTCGCAAGGATTTGGCATAAGTAAAACCGCTGCAAGAATCAGGATGCTTATTGGTATGAGCCGCGTTCTCATTTTTATTCTCCGTGTCCTTGAAAATGTGTATTGAGAAAATGCCATTTTCTCGAGAAAATTGCAAGAGCTGCAAAATAGTGAGAATCAAGGATTTTTTCATTCGAAATCCCCCGGCCCACGAAGGAGTGAGAGAACAGACTTCAACGGAAACAGAGGGATTCTTTAATAGTTGTAATATAATCAATTAGGCCTATTCTAAAACAATTATGAACGCGCTGAGCCAATTTCAGCTCCCGATAAACAATTGCTTGCACTCGATAGGCAATTTTGTATACTTGAGCTGCCGAAGGAAGTAGTTAGGATTGAATTTGTTTAAAATCCGCGTAAAGACGATAAGCTATTCTTTCCTCGTTCGTCATCTCTATCAGAGGCTTTAAATGACTTTTTCTTCCTAAGGCCGTATTTTAGTGAATCCAAAACCGGCAAGGCGCTACAAGGAGATCACTATGAAACTGTATGTGGGTAATTTGCCGTATGATGTGACCGAAGACGAGATTCGGCAAGCATTTGAATCCTTCGGCCAGGTATTCAGTGCGGTTACGATCAAGGACAGATATACCGATCAGTCGAAGGGATTCGGCTTCGTGGAAATGCCTAATGATGACGAAGCCAAAGCCGCCATCGAAGGCTTGAATGAGAAGGATTTCAAGGGTCGCACGCTCACCGTCAACGAGGCTCGCCCACGAAGCGATAATCGCAGGGGTGGAGGAAGACGAGGTGGAGGTGGAGGCCAGAGGCACTTCTAATATCGACAAAGGCTCGGGCTCATCAATGAATATCCTACTGGTTAATCCGCCCGCCGGGTTTTCGTATTACAATATAGGTATCAGAAGACCACCACTCAGCCTGGCATACCTGGCCTCTGTATTGATAGACAAGCACCGGGTGCGGATCGTTGATTTCAATGTCGGAAAGCACAACTGGAAAAATTATCCATACAACGAATTTGATATTGTAGGCATCTCGGTAGACACCGCGCGGTATCCCGTTTCCCTCGAGATCGCCCGTCGGGCCAAACAACAAGGCGCCATCGTTGTGACGGGAGGTCCTCATGTCAGTTTTCTGGACGAGGAGACTCTCGAGAGCGGTGTGGTGGACTATGTCGTGCGCAACGAAGGTGAATATGCATTCCATTCGCTGGTTGGTTTTTTATCGCGTGAACTGCCCTTTGAAGATGTGAGGGGCGTTTCGTATCGAAACAATGGAAATATAGACAGAAGCCCCGATATACCATTCATCGATGATCTGGATTCTCTTCCCTTTCCGGCACGGGATCTTTTGTCCCTCGATCTATACAACGAAAAATTGAACGGCCGCCCGATGACGACACTCGTGACGTCGAGAGGCTGTCCCTTCAATTGTGATTTCTGCGCTTCATCGGAGTTCTTTGGCGTGCGCTGGCGTTCGAGATCGGTCGAGAGCATCCTCGAAGAGGTGGAGTTGCTCTACAAGAAATACGGCTACCGGGCACTCTGTTTTACCGAAGACAACTTCACGCTGGATCCCGACCGGGCAGTTCGGCTGGCCGAACGGATACACGCGAAAGGGTGGGACCTCATATGGGAGGCATGGTCGAGGGTCGATACCATTGTGAAGAATCCCGGGATGGTTGGAGCGATGGCGAAGGGTGGATTCAGGTGGACCTTTCTCGGATTCGAGAGCGGCAGTCAGGAAGTGCTCGATGGATACAACAAGAAGGCGCTTCTCTGCGATGCCGTGCGGGCTATGGAGATTCTCAATGAAAACAGCATAAAGGTAACGGGAGCTTTCATTCTCGGCGCAACCAACGAGACCAAGCGTACGATGATGGAAACGATCAACTTTGCAAAGTCCCTCAATCCCGTCAAGGTTCAATTCTCGATTCTGACCCCTTACCCCGGAACGAAACTCTACGAAAAGGTGCGTAACCGTCTTCTGACCCGCAACTGGGGGATGTTCACCGCCCTCGACCCGGTAATAAAGCTCGATAACCTGACAACCCACCAGGTGAACAGATACCTCCTTTGGGCTTACATGTCTTTTTATCTGAGACCGAAAAAAGGGTTCGAGAATGGGCGTACGGTTTACAGAGTATTCCCGGGGATGATGCAATTTATTGCTTCCAAGCTGTGGCGGGAAACATTTAAACCACTCCACGCTTTGCCTCTCCTGCTCTGGAATTTCATCATCGGAAAAAACTAAACAGCTACATCTGGACTGAAGAAGCGTGCCGCGGGTCGCCCTTCATGGCGCTTCTCGGCACCTGCGGCGCCGACTCCTTTTTTCCGGGAAGAAATTGCTTCGAATCCGCATGCGGGGAACCGTTTTCCGAATAAAAAACACTTGACGTGAGTCCACGCTTCCCTGTTTAACTTATGCAATTAGCGTTGGTCGAATGAGTTTGCTGCGAGGGGCACAGACGAAAGGAGCGGTCATGAGAATCCAGCGGCCACTGTTATTGGCTTGCATGCTTGTCGCCTTCATGTTGTTGAATGCGTCCGCGGCGGTCGGTCAGGAAGGGAAGGTGGAACGAAAGGTAGTTGTCTCCACGAATCCGATCCTTGATATGTTCACCTGGTGGAACGGTGAAGTGGAAGTCAAGATCGCTTCGCACAGCACCGTTGGAGTGGCCGGATCGTACATCTCTATCGGCGGTGACGAGGACACCGAGAAAGAAGAATTCAAGAGCTTTGCAGGTTTCTACCGGTACTATCCACAGAATGATGCTTTCGCCGGATTCTTCTTCGGCGCGCGCTTTGGATTATATTATGTAGATGCTTGGGATGAGGACGAGCAAGAGAGAGGAACGGGCAACTTCTACGGATTCGGCATAGATATCGGGTACGGCTGGCTGCTCGGCGAGAGCAGAAGATTCAATGTCAGCCTCGGTGTCGGGGCGGTACGGATCTTCGGCGGTGACCTCGAGGATGTCGCCCTGACACTGCCGACGATCCGGCTGATCAACGTCGGCGTCGCGTTCTAGGGCGATTTTCCACGATTTCTCGACTGCGATTCGTTCTGCCGGCGATTATTGTGATACCCTGCACGCTCCTGGCGCAGAGTCGGCAGAGCGAAGATGTGTGGTGCCCTTTCAGGGCATTGGCGGGAAAGTGGGAGGGAGCCGGAGGGCGAGATCCACGAGGACTTCGGCGTTGTCAGTTATGACCGGTCGAGAGAGAAATTCGTATTCCGGGAATTTCATATCGAAGGATTTGTAAATCAATACACTCTCGGCAGCCCGTCGACGAGACGCCTGGAGATGGTGAAGTTGCCCAAGAGGCACAGGAGATGAGTGCCGCGGTGCTCGAATGGAAACTCGATGAGTCTCGGGGAGCCGTCAGGTTCTATGTGAATATCTTTAAGAAAGTCCCCGTTCTGCTGGATTGAATCGGGCAGCGTGGCGATAAAGATGAAATCCATGAGCGCGACCGCCTCATCGGCCTGGAGCGCGCAGAGGATGCGGTGCCCGAGACCGCGCGATTTCTCGATCTTGAACGACGGCTGGCGTTTCGTCAGGAGACGTCCGACCTTGAGATACGTGAAGGTATTCCGGGACTGAAAGGCCGGGACGTAAATAAGATACGTCGCCGTTCCGCGTATCCTGCTCAGCAAGTAATTGATCTCGCTGCTCGACGGTATCTTTTTCGTCGTGCTCGCCTCGCATACGATGGATGTTTTTATGAGTCCTATGTCCAGGTCGGGATTGCAGCTTGCCAGGCGCTCGATCTGATCGTCTTCCAGTTGTATATTAGTGTTGATGATCGCCTGGCTTACCTTCTGGAGCTCTCCGGTGATCACTTCCATCTGTTTACGGTACGAATCGCTGTCTACCGCAATTGCCCAGAAGGGGAGATAGAGGGGTTCCTGCTCGATGTCTGCATCGTGAATCGCCCGGTAGACGGTTATCGGGGCCAATCCCTCCGGCGTCAATACCCAGTAATTGAAGCAGGTTGTGCATTGAAAGGTGACGAATTGTCCCATGACGGGAAGTTGGTGCCCGCAGTGGTTGCATTTCAGTGGCTTAACGATGAATCCGTCGTCCATATCTCATTCACCTCCAAACCACTTGTTCAGGCGCCCGAGAAGCCACCGGTGCGGGAGAATGAATCCCTCGCTGCTGAATACGTCGGCTGCATAGACGATCACGAGCGCAATAAACGCGAGCGGCAGGTACGTGCCGGCGAGGAATGCGAAAGCGGCCGGAACGAAGAATAACTTCCTGTAGTTTGTCTTGGTGAACCGCGGCACATCGCCGCGCGCGATGCGGCCGTCGTTGGCGTCTATCGTGATCGTGTATATTCTCTTGTTATGACGGTAGCAGATGAAGTAAACGGGATAGTAGTAGAGTGAGAAATTGCGATCGAACATGTGGAACTTGCTCCCCAGCACCGTCGACTTGTGCGGCGTTGTAAGCTTTGTGAGATAATTGAACGCGTCTTTTTGCGCGTTTTGTACGCTTTTCATGGGGAGAGCGAACTTGTTCTTCGTTCTCATTTTATGGTCGAAAATATCCCAGTTGATAAACGAGGATCGCAGGCTTATGCCCTGTATGCCGAGGTACGGGAGCACGCAGGCGGGTGTGCTCCAGTCGACCTTTTTGAATACGAGTTTTGCATAGGGAATTCGCTCCTCCTGCAGCGACTTGATCGAATGCCGGGCATCGCCGACTTCCGAGACGACCTCGACTTCCTTTAAATTGATCCTGTCCCCGCATACCCATCCCATCAGGCGGCCGTGCATTCTCCAGAAGGGAACGTGAATGAGCTGCAGATCGACAATCGACGCATGGCGTCCTTTCACCCTGCCCCCGGTCTGTTCGGAGAGATACCGGAGTGCCGTCATCCGCGCCCTGCCGGCCGAGATCTTCGGAGGCAGCATAAAACTCCGCACACCCTTCGGTCTCGCGATGTAGAGGGCGGAATCGCAGTACGTGCACCGGATGCTTCTCTCTCCCTCGCGAATACGCAGCGAACCGCCGCACGAGGGGCAGGTAGCCCCGTATGTTTCGGATGGAGAATCCGCTTTTTCTGCCGGTGCGGATGCGCCGGACGCACCGATCGCGGATTCTTCGACCTGTATGTCCACGTCACTCATGTCTTCTTCACCAACTTGTCACGCAGGCTCAATATGGCGAAACCGAACGCTGAAGCACCGAACAGGAGAAAGAGGCGTGCCGACCAGCTCGAAACGGCTCTGCCGAGGAATAGAAACACGACGAAGAGGCCGAATGCGGCAAGGATGCGCGGCATATCGAGCGAGACGGCCCGCTCCGGCGGGAGATCGTCGGTGACCACCTGCCAGCTCTCTCCGATAACCATCGCGGTGCCGCTCCATTTCCCCGACTTATAGCGAACCAGGTAGACGGGGAGGTGCAGGATGCGCAGGACACCGTCCTCGGTTTTTTCGATCTTCTGGATCTTCTCGTTTTCGGCGAATTTCTCATCGAAGAAACGATAACTTCCCGCGGGCGGAAAGGGGATCGGATCGAAGAGCACGGAATTCTTGAGGGCTGGGATCGTAACGGTACGCTCGTTTTCGCCCTCAATCACCAGGTAGGGAACGTAGGAGAATTCCGCTTCCATTTCCCGCGGATGGGCCCTGTTTCTGCTCAGGAAAAAGGAGCCGAGCGCTTCCACAGCCGATTTGTCGTTTCGCTTGTGGGGAAGAATCAGATGTTCGGGACCGGCCTTATCTTTCAGCGCGAGTGCGGAGCCGCAGTAGGAGCAGAAGAGCATCTCCTGCCCCGGATGGATATTGTTTTCCCCGCCGCAGAGGCTACATCTAACCTGCATCGTCCTCTTTTTCCACTTTCTCCCCGCAGCTCGTGCAGAATTTCGTTCCGGGAGGAAGCTTCGTGTCGCAATGCGGACAGCTGAGGGTTTCACCGAGCTTCTTCCCGCAGCTGGAGCAGAACCTTGCCTCCGCGGGAAGCTCGGTCTGGCACTCGGGGCACCGGTTCATGACAACGAGCTGCGTGCCGCAGTTCTTGCAGAAGCGGGAATCGGGCGCAACTTCGTTGTGGCACTTGGGACACTGCAACTGTTCCTTGGTCGTGGTACTTCCGCCCTGTATGGTCTGGGCGAGCATGCCGGGGATCATCATGCCGAGTCCGGCGCCCACCCCGATGCCCATGCCGCCGGCGGCAGCCGCGCCTGCGCCTCCCGCGCCGCCGCTCGATGCCGCATCACCCATCGCCTTGGCGGCTTTGAACTTGAAAAAGCGGTCGAGGTCGCCGACGGCCTGAAGGCCGCTTCTCTCGTCGATCATCTTCTGAACTTCGGCTGGGGGAGTGATCGAATTTATAAAGAAATCGATAAGCTCCATTCCGTATTTTTCGAAGTCGTTGACGAGCCGTTCCTTGATCTCGATAGCGAGTTCGTCGTAGAACTGCGGGAGCTCGAATATGGAATCGAGCTTCTCGCCGAAAAGATCGTTGATCCTGGCGACAATGACGTCTCTCAGATAGTTGCCGATCATTTCACTCGTGTATACGCCCTGCGTTCCGACGACGGTATTGATAAAAAGAACCGGCTCGGTGATTTTCAGAGTGTAGATTCCGAATGCGCGCAGCCTCACCAGGCCGAGCTTGCTGTCCTTGAACGCCACGGGATCCTTTGTTCCCCACTTCTGGTTGAGGAACGTTTTCAGGTTCACGAAGTAGACCTCGGTCCGGAAGGGGCTCTTGTAACCCCATGGAAGGGCGAGCATCTTTGTCAGGATCGGGAGATTCTTCGTGGTGAGCGTGTGGCGGCCGGGGCAAAATATATCGAGCCCTTTGCCGTCCTTGAAGAAGACCGCTGACTGATTATCACGCACCACGAGCTGGGCGCCCATCTTGATCTCGGCGGAGCCTTCCGGCGGAATCCTGTGGACGATCTCTTCTCCTGTAAGGTCAAACCACTCCAACACTTCCATGAATTGTGACATATTCGGCCTCCAGTCTTACCTCTTCGATTTGTGCACGTACCTCTAGATGCAAATGATTGAAATTCTTGCAGGTAAATTATCCAATCCAGTGAACAGCAAACTAAATGCCAATGTGAAATGTTTCTGGATATGGGAATCCTGTACCGCTACACTATCAGCGAAGTGAGACGGGCTCGAATCGGGTGACTTTTATCCCAACGTCTTGAAAGGGGCGCCATGCGTATCGGTACCGCGACAATGGTGATGGTAACCGCCTTGGTTTTTGTTTGTTATCCAGCGCTGGAGGCGCCGGGGGCTGCATGCACCGTGAGAGCTCCCGCGCCGGCTGAAAGCTTCGCAAGGGTTACTGCACGGGCTGAAAGCGCCATTGAAAAGGGAGTGCCGCACGTTGTCGCCCGGGAACGGTCCCGAACAATCTCGGAGGTGCGCTATTCGCTGGGGTTTTCCATAGAGCAGGGGAGAGAGATCCGGGGCCGGGCGGAGCTGCGGTTCGAACTCGACTACGTCGGTGGGCCGTTGGTGATAGATTTTGCCGGCAGGGAAGTCGAGTCGGTCAGGACTCGCGGCGGGGAGGTTCCGTTTCTGTTCGAGAACGAGCATATCCTTATCGAGCCCGGGAATCTTAAACTGGGCAGAAACACTTTTGAAATTCTCTTCATTCCGGACGAGGGGCCGCTCCACAGGGAAGAGAACTATCTCTACACCCTTTTCGTTCCCGATCGCGCCCGTTTCGCCTTTCCGTGTTTCGATCAGCCGGACATCAAGGCCCGTTACGCCCTGGCGCTCGATATTCCCCATGATTGGCGTGCGGTATCAAACGCGGATATTCTCGAGAGCCGTGTTCACGAGAAGGGGACGCGCAAGAATGTGCTCTTTGAAACGACCGAGCCGCTCAGCACCTACTTTTTTTCCTTTGCCGCGGGGAAGTTCTTGGTGGAAGAAGGTGCAATCGGCGAACGTAACATGAGGATGTTCCACCTCGAACCGGATTCGGCGAAAGTAACTCGAAACGCGGGGGCGATTTTCGATCTCCACGCCGAGGCTCTCAGATGGATGGAGGAGTACACGGGCATAGACTATCCGTTCGGCAAGTTTGATATCGTGGTGATACCTGCCTTCACGTACAGCGGGATGGAGCATCCCGGCGCCATCCTCTACCGGGCCGAACGTCTCCTGCTCGATGAGAGTGCGACCGAGCACGACCGCCTCCGGCGTGCTTCCGTTATAAGCCACGAAACGGCGCACATGTGGTTTGGCGATCTCGTGACGATGACGTGGTTCGATGATGTCTGGCTCAAGGAGGCTTTCGCGCAATTCATGGCCGACCGGATCATCCGTTCCGCCTTCCCCGGCGTGAGCCATGAGCTCCTCTTCGTTGCTTCGCATTACGATCCCCTCAATGACGTCGAGAGGACGCGGGGCACGCACCCGATACGGCAGGAGTTGGCAAACCTCAACGAAGCAGGTTCGCTCTACGGGAACATCATATACCATAAACCGCCGGTGATGCTCAACCAGCTCGAGGCATTGATGGGAGAGGATAGGCTGCGCGAAGGATTATCCACGTATTTGGAATCGTATCGCTATGGCAATGCGCGGTGGGAGGATCTCATTGGCATTCTCGATTCCCTGACCGGTGTGGACCTCGTCGAATGGAGCACGGCGTGGGTGATGGAAAGGGCGCGCCCCGCGATATCGATACGGAGGATTTACGATAAGAATGGGAATCCCAGTGGTCTCGAAATTTCGCAGAGCGATCCTCTCGGGAGGGGCCTCGTATGGCCGCAGGCGTTCGATATTGTTGTCAATCACATGGGCAAGAAGCAAACGGTGATTCCCGTCGATCTCGTCGGCCCTTCTGTCGTTATTGATCATGCGGCGAGGGGGAAGGTATTCCTGCTTCCGGACGGTACCGGCCGCGGATTCGGTTATTTCGAGCTCGACAAAGAAAGTGTCCGTCTGCTCGGCACAGAGAACCTCGTATTTAAGTCATCCGCTCAGCGGGCGCGATTCGTTCAGATTCTCAGGGATAACCTCCTCGAAGAGCATTTCGGCGATCCTCTGCGGTACCTGCAGTTGCTTCTCGCCGAGATCGAACGGGAGACGGTGGAGTTGAACTTGCAGATCCTCCTCGGCTATCTCGCCGAGGCGTTCTGGAAATTCATTGCCGACGAGGAGCGAGAAGCGCTGGCTGCGGGGGTCGAAGAACTGTTAATCGAGAAGATGCAAAATTCGCCTTGTGCGTCGACAAAGGCGGCATGTTTCGAGGCATTCGAGTCTATCGTCTCGACGGAAGAAGGGGTACGTCTTGTAAAGGAGATCTGGTCGGGAGAACGTGAGATCGAGGGTCTGACTCTCTCCGAAAGAGATTACTGCACCGCAGCTCTCGAGCTCGCCGCGAGAGAGACGGGCGGTTGGAATGAGATACTGGATAATCAGTACGAACGAATAGAAAATGAAGAGCTAAAGGCGCGCTTTCTCTTTGTCCGAAGGGCCGTTTCGGCCGATAAAGGTAAAAGAGATGCATTCTTCGGGGAGTTGTCCGAGGTTGGAAACAGGCGCCACGAGCCATGGGTTCTCGAGGCCCTGTACTACCTGCATCACCCCCTCAGGGTGGAAGCAGCGGTGGATTATATCGAACCGAGCCTGGAGCTTCTCGAAGAGATACGCAGGACCGGAAACATTTTTTTTCCGAGGGACTGGATCGAGGCCACGTTGCGGTATCATACATCTGATGAAGCGGTGAGAACGGTTGAAGAATTCCTCTCGAAAGATCCGGATTATCCGAAGAGGCTGCGCTTGCTGGTACTCCAGGCCGCAGATCCGCTCTTTAGATCAAACTTCATTCTCGAACAAGGTGAGGGTGCGAAGAGACGGCGACCCTGAAGCGGCGCGAAAGATCCGGATGAATCAGGTGCCGGCCTGTAGTAATTATTGAAACAATAACCGTCGCAATCCGTTCCTATAGGAATCAGGGAGGTATGCACATGGATATATTCATGGGATTCGGCCTGGGTATGGTATTCGCTTTTATCCTGATGGTAATCATCGGCGGATTCTTCATGTGGATCGCCGCAAAGATTGCACATGTCGAAAAGTCCACATTCGGCCGCGCGATTGTCGCCGCGATCGGTTCCTCGGCGGTTACCCTTGTGATATCCTTCATCTTCGATTTCTTTCCCATTATCGGAAATCTGTTCGGATTCATTATCGGTCTATTCCTCTCGCTATTCGTCATCAAGGGAGCATTCGATACGTCCTTCGGAAAAGCTGTGCTTGTATGGATTTTCGATATAATTGCGAAGATCATAGCGATGCTGATCGCGATCCTTTTTGCAGCAGGCTCACTTGCGGTTCTCGGCTGTCTGTAACGCCTGATATTCCATTTGACGATTGAAAAAAAGATATTACATTATAGGTGTAGAGGGAAGATCAACGAGGACATTACGCTGCACATAACGCCGACCCGATAGATGTTGTCGAAAGACAATGCAGCCGGAGTAACGGCATGCATTGTATGTGTGTGTCCGGGAGACGCAAGGAGGAAGTATCATGAGTCGTCTCAGAGATCTAACGTGCCTTCCCTTCGAGCTCGCCTACCTTGTTCTGCTTACCCGCTCGAAACTCAAACCCCTGAGCCGATGGGAAGCCGCGCTGACGCCGAGCGAAACGGACCTCCTCAACGGGTACGGATTGGAAGTTGCGCCCGTCATCCGCTCGACGCTTTTCGGCCGCCGCCTGCCGCGTGTGGTTTTTTCAAAGAGCGATCGCCGCATTGACGAGTATAAAAAGAGGTTCGATGGGAAGCGATTGAATGATATGCCGGTAGTGGTACGAGAAGAGGGGTGGTTTTTCGGATATCCCTCCTGCTGTGTTGAGCAATTCATACGAAAGCCCTATGTAGTCAACAACATACCGAGAGCCGACCAGCGAATCCTCTTCCACTGGGCCTGCCCCGATTGCATGAGTACCCGGTCGCTTCTCCGTGAATATACGGTGATATATCGTGAATGCGTGCATATGTTCGGCGGCTGTGTGCCCGATCATATCGCCTCACGGTGTTATGCACGGATACCGGAGCGGTCCCGCGCCCTGCGGCTGCGCAGGGCCCTGCCCTGGGTTGCCTCTCTCGCAACGCTTGTTCTGCTGCCCGGATTCACCGGAGCACTCGACGATGATCCGCACAGGCTGCCCGCACCGGACGACGTTGACGGTGACGGGTTGTCGTACGCCGAGGAGATGGTAATCGGCAGTGCCCTGTCGCTCAACGATTCTGACGGCAATGGCATTCCCGACGGGGTAGATGAAGGCCTGAGACTGTATTCAATCATCGAGTCGCTGCCGACCGTACCGTTGCCGGATGGTCCCTACAAGGTGGATTGGGCGATGGATGGCGTCGAGCAGTGCGCCGTTTGCGGGCAGTGGATCGGCATGGGATTTTTTCAGATCATACACCCCGTGAGAGGGCTCGAGACGGTCGTTCACAAGATTGCGCTTCACTACCTGGAGCACGGCAGCATCGGATACGACGGCAGCATACATTCGGGAAGGGTGGATGTGGATCTGCTCAAAAGAATACTGACTCCCGTCGATGCACCTCATATTCTCGTATCGGCGCTCTCCGACGATGACAATGATCAACTCGAAAACGGGGAAGAGCCGCTTCTTCTGACCGATCCGCTCGATCCTGATACGGACGGCGACTCTCTCGAGGACGGTCCCCAGGTCGTCGAGGGATTGGTAGCGACGCTGAGCATGCTGCCCCGTGAGCCCCGCGAAGACGGGCCGTACGTCACGGAGAACAAGCTTCGAGGACTGGAGACATGTGACGTATGCGGCGAGACGATGAACATGGGCTGGATCACGGTGATAAACCCGCTCGAAAATATATCGATCGATCTTCCATACATCGCGCTTCACTACCTCGGACACGGGGGGCTCGGGTACAGCAGTGATCTTCATGCGGGCCGCACGCTTCCGACCGTTCTCTCTTCCGTTCTCTACGGTACCGGCGGCGCTCACCGGATACCTATCGGGAATGATAGTGACAACGACGGTCTTACAGACGATGAGGAACTCGCTCTCGGGTATGAGCCGTATGACGAAGACACAGACCATGACGGAGTGCCGGACGGACCCGACCTGTCGATCTTTCTATCGCAGATCATCGAAACCCTTCCCGAGGGACCGCTGCCGGACGGGCGGTACGTCATACACTTCCAGACGTACGGGATGTACCAGTGCCTCACGTGCGGCGAATTTATCAACATGGGGTGGATGGATATCCACGATCCATCGAGCGGCGGGTGCGCCAGTCTAAGTTACTACAATCTGCACTTCATGAAGCACGGGAGTTTCTCGACGGATCGTCCCGACCTCTACGGACGTAAAGATCCTGGGGAGCTTACCTCGGTTCTCGGAATCAGCACGGGGTGTGAGCCGCATATGCCGCCGGTGAGCGTTCTGACCAATGCGCCGAATCCGTTTGAAGCATCGACGGTGATAACGCTCACGCTACCCGAAGAGCAGGAAATAACCCTCTCGATCTTCGATGCTGCCGGTAGAAAGGTGTGCGAACTCCTTTCCGGAAGAACCGCCGAAAGTCACACCGTGACGTGGGACGGGAAGGATGCCGATGGATATCCGGTCGCTTCGGGAGTTTACTTTTGCACAATGCGGACGGGTTCCATTTCGCTGACGAGGAAAATGCTCAAGATCCGCTGATGTGACATTCCTGATGATTCTTATAGTAAATCAGGGAGGAGGCGTCTGTGCCGGTCCTCCCTCGCAGTGCGCACAGAAACCAATGCGTGCAGCGCAGCATTTTATTGATTAATAGCATGTTATAAAAGCATGCTATGTTTTTTCAAATTTCCCTTTGACAATATATACGTTGCTGATATCGTCGATTTCAACTATCCGACATGACAACAAAGCTGGCGGTTTGCTCATCATGACGGTCGGTTTGGTGATAATCGTATACCTCTAGGTGTATTTGCAATGAAGAGCATTCGGGAATGAGAAGGAGGTGATGTGTCTGAATGTTCGTGGCGCCGTGCGCCGGGTTTCATGTGAATCGAATCACGCGGTGTGTAACGAAGAACCATTGCTGCATGGAGGAGTGAAATGAAAAGAGTACTATTGATGGCGACCGTGCTAGCGCTCATTGCCCTTGTTGCGTTTCCGGCCTTTGCTCAGGAAGAGAAGCCGATGCGCTTCGGCATCAAGGGTGGCTTGAATATGATGAACATCTGGGGAAGCTACCAGGACGTTTGGGACGATTTTGGAGATGTGAATTGGGCGTACGGCGCCGCCGCCGGCGTATTCATGTACTACAAGATAAATCCGTATTTCACAATCCAGCCGGAAGCGCTGTGGTACTGGAAAGGCTACATCGTATCGGTTCCGGGTGGTGTCGATAAAGAGATAGATATCCAGACAAAGCTCTATTACATCGATATTCCGGTACTTGCACGGATAACGATTCCGACGGAATCGGCCGTGAAGCCGGCCCTCTTTCTCGGACCGTATGTCGGCTTCAAGATCGGTGACGGGTGGGATATGGATCCAGATCCGGATCCGGATCTTATGGATGATATAAAAGAAAATTGGAACGCAATGCTCAACAGGGCGAGATCCGTCGACTGGGGGTTCGTTTTCGGCGGCGGTCTCGATTACGAGCTGAGCAACGGCGGCCTGCTGGTCTTTGATGTCCGGTATATGCTTGGTTTGCAGAACATTTTTGAAGCTCCTACAGGTAGCGATGAACCCGATATGAAGCATCATTGTCTCACGATCATGCTCGGGTACGGTTTCTAGGCATAGCGAAATGATGAGACGACGTGCTTCCCTCAATGGGCATGCCGGATTCGGTATTCCCGGGGGAAGCATGTTGCATTTTAGGCGCAGCCGCCCGCCCTTCATGATGACGGCGGATTGATTTTGTACAGTGGGGAGGTAACACCCGATGGTGGGAAAACTGCCGGAACATATTCTCTCGGCGCTTCTGGACGCAGTTCCGCTGGAGTTCACCGTAATAGACGAGCAAGATCGGATCATCGCATGGAACAAGGGTGACGAGAGAATGTTCACGAGATCCGTCGAGATTCTCGGAAGCGATATACGGGATTGCCATACGCATAAGAGCATGGACATGCTCGAGCGCCTGCTCGACGAGATGAAAGCGGGGGAACGGGAGAGTGCCAGATTCTGGTTTGATGATGATACGGGAGATGCTTCAGTGAAGCGCAAACTGCTCGTCGAGTATTTCGCCTTGAGGGATCCAGGCGGGAACTATATCGGATGCTTTTCTTCCGTGCAGGATATCGAGGAGATTCGAACACTCTCCGGTGAGAAACGAAGCCTGGACTGAAGATGGAATTCCGCGCTTCTGCGAAAGCAATGTTGAATTGCGCTGAATAGATACGAATTGTCGTCCCGGGAGGTACGTATGCAATTCATCTTGAAGCTGGCGGCGAGTCTGGCAATCATTATCATCGCCAGTCAGATCGGCCGGAGATATCCGACCCTCGGCGGTCTCATAGCGACGATGCCGCTGACCAGCCTCGTTGTCCTGCTGTGGATATACACAGATAATCCCGCCGATCATAAACTCCTGCGGGAATATTCGCTCGGCGCCCTCTGGGGGATTGCCCCGACGATCCTCTTCTTCGCCGTTGCTTTCTTCTGCCTCAAAAAGCAGCTGCCGTTCTCGTATGTTCTCGTGGCGAGTTTCGGGGCGTGGCTTGCAGGCGCTTTTGTCCACCAGCTCGTTCTGCGGTAGGAGGGGAGTCAAGGTATAATTAGGGGATCGCTCTCCTGTTTTGGGGAAACGAGTTATATTCGCCGCCGTCGATTATTTCTTTCAACTGCTGCACGACCCGCCGGATTTCGTGATACGTGTTGTAGAGAGGAACGGGGGGATCAAACGAGCCGTTTTTCGATAGATGTGAAAGTTACTAGTCAGACGAGGGATAATACATTATGATTCGACATCTCTGTGTGTCCGAAAATCGCATGTCCGCTTAACATTACTCGGCATCGGGGAAATGGCAGTTGATGGAGCGTTACCCGCATGGAAGGCAGTGACAGGAAGCTGCGGATCTGCATGCTGATCCCGAAGCTCGCGATCGGCGGCGCGGAGATGCAGGTCCTCTATCTGGTTAATAATCTCGATCGTGAACGCTTCAGCGTGTCGATATGCTGTCTTGTTGCGGCTGATGATGAAATGGAGAAGGAAGCGAAGCGGCATGTCGAGTCGTTCTGTTGCGTCGGATTTCGCTGGCGGTCGCTGCCCGCGTCCTTTGCGAGATTGGTGCGTTTCCTTCGAAACGGGAAGTTCGATATCCTGCATTGCCATTTGCCCCTCGCCGACACGGTCGGTCGTGTTGCCGGCGGATTCGCGCGCATTCCGGTGCTCGTGACGACAGAGCACGGCAAGCATCTGTGGAAGAACACCGCACATTTGATGTTCGAGCGCATGCTCGATCGCGTAACCGACGCGAGGATCTGCGTCAGCCGTGATATCATGGAGATCAGGGCGCGGCGCGAGAAAACTCACTGGCAAAAGCTGAAGTATATCCCCAATGCCGTTGATCCGTCACGGTTCGAGGGACCGGGAAAGGGGAGGGCGGCGGTAATGGCGGAGTTCAGTTGGCCGCCGGCCGATCCCCTCGTTGTGTCGGTCGGGAGGCTCGTTTCCGCGAAAAACTATCCCCTCCTCGTCGAAGCGATCGCTCGCCTCCGCAAATCAGCGGCGCATGTGCGATGTCTCATTGTCGGAGAAGGGGATCACCGCAGTGAGATAGCCGGACGGATCGATTCACTGGATGTGAAAGAACACGTGAGACTGGCCGGCGCGAGGACGGATATACCGGATCTTCTCGCGGCGGCGGATGTGTTTGTTCTCTCATCCGTGCGTGAGGGATTGCCCGTTTCACTCCTCGAGGCCATGGCATCGGGTACAGCGATCGCGGCGACGGCGGTCGGCGGGATATTGGATGCGATTACCGACGGCGAGAACGGGCTGCTCGTGCCGGCGGGGGATGCCGGTGCCCTGGCATCGGCAATCGGGAAGCTTCTCGGCGCTATAGAGTTTCGCAGGCGCCTCGGCAGGGCGGCCAAACGGGTCGTCGAGGAGCAATTCAGCATCCACCGGACGGCGAAGCTCACCGGAGAGCTCTATGCAAGGCTTTTTGAGGAGAAGAGGCGCCTTCGGGCATGAGCGGGCCGGCCCTTAGTCGCTTCTTTCATTCACTCTCGATTTTTGTTATATTGTTTCTTGTGAGACGATCAGGCATGATAGCTGTACAGGAGTGAGTTTTATGAAACGGCTTCTACTGAAATCGATGATCCTCAAGTCCACCGTTACGCAGGCGGATCTGAACTACGTCGGAAGCATAACGATCGATGAAGATCTGATCGACAAGGCCAACCTGAGCGAGCACGAGAGTGTCATTGTTGTCAATCGTACGAACGGGAAGCGCCTGCAGACGTACGTTATTCAGGGCGAGCGCGGCAGCGGTGTGATAGGCATGAACGGTGCAGCCGCCCATCTCATCAATGAAGGTGATTGTGTAGATATCATGGCATTCACCTGGTCGACCGGTAACGTTCACCCGCTCTTTATCGAAGTTGACGGGAAGAACCGATTCGTCCGCTATATCAATGAATTCACGGATTAGCCCTATCGGTTCCGCATTCCCCGCAAAGGAGACAATATGATTCGCAGGAGCATCCGATTGTTCCGCTTATGGGGTATACCGGTTGAGGTGCACGTGAGCTGGCTTCTCGTCCTGACACTGATCACATGGACATTCGCCAACGGTTACTATGCGTTGGAATTCCCGGAGCTCGGGGCCGGGCGATGGATTCTCGGATTTATTACGGCGATGCTGCTCTTCGTCTCCATTCTGATGCACGAATTCAGCCATGCGCTGGTTGCATCGAGAGGCGGTCTTCCAATAAGGAAGATTACCCTTTTCATGTTCGGTGGTGTCGCGCAGATGGACCGTGAGTCGGACGATCCCGTCCTCGAGTTCAAGATGGCTGCGGCCGGACCGCTCATGTCACTCATGCTCGCCGTGGTGTTTTTTCTCCTATCCCTCGTGCTCGAGCAGGTCGAGTTTGTCCCCGTCATTTTCAGGTTTCTCGCCTATATCAATGTCATGGTTCTTCTGTTCAATCTCGTACCCGGATTTCCCCTCGATGGCGGCAGGATTCTGAGATCGGCGATCTGGTACAAAACCGGCGATGTGCGGCGGGCAACGAAAATCTCCAGCCGGATCGGCACCGTCTTTGCGACATTTCTCATGATCCTCGGACTCTTTGTTTTTGTCGTTGATGGGAATCTGATTCACGGCCTGTGGCTCGTGTTCATCGGCTTCTTTTTGAGGCAGGCGGCTCAATCAGGCTATCTCATGGTCGCCTTCAAAGAGACACTTGGGCACATGCGCGTTGCAGACATCATGCGCACCGGTGTCATTACCGTTGATACGAGTTTGACCCTGAGCAGCCTTGTAGATGATTACTTTTTGAAATACCATTACGGCTCGTTTCCTGTTCTCGAGAACGGAGCATTGGCGGGATTGGTATCACTCAAGGATGTCAAGCAGATCGAACGGGATCTATGGCGCGAGACAACGGTCGGGGATGTAATAGACAGGAAAATAGGAGAGTTCACCCTGCATCCGTCCGATCCGGCCGAGACGCTGCTGCGACTCATCATGAGGAAGGGTCATGGGCGCATTCCGGTAGTCGACGAGCACGGGGGTCTGGTAGGAATCGTCACGAGACGTGACCTGATGGAGGTCATCAATATGATGACCATGCTTCAGGAGTAGTAGTCGAATGTCTGGAGCAGAGCGGTTTATCTTCGGGGTATTCTCCCTTCTAATGTAGCCGGCATCTACCTCCCGTAATCATCATGTTTTTCATCGAGCAACGCTTGAACCGGTCCGTATTTTTTTGACCATCTATCGGATTTGTCGTCGCGGCATTTTACTTTTCTTTTTGTTTGTGAAGCTGAGCGACTGTTCTTCTTCTTATGCAAGTTAGGTCTGCGCTTCAATGGTGCAACGCTCCTTTCTCGCCGTCTGGACTTGCGTTGTTGAATTTAATACTGAGAGTCCCTGTCATTATCCTCGATTCCTCGGGTTGAAACTGATCAGAGTTTCATCCCGGACTGCCAACCGTCTTTTATTAAACAATGCGCCAACCAAAGGATTTATTGTCTGATTTCACCGGTACTTTTGCAAGAAGCGTGACAAAAGGGAGCTCGTGGACGGTCGGGTGCCGACTTCCCGCCAGATTGATCTGATAAGTGATTGCCAGTTCCCATGTTCCCACGCTTCATCGTAGATTTCCCGCATCTCGTTCGAGTAATGTGTCAGGTCGACTTTCATCGCTTTGAGATTTTCCTCCTCGCCTGAAATGTTCGATTTTGAAGGATGGAGCTCGAGAGTTTTGAAGAAGAATTCGGAGCGATCGAGAAGCATACAGCATCGCAGGGAATTCCATTCGAATGGAATTGCATTTCTCAACGAGGAAGACAGGTTTCTCATTTCGCAATCGGTACGTGCTTTTTCTCGACGCATGATTCATTATTCGCCGTTTCACAATGTTTTCTGTTGAGGAGCCGCGCGCGCACGAGAAGGTTCGATATCAGTTTCTTGCGTGTCCGGGGAGAGAGCTCCGTATTCAGTCTCTCGATGAACTCGACGAAAGGATGACCGGATCGCAAAAGGGATTGCAGGGTACCGAGGCTCTCACGCCATTTTACATCAGGACCGGCGGAACCGCATCAACTGATGGCTGGATCTCTGCTTATCCCGACGAGGTGTCCGGCGGCGCCGGACGTCCCTCCTCGAATAGCTTGTCGTCGATCTTTTTATTGAATTGTATTTCTTCCCATGTATATTCGGCCTGTTTTGTCCCGTTTTCAAAGACGGTGATATGGAACGGCACCTTCATGCCGCTCACCTTCCGGTAATCTTCGAGAATGGTATGCCGGCTCCCGCCGTTTTCGATGATCCTGGCGGGAAGGTGGTCCTGCTTACCCAGATCGTAGAAGATCGTGTCACCCTCGTGGATGAGACCGACCCGATCGAGCGTTGATCCGGCGAAGAGCGAGTCGTCGGGGATTGTCGTTTCCAGGAAGAATGTGTCACATGCCGTGTAATAGTATGGCAGACCGTCGACGCTTTCGAGGTAATCCTGCAGGTTCGAAGCGAGGGTGGGATACTGCCTTGTATTGAGATTGATGATCATCCATGCTTCGCCGTCGTTGTAGAAGTATGTCTGGAAAAATGGGTGGTCGTAGGCGCTGAAGTCGCGATCGATCTTTAGCTTGTCCGGCTTTTTAACCAATCGTGTACATGCGGCGTTCAAATCGCCCCAGCCCGGCCATGTCGTCTGAAAGAGACCTTTTTCGGTTCTCGTTGTCCAGGCCGTAGCCCTCTTCGCACCGCCGAGGGCCTTGACTGATTTTGAAACGAGCGCTTTGACGGGATCGGTTTCTTCCTTGGCACACCCGGTCAGTAATACGGAAAGGACGAATATGACGCAGATGAGCATGGGAATGATTATCTCGCCGTTCTTTTTATATCTCTTCAAGAGATTCATTCTCAAAACCTCCCCAGGCTATCAAACGGTTAATTCCGAATGCGCGTCGATGAGTTTCGTTCGTATTGCCAGTTTATACGGGCAATGACTTTCGCACGGTGCCGGGCAGGATCTGCACATGGTCGCATTCCGGGATTTCGGCAAACGTGCGTACTTGCTCATGGCGTACTTTTCTTGTCCGTAGTTGTTGAAGTAGAGCCGGTAGCGCAGGATGTCGTGTATAGGCACGTTGTGCGGACAGGTGCCGAGGCAGCCGTCGCAACCGGGTCTGCAATAGTCACGGTCCAGGAGCGATCCGTATTTTTCGAGGATCTTCTTCTCGTTGAGGCCGAGCCCGGAGTTGCCCGACATGTCTACGTACTCATCGATCTGCTCGATTGACCCCATCGTTATCGAGAGTGTGTCGATATTCGGCTGGGCGAGCATCCATTTGATTACAGCCTGACGGACCGTCCGTCCCTCCTTCATATAATCCGAGTAATCGATCTTGCGGGCGGCCGAGAGGCTCTTCATCGCGACGATGGAAACGCTTTTCTTTTTCGCCTTTGCCAGAACCGGTTCGAGCCCCTTTGTCATGAGATTCATCCCCGGCATGATCATGTCGATTTCGGTGTTGTCGAGGAGCCAGTCGAAATCCTCGATCATCTTCGGGCCATGTGAGCTTGCCCCCCAGAACCTTATCTTCCCCGCCTTCTTCGCCTTTTCGAACGCGCTGTAGATATTCGGATTTTCGATGCGTGTCCGGTCTCCGAGATTCGGATCGCCGACCGAGTGTATGAGGCAGCAGTCGATATAATCGGTATTGAGACGCTGCAGGCTCTCCTCGATGCCCTTGGCCAGGTCCGCTTCGGAAACGGTCGCCGTTACCAGTTCCGGCTCGAGTTTTGTTGTTACGAAGAGCTTGTCCCGCTTCGCGGGAAAGATCTTTCCGATGATGACTTCCATATCGAAATACTGGCGCGCGGTGTCGACGTAGTTGATCCCGCGCTCGATGGCGTATTCGAGCTGGGCCGGATCCTGCAGCCTTCCGTTACCGAAGGAGATATCGGAAACCTTGTATCCGGTCTTTCCGAGCTCCCGGTACTCCTTGATGTATGGTTTCCCGCCTGACTTCTCCGGCTCCTGTCCCGGTGCGCTCTCGGCCTGCCCACCTTTGAGGACGCTCGATGTTCCGGCGAGACCGAGCCCCGCGCCGATGACGGACGCAGCGCTTTGACCAAGGAAGGATCTTCTCGACATAGTATCTGATGATTTTTTCATCATGCACCTTCCTTTCGAATGAGATTCATTACTCGTCTTTCTTTTCTTCTTTCTCCGCTTCTTCGAATTCGAGTCCGTATTGGTCGCTGATATCGAACGGCGGCATGGGGCCGCCGAGTGGATTCTTGTCCCGGACGTACCAGTTGTACCACTGAAGCTGGCGGTACAAAACATCGATCCTGCCGGGCTGTTTCCTGTTACCGTGTCCCTCGCCGGGATACTGGACGAGCCTGACGGCCGGGTGATCGTTCATCTTGAGGCGCCGGTAGAACTCGAGACTCTGTGAGGGGTGCACACGCGGGTCTGCGGTGCCGCCGAGAATCAGAACAGCTGTTTTGCTCTGGTGAGCCCAATAGATCGGGCTTCGTTTGAGATTCTGTTCCCACATCCGTTCGAGGGGCTCTCCGGAATGCACGTAGAGTTCCTCGTATGGGATATCGGTTGTTCCGCGCTTGCTGATGAGATCGCTTATCCCGACGAACATGCACACCGCTTGAGCATACTTTGTGTAGTAAGATGCGAACCAGGCCGCCGCGAATCCGCCGTATGAGCCCCCACCGAGGCCGATGCGATCCGGATCGGCGATTCCCTTCGAAATCAAGAATTCGATCCCGTCCGCAATGTCGTCGAACTCCTTACCGGCCGCATCTTTGTACCCCCTGAGGGCGAACTCGACGCCGTATCCGGTGCTGGCACGGTAGTTGGGGCAGAAGGTGACGTATCCCTCTCCCGCGTAAACTTGCGCGGAGTTGAAGTAACCGGTGAGCCACCTGTTCGTATAGTGGGACTCCGGTCCTCCGTGGGCGCACATGATCAGGGGATATTTCGCGCCTTCCTCGTAGCCGACGGGATAGACGATGATTCCTTCGATCTCGAGGCCGTCACGCGCCTTGTATCGGATCACTTCCTGTTTCCCTAGCGTGCGCTCGGCGATCCACGGATTCAGCGTTGTGAGTCGCTTCAGGGTTTTCTTTCCGTACTGCCAGTAGTAGACATCCCGTGGAACTTCGGGAGATGAGCAGATGAAAACGAAATGCTTGCGATCCTTGGCAAAACCGGGCGAGAAAAAGACAACGCCGGTATCCTTCGAATGCAGGATCATCTTACGCTTGCCGCCGCTCGCTTTGACGATATTCAGCGTATTCCACGCTCCCTCTTCACCGATGTAAATAACATTCTTCTTGTCCTTCCAGCGGGCCCAGCCTACGTGGCCCTTGAAACCGGGCTCCGTCAGGTTCAGCGGCTCACCGCCGGAAACATCGATCACGTACACCTGGCTCACCGCATGGTCTTTCCGCTCGAGCGCGGCGGTGTAGACGATCTTCTTACCGTCAGGGCTGAAGGCGTAACTTCCGAGCTTTCCCGGATTGTCCGTGAGCTGGGTGAGCTCTTTCGTTGTGATATCGAGCAGGTGAATTTTCTTGAACATATAGTTATGATCGATCAGGTTTTTCTTCGAGACCGCCGCTGCTATCGTTTTGCCGTCGGGGCTGAATTCAAAGTTCCAGACGCTAATTTCCTCGATGAGCAGCTCGGCCTCTCCGGCGCCGCCGTCCTCTCCGACCCCGATCATGTAGAGATTTCTGTGTTTGAGATTCTCTTCGTAAAAAACGAATCCATAGCCCTTTTCATCGAGTTCTTTTTCCCGGCTGCACTGTGGCGTCGTTGCAACATAGGCTATTTTTTCTCCTCCCGGATGCCAGCGGAAGGAGGACACGCTCGATTTTGCGCTCGTCACCTTGATCGCCTCGCCGCCGTCGACCGGGATCATCCAGACCTGATTCTCGGTCTTTTTCCCGCGCCGGGTAAGGAAGGCGATCCGCTTGCCGTCGGGGCTGAAACGGGGAGAGCTGACATTGACCTTTCCCGTGATAAAGGGACGTGTTTCTCCCGTCTTTGTCGAGACGAGGTAGAGTTCGCTGTACCCGGAGCCCGCATCTTCGTCCGCCGTGCGTGGCACAGAGACCGTGTATGCGACCCACATTCCATCCGGGCTTATGGCAGTCGAATAGCTGTATTTGAGGCTCAGCGCATCCTCAGGGGTAAAGATTCCGGACGCCGCAGCATCATTCGGAAGTGATAATGTGAGAACGGCTAGGAGAACAATGAGCGCAGGTAGTGAAGCTGTGGACCGAGGGAAGCGTTTCATCCAGGATGCTCCTTTCGGATGCAGGTGAAGGGTGACCATTTGTTCCCGTGATTATAGACTAATTTGTTTCCCTGTAAATAAGCAAATAAGGCCGCGAAGCAACATGCATGTCCCCGCGGCCCTCTGTAGAGCTTGAATATGTATCTCGAACGCCCGCGATCCCGTTCTCGGTCTTCCCCGGTCCGTACTATCTCAGGAGGATCATCTTCTTTGCCTTCGCGGTCTTGCCCGCTTTCAACGTGTAGATGTAAATCCCTGAGGATACAGGGCTTCCCGAGCTATCGAGGCCGTTCCAGGCAACCGTGTGGTCGCCGCGCGCTCTCGCTGCGTCGATGAGCCGGACAATACGGCTTCCCCTGACATCATAAATGTCAAGGGTAACAT
>CBDUQN010000030.1:0-31818 GCA_965369375.1 uncultured bacterium | reverse complement strand
CACACTTCATGCAGAAACAGAAATTGTGGCCTTTCCGCAACAGGAACTAGTTAGAATGTATGAATATCCAAAAGAATTAGATATTGAAGAAATTGACAGTTCGCGAATAGTTGTAGACGCTAAATTGAATAAGCTGGATCCCTTAAGTGTGAAACTTGCTATTTATGAAAAAGCATCGGAATTATGGCAAAGTAGTCCTGAAATTGAATTTCGAGTCGATAAAGATGTATCTTTATATATGTATGTTAAAATAAAAGATCCTGGTAAGCGAAAGTCTATAAAGGATCTATTGAAACCGTGTATTGATGGTTTGGAGCCAATATTGGGCCGGAGCGACAACGCCAATCCGCTTCCTATGAATGAAATTAAAGGTAGACGATTTTCACCAAGGGATGAAAGGATATTAGATATTTCTATGAATGTGCGGGGTGCCGTTGGTAATAATATCACAATTGGCTTAAATGCGACCGATAAGCTGAAATTACTTTAAAATAAGCTTACGAAGTACTACTGATTCTTACTCAGTGATTAATAATTGTTATGATGTAAGTAACATTTTGTTAATAGGCACATTATATAGAATAATAATGCATTTGAAATTTCAATCTTTCGTCTTGTATTTCTATTGTATAAAAGAAATTAGTTTTATTTGACTCTAATCATGCTTTCATATAATCTTCCAGAAATGCGGTTTGACATCTTTTAGAACATATTTATTGAGGGAGGTAATTCATGATGATAAAAGATCTCTGTGTATTATTGGATTGGTGGTCTTTTCGAGTTGTGGCGGTAAATATGCCGAGGTACCAACATTTGAAGATTCGAATGCATATCTCATCAAAAAAAGCGTAGAATCAATTTCGCTTGCTGATTCAATTGCACAATTTATTGATCAAGATGACAAAGTTGTATTTGTATCCATTGAGAGAGATAAAACCGATGACCATGCAATACCATCACTAATTGAAGATGTATTTATTGAGCAGCTTGTTGATCGAGGATATCAAGTACTTGAGCGCGATGACAACTTGGTATATAGATTGATGGCGGAATCTGATTCTGCTTATACGTATATGGAGCGAATACGACGGAAAGCAAGTAGTACACAAAGATCTGCTGCTGTAACAGATCCTACTTTTTTGTATCCGCCAGAGAAATATGGCAATATCAGTACATATACTGATTATGAGCATTACAATGATCATGCCTTTTATACGTCTCTTTATTCAGCAGATAAAATCATTGCGTATCGAATACTTGAATCGGGAATTCTTTATGAGAGAATATATAAAAAGACAGAAAGCGACACGTTGCATCGTATTGCAGACACGATTCTGCATTTAAGGATAGAAGATGCTAAAACGGGCGAGATATTGAATGTTTCTGAAGCGAGAGGAACAGTAAGTGATACAGTGCGTACTGATGATATGAGGTTGCTTGAAAATTATCATATGCATTTCTATAGATTTGGATATCCGGTTACGTATGGGAATCAGCCACAAGTAAGTATTGCCATAGAAAAAGAACAAGCTCAGGCGAGCAATGCTACTAAGATTGTTGGAGGTATAATAGCAGCGGTTGCAATAACAGGCATTGTTATATTTACCGTTGTAAAATGATTTGCATCTGGATATTAAGACTGATGTTTTTGTCAGTAGCTGGCTGACTGCATCCTGTTGCATGAATCCCGGATAAATATACGCAGTTTCAGGATATCACCAATGTGTAAACTGATTCTATATTTCAAGAATTCTTAATATTTGTCCAGCTGCTGAAAAATGTCCAGGCTTTTTGAACTCGGATTAGGCAGATAATAATCCTGCCCAATCACGGCGAAAACATCTCCTGCAGGACACCCAAGATATGACCCAAGGCGGTGGCGGACAAGCGTCCCAGACGCCGGACTAGCCGTTCACGATCAACTGTGCGAATCTGATCGAGAACCACGTGACCCGTGCGCTTCTGAAATCGACAAGATACGCGAAATGGATACGCGTGGCCACCCCGTGTCATTGGAGCTATGATAAATGTTCTTAGATGGGCGTTGAGTTCGTCCGGTGAAACCACAACGCACGGCCGAGTTTTTCGAATTTCACCGCCCACCGTTGGACTGAGATTGACCAAAAATACATCACCTCGACAAACGCCAGACTTCTTCACCACTCCCATTCCTCCTCGTCAAAGCGCGTTGGTGTTGGAGGATCGAGCAGAAGATCCCCTGAACTGTTTCGAAGCGCTCGAGCGGCATTCTCCCACCCCGATCTCGGAGCTTTGAGTGGTCTGATGATGACTGCACCGTCTCGGACCTGAAGCTCCACCTCATCATTGAGGCCGGCTTGCTCGATTACGGGCTTGGGCAGCCGAACGCCTCGAGAATTGCCAATTTGGACCAAACGAGTTTTCATCACAACACACCTCCAAAGCGTAATTACATTATAATCACTTTCCTGGGTTTTGTCAAGCACCGGAAGGGAAACCTGTTGGAATTAGCTTGAGCGCTTGAGCAGTGGAAGAAATTTGAAAATAAAAGAATCTTCTGCTAGAGTCTCTATGTTGCCTATATCATATATTGAAAGAGAAAAGAATGCTGTTAATGATTTAGTACAGGTAGAGGGGGAAACAAATGCCACCAACTAAAAAGAAGAAAATTAGTAAATTTTGGCGTGAGGCAAGAAAAACAAGTAAAGAAGTAGAAAAGTGGCCAAACTGGAAAAAAGATGCAAGACTGGAAGAGTATTCGTACTATTATTATACAAATATCCCAAAGGAGAGATTAATAAAACGGTATAAAGAACTAGAAAATAAATAAGCGAATGAATGCAGTGTTTCTATATTCTAAGCAAGAGGTAGCGCTCTTGTTTTTTTACTGAGATTTTGTCAGTAGAATTGGTCAAGCGGCATAATATTATAATGCCAATCTGCATTATTGATGGCTGCAAATAATACCTGCCTTGAAACGCATGGCACCAAGCTGTTATCAGTATTATGTCACTTGATAAAAAGAGTCAAAACCGCCACTCATATAATTATGTAACTGAAGGTAATAGGGCGGGTTAATAAATAACTTTGCTAGGGACAACGCGAACAGTAACTAAAGTGATGTCATCCTTTTGCTTTGACTGGTGTGTATAGTCCTTCACGCATTCGATTAGTGCCCGCCCAATTTCCTCTGCGCTCTTTCCTCGATTGTGTTTCACTACCTCAATAATTCGATCTTCGCCAAATTCGTCATCATCGCCGTACTGGGCTTCCGTAACGCCATCAGTGAAAGCACAAAATATATCGCCCTGGTTCAATTGAATCTCGCCGACCTTGTAGGTGGCATCTTCCATAGCGCCTAATATCATACCGGCCACTTCGCATTTCTGCACCGTGCCGTCGACAGATAATACAAATGGTGGTGGATGCCCGGCATTGATATAACGCAATTGAAGGGTGTCATATTTTAATTCAGCGAGGAAGAACGTAACGAAGGCATGGTCTTCCGAATTATGGCATAGTAACGTATTAAGATTGATTATTGTATTGTGCAGATTGAAGCGTTCTTGAGACAGGTTGCTATGAAGACCAGCTTGGACATTTGCCATTAGTAGCGATGCGGGGATTCCTTTTCCGCTTACATCTGCGATGGCGACCACAAGCGATCCTTCTTCTTGTATATATATGAGATCATAATAATCACCGGATACCTCGAGAGAGCTGATATTCGTGCCCCAGATGTCCAGGCCTTCGATGGATGGTAGTTCCTTGGGGAGCAGACGCTCCTGCGTCTTTCGGGCCATCTCCATTTCATTATGGATACGCTTATTCTCCGCTTCCTCTTCAACCAGTTCCTTGATCGTTGATACGTGAGAGGAAACCAGTGTGTGCCCACCGCTAATTACCAGGCAGCCGAACAATAATCCAATAGGGAAAATGTACCCCACGAAGACTTGGACTAATCCGGTAACGATGATGCTAAGCAAAATAACGAGAATCGACACAATCGCCGCTTTAACCGGATATTTTTTCGGCATGCATATCAGAGCGATCAGGCACCAGAGAAGATTCCACAATGTATAGGTAATGATGTTTGAATCGTTCAATCTTCTGCCTTTAATCAGGCTCTCTGTTATGGCGGCGAGGGCGGCAACCCCCGGCAATCTGAACGATTTATGACCCTGCGGGAGTATCTGGAGGCGGGGGACGGTAATGAAATCGGTCTGATCGATGATCGATCCCACAAAGACGATGCGGCCGGCGCACTGCTCGAGCGCACGCGTATCACCCGCCAATATGTCCCGGTACGACACGAGCGGCACCGGATTCTCCACCGAGGGAAACTCGATCGGAACATCCCTGTGCACCCGAACACCCGCCAGGTGCTCTGGGAGGGTCTCGAGACCGAGTTCGGCGAGACGGGGGTCGGCCGAGAAACGCCGCAGGTACCCGTCCGGATCGATTGTCACATCAGCGACATAGACGCCTCTCGCCGCCCCGACGAGGAGTTCGTGGGGGGTCACGCCCCGCAGGCCGATCAGCTCCTCACCCCCGTTCGTCGTCTGCCATTCCTCTCTCACCGTCATTGTGAGGTAGACCATGCCCGATGAGCGGAACGCCTCGGCGAGCGCCACCGGCTCGGCGCCGATGAGCTCCGGGGTAAAGGCCAGATCGAAGACGATCGCCCGCGCCCCCGCTTCGTCGAGACGCTTCGTCACCACGGCGTGCGATTCGATGTGCTGAGAGAAGGGATAGACGGGAGCGGTCCATATCTCTTCGGTGGTCTTCTCATCGATGCCGACAACCACGACCTCCGTCCATGGGGGTACCTGCCGCTTTGCATGGAAGTAATTGTAGAATCGGTAGTCTATCGGAGTCCACAGTATAGGCCGCAGCATATAGGCAAGCGGAAGCAGATACAACAGCGGTATCCACCGCCGGAGAAGGTATTTCAAACGATCAATCAAATAACTCACCGAGATATCGATGCCTATCGGTTTGAATCCGCTGCATCCATAGCAATAATAGATGCGGATCGTATATAGAACACATAATCACCCTCTTTATAAATAGGGTGACTGTTTTGGTATTTCTTTTCCTAAATCGACGGGCAGCGATATCGTGAATGTCGATCCCTTTCCCGATTCGCTTTCAACCGTGATCGTCCCCTTGTGCAAGGATAATATATTGTAGCAGATCGAAAGCCCCAGCCCCGTCCCGACGCTGACCCCCTTGGTGGTGAACCCCGGATCGAATATCTTGTCGAGGTTCTCGGGGGTGATGCCGATACCCGTGTCGGTGATTGATATATGTACTTTATTATCGTTAGCATATGTTTTTATCGTTATTGTTCCGCTATTCGGTATGGCTTCGGATGCATTGAGAATAAGGTTCAAGAAAGCCTGGTTGAGCTGGCGTGGATAGCAAGTGAGGTGGGGGATGTCGCCGTAGTCTTTGACGATTTCTATATTGTCGTTGATTTGGTGCTCCAGCATCTTCAGTGTGTCATCGATTCCTTCGCGGATGTCGCAAGTCTGCAGATCCGCCTGATCGAGTTTTGCGAAGTTTTTCAATTTCTTGACAATGGTGGTAATCCGTTCATTACCGGAAATGATGACATCATTTGCATCCTCTATAACGCGGAAGAGCTTCGTGTACTGCTGATCCTTGGCTTTCTCATCCATTGCCGATTGCATCTTTTCAATCGCCTTCATGAGTGTCGTGTGCATGCTGTGCATCGCGCCGATCGGATTATTGATCTCGTGGGCTATCCCGGCGACGAGCTTACTGAGAGAAGCCATTTTTTCCGACTGCACCAGCTTGATTTGAGTTTGTTTGAGTTCCTCGTGCGCTTTTTCGAGTTTTTCGTGAGCGATTTTCAACTGTTCCGCCTTCTCGAGCTCTTTGGCCTTGTATTCTAGATCCACCTCGAGCAGTCGCTGCTTGATTTCCTGTTCTTTTGTTTCCTGCTCGTGCTCGCAGATCGTTTGAATGTACAGTTTGACGATAGTGAACGTGCCGACGATAAAGAGTGCGCCGAGCAGAAAGCCATATGGCAGGATAAATCCTGCAAACACATGAAGCAATGCGGTGAGCGCGATCGAAAGAATTGCTATTACCGCAAGATAGAACAATGAAAATGCTGGATGCTTCTTCGGCATAATGGAAACAACGATGAGTGACCAGAGCAGAATCCACACGAAATCGATGAAGTGACCCGCATAGCGTGCATGGGTCAGTGCCAGCAGATTTTCGGTGATGGCGGCGAGGGCGGCAACCCCCGGCAATCTGAACGAGTTATGACCCTGCGGGAGTATCTGGAGGCGGGGGACGGTAATGAAATCGGTCTGATCGATGATCGATCCCACAAAGACGATGCGGCCGGCGCACTGCTCGAGCGCACGCGTATCACCCGCCAATATGTCCCGGTACGACACGAGCGGCACCGGATTCTCCACCGAGGGAAACTCGATCGGAACATCCCTGTGCACCCGAACACCCGCCAGGTGCTCTGGGAGGGTCTCGAGACCGAGTTCGGCGAGACGGGGGTCGGCCGAGAAACGCCGCAGGTACCCGTCCGGATCGATTGTCACATCAGCGACATAGACGCCTCTCGCCGCCCCGACGAGGAGTTCGTGGGGGGTCACGCCCCGCAGGCCGATCAGCTCCTCACCCCCGTTCGTCGTCTGCCATTCCTCTCTCACCGTCATTGTGAGGTAGACCATGCCCGATGAGCGGAACGCCTCGGCGAGCGCCACCGGCTCGGCGCCGATGAGCTCCGGGGTAAAGGCCAGATCGAAGACGATCGCCCGCGCCCCCGCTTCGTCGAGACGCTTCGTCACCACGGCGTGCGATTCGATGTGCTGAGAGAAGGGATAGACGGGAGCGGTCCATATCTCTTCGGTGGTCTTCTCATCGATGCCGACAACCACGACCTCCGTCCATGGGGGTACCTGCCGCTTTGCATGGAAGTAATTGTAGAATCGGTAGTCTATCGGAGTCCACAGTATAGGCCGCAGCATATAGGCAAGCGGAAGCAGATACAACAGCGGTATCCACCGCCGGATGAAATTTCTCATATCGATACTCGCGTGTGTGATATGTTCGTAATCACCGGGATCCACCGGAGCATTCGCAATAATGCATGATTTCTTCTAGTTTCCCTCCATAAGCGTATCGAGGTTTTCGTATGCCTCCTGATAGAGCCCCATGGCGGCCATCGCCCGGGATTTCCACTGAATCGCGGATCTGGCATTTGTGCCGTTGTTGATAACGCTATTGAACCTAAGTATCGCTTCACCGTGGAGACCAGCAGAAAGCAAGAGCACGCCGCCTTCGAGATCCGGCAGTTCCGCGAGTGAGGCATCGAGCATTTTTTCCTCATCGGGCTGCATCACGGTAAACGAATGCAGGCTCGCGCTCGCACGAAGTTCCTTCACAGCGGGAACGACTCTCCAGCAATACTCCTTGCCGGGTTCCAAATCGTCCCGCGTCATGCTGTGCCCGCGAACGGTATAGGTGATTGCATCACCATCCGTCGTTTCAATCGTAACTACGTAGCTATCGATGCCGCGTATCGTTCTCCAGAAAAAGCTCTGGGAACTCGCCCGCACGCGGCCGCCATCTGCCGGTACAATCGGCGCCGAGGGCTCTCCCGCGTAGTCGAAGTCGATCGTTCCTCGTGAGATGGCCGCAAGACGTCTCCTCTTACCCGTCAATTGCGATATCTGTAGCAGTATGAATTCCTTGACCTTGTCGATCGAGCTCTTTTCGGTGGGTTTCGTGAATACAATCCTGCCTGGTCCCTTGAGCTCGAAGTGGCTTCCGTTCGGTGTGATGCCGCTGCAGTATGATCCGATTTTCGCTACGATCGTATCACCTGTCCGGACCGCGCTTTGAATCTCCGCGACGTACCGGCCGTCGATTCCATGGATGAATACCTCGCCGTCTACCGAAGCGACTATCCCCTGGTGTCCGGCGGTAGCGGCGGCAATGGGTATGCATATCGCCATGGTAAAAAGCGCCGCGGCAGACAACAGGCGGAAAACGCTTGAAACATTGCTTTTCATGGCTACCACTCCTTCCACATATAAATACAAGCGAGACCGGCATATAGTTGGCAAAAAAACTGATGTAATGTTTGCGGCAGAAAGCCGCGTAATCGAAACTGTATCATGATATCAATCCGGATTTCCTATCAGGACAAACGGCGCCCAGTAAAACGGGTGCCGGTAAATCGTCTCACCCATGTCGTCTCTGTAAGCGCGCAGCCACTGCTTCGCCTCCTTCAGTGCCGCCGCTTTGCTCATCGGTGTTCCTCGAAAGCCGTGACGCTCATCAGTATACCGGCCTGAGTAATTTTCATAAAAGCGTTTCATGAGAAGAGCGGTTGCATGGTCGTCGGCAACCCAGAGGCTGACGATGAGGCTTTGTGCCCCGGCACGGAACAGGGCGTGGGAAAGGCCGATATACCCCTCGCCGCTCACCTCCTTTCCCAATGCCGTCTCACATGCACTGAGCGTAATGAGGTCGGCAGATATGTCCCATTCTTGCACTATCTCCTTTGCGCTGATAAGACCGTCGTACACACGCTCTCCAGCCATAGCCGACCTGACCGGATCGGGTAGATTCACCTGGGAGAGAACGAGAACCGATTGTTCCGGACGGACATTGTCGATAAACGCATGAGTAGCGATGTGGATCACCGAGAAATTCTCCGTGTCATTGGAGGTGAGAATATCAACGACATTCATCTCCGATGCGTCCTGACCCAGGAGTACCCGGGTTTCTTCAAAGAGCGGCGCTATGGCCTGGATCTCGTCACGTGAACCGGGAAGCCTTGGCAATGATGAAAGAACGGTGCGGTGTGCATGAGCGATCCCCCGTCTGGTGGCGGTGGAGTCTGATTCAATATCAGGTGCCGCATCAGTGATAATTTGTGTATTGCCAGCCTCTTGCATCAGTTCGAGGTGAGCGTTCGAGAATGGTGGATCGCCGATCAGAAGAGCGCGAGTGGGTTCGCCCGGCCGCCGCTGCTTCGATTCCTCTTTTTGACGTGTGAACAATGTCGCGGACGGAGTATACGAGATGTTGAAGCGATCCTCGAGATAGTTCCCCACTTCGTCGATCAACGACTCGATCGGTATGCCGAGCATCGGGCCCGATGGAATGATGATGAGGTTTTCTATGCCCTCCAGCGCCTCGATAAGCGGAGCGATCCGGATGCGGAAGATACGCCTCGCGTTGTGTTCGACACCTGAGACGGCCAAGCTCGGTTGCGTCAACGCGTCCCGGAACATCCGGCAATAGTCGTAAATTGACATGCCGTCCCCGCTCTCGCCTTCACCGAGGTGTTTCCAGTGGACTGGCCCGGTATTTCTTATCACATACATCCATGAGGTATATGTGCCCTTTTTCTCTTCGACATCGAGCCATCCGAGTATCGCGGTACCCTGCGGAACAACTTGCTGCAGGCGTTCGAGGGAATAGGATACCCCCTCTGTAAGCGGGTACTTTTCGGCCATCCGTCGCTGGAATTCGCTCCATACCGCTTCGGCTTCGAGCACGTGTCTTCTCGCTTCCTCCAGCTGTGCTTTTTCGGAATCACTCGGTTCACCCGATACAACGCCGGCCAAAGCCTCATACCTATTTTCACATTTGCTTAGCGCCCGTTGCAGCGAATCGTTTACCGCCGTTTCAACGGGGTCGAGCGATCGCCGGTCGGCGATAATCAGGAATTCCGCCAATATACGGCCGAGATCGCGTTCAACGGCCGGCCAGGCTTTTTTCTCGTTATCCGTTTTGAGAAGCGCGACCGCCAGCTTCGGATAGGGAGATTTGACGAAAGTAGCACCGACAAGCCCCTTGCCGACTCTCCTGCGCGCTGCTTCATACAACTTGGTCGACTCCTGTAACATAGGCAGGGCGGTACCATAGTCATCTTCGATCGCAAGCAGCGTTGTATAGCTGTAGAGGATTTTTACGATATCAGGGTTTTTCGCACTGAGCACGGACCTGTACATTTCGAGTGATTCTGTATACAACGGTTTCGCCGATTCATAGTCACCGCGGTCGCGGCAGTTCCGCGCCAGATTGAATTGTGATGTCGCGATCTGCCGGTGTCGGCTTCCATACAGTGCCCGGTTCATATCCAGGGCACTGCGGTAGAGAGAGTCCGCTGACGTATAGTCACCGATATCGTGATAGAGGGCGGCGAGGTTATTGAGGATTGCCGCGATAACGGGATGAATGTCGCCGTAGAGCTCTTGTGCGATATCGAGCGCTCGGTGATATTGTCTCTTGGCATCGGCGTATGCACCCATGTCCTGGAGGAGGCTTGCAAGGTTGTTCGTGGTTCCCGCGCGGTCGGGATCGATTTCCACGCCGAGGGAATCGTATACGCCGAGCGCCTCTCGGAAGTATGGTTCCGCGCCAGCCAGGTCCCACTTTTCGTGCAGAAGGGTTCCGATATTATTCAGGCTGCTTGCCACATCGAAGGGTATGTCTTCGTAATACATCCGGCGTATCGCGAGGGCCCTCCGGTAGAGGGGCTCCGCCGTGACAAAATCTCCCTGCTTGTGGATGCTGCTTGCCAGATTGTCGAGATCGGTCGCCACCGACGGATCCTCTTCGCCGAACAAAACGCGGTCCATTTCGAGAGCCTCGCGGTTGTACCCCTCAGCCTCCTTGTAGTACCCCTGCAGCTTGCGGATAAATGCGTAGTTCGTGAGACCCTCGGATGTTTCGGGATGTACCGGTTCCAGGATGTCCCGCCGGATCTCGAGTGATTTTCGATAAAGGGACTCGGCCGCATCATAGTGGCCGAGATAATCAGTAAAGAGCGCCTTGATAGAGAGACATGCTGCGACTTCTTGGTGCTGTTCCGTGAGATAGCGGCGCTTCACCTCGAGCTGCCTGTCGATTACCTCGATCGCCGATTCAAGATCGTCCTCATCGAAGAGCGAGTCGTACGTCGCGGTGAGTCGTTCCGCTGCGGCGAGTTCGAGCTGGGCATTTTCGGGGAAGGTGGAAGCGAGCTCGAGTGTGGCAACGAGTCGTTCGGCGTCGCCGATCTCGTATGGCGCCGCATCGGCGTCGGAATGAACGGAATCGAGGAGCTCCCGGCTGATACCAATAGCCTCTTCATACCGCGCCGCACACCGCAGCGAGTCGATCTGTTCGAGTAACTGATCAGTGGAGTTCTGAGCGCAGATAACGAGCGGAATATGTACTAAGCAGAGAGTGACCGCGCATGCCGCCGCTAGAATGCGCACCGACAGACGCTTCATGAGAAGTACCTCCTGTCGAGATAACCGTAAGGATCGCATAAGGATGCCACTGGGAAACGATTATGACGGCTCTTGTGGGGTTTGTCCAGATGGAATTCAGCGGCTTGCTCTGAATATCCGCTTTATTGCCCCCCACGATTGAGGTTCCGTTGAGTATGGATCTTCAACTTCAAAATCGATATGCATCATCCTGTTTTGAAATCCATTCTGGCTAATAATAAATGTTGTACCTAACGCATAATCCGCTGCGTTGAACGGTTTTGCCCGCACAACTATTGAATCTCCCAATTGGACAGCGTCGCTGTTTTGATAATCGATCAGAACAACGCTGAAGGTGCCGACTTCTCCTGAGGCGCCGAGTTCTGTGTAATTCGTGAGGCCGTTACGCATGTTCTCGACCTCTATCGTGAATAGAAAGTCCATAGGTTCGGCGGTGCCGTATTTATACATCATTCCGTACACAATGAAGATCGGTGACGAATCCTCCTGGCACATGCCGGCGGTGGGCATTATCAGCAACACACTCCACAGAACGATGCTTGTTATCAATGCAGTTCGATAGGTGCTCTTTTTCATCTTCTTCACCTTCCTTTGATTCTTCTATTACCGTACGACGATCATCTTCATCGATTTCGTATATCCCGGCGTTTCGAGCCTGCAGAAGTAGACGCCTGAAGCCACCTGGTTACCTCTATTATTGTCACCCCGCCATACGATCTGATAATATCCGCCATCCTGCCTCTTGCTGACGAGTGTTTTGATCAATTGTCCAGCGACGTTGAATATCTTGAGATCGACCTGGCCCGGCCGGGCGAGTTGATATCTCACGTGTGTCGATGGATTGAAGGGATTCGGGAAATTCTGGTAGAGGGCGGTGACGCTCGGTGTTAGGCCGGTTGTCACGGCGTTGAAGGTGGCATACCGCCGGGCGATGTCGGACTCGGTAAGCACATACCTGGTGGGCGGTCCGAGCAGCCGGCCGTCGTTGTCGTTAACAACGATCTCGAGGGTGTCGCCCGGCACCGCCGGTTTCTTGTTCGAGATGTCGACGAACGCGCCGGTGAATTCACCTGTATTGGAGTCGAGTGCAACCTTGATTCTATCGCCGGTTCTTGTATTGATAATTGAGATATCGTATTCGTCGGATATCGGTTTCCGGTCTCCCCACGCGGTTTCGTACACGACGCCGGTCACGCCGAGAACAGGTGCTTTCGATACCCTGTCCTCACCGGCAACCATGAGCGGTGCACCCGAATACTGCGGAGGATCTTCGAATCCGATCCACCCGATTCCGTCGAATGTGACGGTGGAAGTTGTCTCACAAACGGCTAGGTAGCCGTGCGCGCCACGCATCTCAGCCCCCTCACCCTCGTGGAACACAGGGATGAACACCTCGAATCCGATCGTCGAATCGAGTGCGCTGTTATAGTAAACGAGTGCGCTCGCATCGATCGCATAGCAGAAATCTCTCATCGTAATCGGATTATCCGGCATAAGCGGGAGAGATACAAAATTGAGCCCTTCCACCAATGTCAACGAGTCGGAGTGCGTTTCACCGGCGTATGTAAATTCCTTTGCGCCGCCGAGCTGCAGAACAGTGATATACCCCAGTTTGTTCTCGACGGTGAAATCGGGGCCGCTCCCGAGATCTGCATTGTATGTCTCGAACAGCTCATTACCGGTATCGTATCGGATGATCATCGTGGCGCCCAGCGCGGCGGCGAATGTGCTCGCCGTATACGGCATCGGCGGTTCGAGCGGCAGCGCGACGAGATTGATATCATCCTCGAGATAGACGGTGTACATTCTCGATTCGATATCGAGTGTAAAGATACGGATATTGTTCGTCTCATCCGCTTCGGTTACTAATCCGCTGTAATCCGCCATGATGTGTATGTGATATTCTCCGGTGCTTTGGGGAAGCCATGAGACTTCCACAGACCGCTCTTCACCCACGTCGAGCGAGGTTATGATCCTCGGGAAGCCGATGAGCGTGCCGCCGCTAGCGGGATCGCCGTCATAGAATTCGACCGTGAAGCTGCCCGCTTTTTCCGCGCCCGTATTTGTAACGGTCGCACTGATGATCACCGGTTCGCCTTCGATGTAGGAGGGATAGGCGGAGTAGCCCGATACGGCGGCGATCTGAATATCGGAGTAGACGCGTTCGAGGATGTTCACGACCTCGTTGGTGATGATCGGATCGTTCTCATCGAATACGATGAGCGCCCGGTTGGTTATTTCGGCGCCGTCCTCCGCGAGCGGGTGAGCGCGCGCCGTGAAGTAGACGATACCCTCTCCGGCGCCGGTGCTGTCGTTCGGCGGGAGGAAACCGGCATTCGGATCGTCGGGCGGCCGGCCCGCGATGAGATCGAATGTGGTGAAGTTCCAATGCACCACGCCGTTTGTGTAATTGATCCCGGCATCGATGATTAGAACGAGGCCGCTCGTGCCCAGATCGATCATCTCGTGGAACCAGGTGCTGTTTTCGGGCACGGTGAGCACCGTATCTCCGTAAGCGATGTTCCCGAGGCGGAATGTGCGCCAATCGAGATCGGTATCGAGCGTATCGAGAACCTGAACGATACGTGCGCTCGCCGAGGCGTCGGGGAGATTCTCGAAATAGACGGTGTAGGGAATATCGAAGAGCTGCGAAACGAAATTATCGCCGTCGGGCAGCGCATAGCCGACCTTCTCATTGGGATCTCTCGATACCCGCACGGTGACGTTGTGTGTTTTTCGCTTGTACCGGTCGGATCCTTTGGCAGTCAGGTACTGATCACCAGCTTCACTGATGCTGGATAGTATGCCCTGCGCTGTGATTCCCGTATTCTGCGGCGGCACGAGCGGGTCCTGAAGATCGGTGAGAGCGGCGAGAGTCGTCTGCTGAATCTTGAGGTCGAGAAGATCGATTTCCGTGCGATCGGTACCGGATAGCGTCGATGCGGTCCAGTCATCCATGTAGTACGCGAAGCACTGCGCGCTGTCTATCGTCACCCCGTACGTCTCCAGCTTGTCCAGGAAGACGTCATACGTCGCGTGCACCCAGTCGGCGATGACCACGTCTTCCGTTTCTGCTTCAACCAGAATCGGGGAGTAATAAGTAGATGTAGCGTCGACAAGCAGGTCGGTCTCTCCTCCCCAGAGGCGCAATTCATAATGGGCGCTCTCACCGACGCCAATGAAACTCGTATGTATCAGCACCGGTTGGCCGTCCGATACCTGAACAAAGCTTGTAGCGCCGTCGAGAACCAACTGGTATTCGGTATTCGTATCGAGCGCGATACTGCTGATGACATCGTACGCATCAGCCACCCCGATATTGGTCAGTTTGATTGCATATGTACCAATGCCTAGGCTTCTGATTGCTGCTGGACCCTTGATCGACGGCTCGATTATTGCACCAATACCGGGGACGATCTCTACTCCGGATGAAAGCTCGGTAGCTCCGAACTCGGTGGTTGCTACATGAATATCATACAGCCCAGGGGTGACACCGCTCAGGTCGAAATGCGCATTTATACTCGTACTGCTCAGCGGATCGATCCGCCAGGCGGTAACCGTATCGTAGCTTGCGTTTTCGAGGTAAACGCTGTAGACGCTGGCGAGCCTACCGCCCGAGAGTGAGAAAGTCACGAATCCGGTATTGTCCACCGTTGACGGAGTACAATCGATAAGGCCGAAGAATATAGAATCGGCTCGTATCGTGTAATCGCCGTTACCGACGATATAGTCGCCGTAAACCATGAGGTACATGTTATCACCGGCGATACCGGGCACGATTACATCCCGGTATGCATCAACGGTGAAGTGGTGATCGTAGGCTATCCTCGTTGGAACTTCACCGTTCCTTATGTACAGCTCCGCCTCGTCATACTGAGAGACACAGTCGACAACGACCCGCAGGTCGTGATTCTCAGGCAGGGAGAGGCGGAAATATTCTCGCTCCCCGTATGTGATCGCCGACGAATCGGCCACACCGAGCATGAGTTCTTGCACATCGATGGCCATGGTTGTTGAAGAGGCACCGTCGTTGTTTGTCTCATCCTCTTCATTGATATTGTTGAGGATATCGGTTCGCACGATCACGTAATACGGTCCCGGTGTAAGGCCCGGCATGATCGAATTGATCGCGCTCAGGTAATCCTCGAGCAGCACTCTCATCGTACGCGTGTATGCCGTTCCCGCGCCGAGGCCGCCGGTATGGATTTCCTCGCCGATGAGAACATCGTTGATATCCCAGTACAGGTCAGCCGAGATGTAAACCGCGTCTTTCCAATTACCAGATACTTCGTTCGAGCTCGTATTCGATATCTCCCATGTTATGTCGATGTCATCGCCGGCGATGCCGCCGAAGGGAGTGCCGATATCTGCAACAATCAGGTCGACTTCAGGTGGCGGAATGACGACGAGCGCTCCGCCAGGATCATACCGGAAGTTGTTATCCTCACGTGTATGCTCGTACACGGCGTTGTTCTTGTCAGCGAGCACGAAGAAGTAGTACGTGCCGGATATTCCAAGCGGAATAGTAACGGTGGTATTTGCCGTGTATGAATACCCCGCGAGCAGGCCGCCGCTGTGCTGTTTGGAGGTAAGTACGATATCCGTCTCGTCGAGTATCTCGTCCTTAGACAGATAGATCCCGTCGTACCATTCCTCGGGATCGCACAGGCCGGTACCGATGTTCCCGACATCCCACGTGATCTCAACGGGCTGCCCGGCGAGTACCGATGCGGGGGCGGTGAAACCGGTAACTTGGAGATCGGGAGGTGTGAGGGTCACATGGATATAATCGAGCAGCATGTTGTTTGTCTCATCATCTTCCGTCACTCTTCCGGTCACATCCACTTTGCCGATCAGATAGAAGTCTCCGTTCGTGCCGTTGGGGAGCTTGATTTCCACGGTCCGCGAGTATTGCTGGCCGGGTGACAGATCGGATGATCTCGTGAATGTTTTGATCAGCACATCGGATCCCGTGTTCAATATGCTGTCGGGCGAGAGATAGAACCGGTCGACCCAATACCGCTGATTGGATGGTACGGAGTAGTCGCCGATATTCTCGACGGTGTATCGCAGGGTGTCGCGCTGTCCGTCGGTGAATGCCAAGCTTATCATTGTGAAGTCGGGCCGTTGCGGCAGCGGATCGGATATCGTCACGTGGGTCCAGCTCGTGTTGTTTCCCTCATTCGAGTGTTCGTACACGTTACTGTTCGCATCGGTTTTGACGATGATATATCTCGATCCCGTATATCCCGTGGGAATCGTGATGCTTCTGTTCTCCTGGTAGAACTGGTACGGATCGAGGGATCCGCTGTGGGAGAAACCGGTGAGATAATTGTCCGCGCCGGTAAGCACGGTGTCGGATGACAGATAGAACTTATCGGTCCATGAGCCGGGTATCGTCGCGCCGCTGCCGAGATTATTGACCGTCCATTGCACCGCGATGCTGCCCCCCGAGAGCGCCTCCGAATCCGACAGCAGCTCGGTAATCTGCAGATCGGGCGGCGGTGTCAGATCGACTTCGATCGCGGCGGTGGCGATATTGTTGTCCTCGTAACCGGGCTCATACACATGATTTGCGATATCGGCCTGAAGGATCAGATAGTATGTTCCCGAGATGCCGTTCGGCAGTGTCGCGTTTCTTGTAACAGAATAGGTGTCGGTCCGGTAGAGACGCCCCGAATGGGTAACGCTGATGAGTTCCGTGTCGGAGCCGGTATTGAGTATTGCGTCCTGGGACAGGTAGACCTTGTCATACCAGCCGGTTGTGCTCGTTTCTTCCGGCCCGTTGTTTCTCACCGTCCACGAAACGCTGAGCGATACTCCCGACCACGGATCACCGGACACCGTGTATGTGGTGACAATGAGATCCGACTCGGGCGGATCGGGCGGGGGAGGAGGTGGTTCGACCATTATCGGCACGAGGCGAAAATTGCAGTTAGCACCGTCATCACTGCCTTCTTCTACGACATCATTGTAATCGGTGCACGCAATGAGATAGTACGTCCCGATAACGTCGCCCGGCATCGTGACATTGACGTTACGCGTATAGGTTTCATTATGCTCCATGAAACCGTAGTGATTCACTTGCTTGAGCTGCCTGTCTCCCGCGCCGAGGGTGTTATCCTCAGAGATAAAGACCACATCGGTCCATTCCGGCGTGAATCCGGGTCCGGGGCCGACATTTTTGACCTCCCACGAGACCGGGAATTCCGTGCCGGCGGTTACGATGTCATCGGGCGAATTGATCCAGACAAGTTCGAGGTCGGCCGGCGACGGTTCGAAGATCTCTATCATACGGACGTCACTGGCGTTATTCACGATATCGGGATCGTCATAAGCGAGGACGACATCGGTGAATGCGTATATGTACATTGTATCACTCGCGTCATTTGGTATCGTTACCATCGCTGCCCGGGTATAGAACGAATCGGGCATGAGGGCTTCACCCAGGAAATCATGACCCAGCTGAACGGTGAAATCGCCGAGCGGTATTCCGCTCAGGGCCACATCATCGTCGCTGGGTATCTCGTCATCCGAGAGAAGAATCCAGTCGACGAGACCGGTACCGGTCACATATGCCTCGCCCTTGTTCTTGACCGTCCAGCTCACTTCGATATCATGTCCGGCCCATCCCTGCGGTGGAGCGACAAAGGTCGAGCATGCAAGATCAGGCCTCGGGACGATGCCCGTCTCAATGAAGATCGGTGCGCTTTCGGTGGCATTGTCGTTCTCGTCGTTGTGCTCGTTGATAACATTGGAGTAATCTGCCGTCACCCTTATCCGGTATTCTCCAGAAAGGACATTCGTCGGTAATGTGAGGGTTTTTGATTGTGAATACGAAGCCGCCGGCTGGAGCCAGGATGCGTTCTCGAACTGGCCGAATGTATGCACGACCGATCCGCCTGTCGATACGAGCTGAGCGCGGTCATACCAAACGGGTACGCCGGTGGGATCCGTACCGGTGTTACTGACGAACCACGCGATATCGATCTCCCCACCCGATTCGGCATCGGTGGGAGCGGTCACCGTATCGACGACGAGGTTGGGATACGGCGGGTAGCTGATATTCACCGAAGTAGAGGAGACGGTTGCGTTATTGTCATTCAAGTCGTATTCATTGATGTTATCCAGCCTATCGGTCCAAACGATGATCCAGTGCGGCCCTTCGATATTATCGGGGAAGACGATAGGGTGTATGTGCGTATATGACGAATCCCTTTCAAGTCCGTAGTCATATGTGAATTGATCAAGATAGGTATCGCCGCCGGTGGCGTTATCGTCGGAGAGGTATACATATTCCTTCCAGCTGCCGGTAGCGGCATCTTCCCCTTCATTTGTTACGGTCCATTCGATATAGACGCCGCGGTCGGCGAATCCCTCGGCGGGTACCGTGATATCGGTCACGAGAAGGTCGGGATGCGGCGGGATGGTGAGCATGATCGGGTCGCTGAGCGATTTGTTGTTGTTCTCGTGATCTTCCTCGTCGATTGCGTAACCGGCATCGGTGAAGATGACGATCCAATGATTGCCGGTTAGGTTATCGGGAAGCTGCACGGTGAGAGTGACGATATAGCTGTCTGAAGGTGCAAGCGTTCCGGTGTATTCGAATTGTCCGAGATACACGTCGGAGCCGGGGGCATCGTCATAGGAAAGATAGACGTAATCGCGCCATGTTCCCTGTGGAATATCGCAATCGCCGTTGTTTTTCACCGTCCAGTGAATCGTCGTTTCACGGTTGCAGAACGCGCTGTCGGGCGCCGTGATGCTCGAGACGAAGAGGTCGTTGAATCCGACCGAGAAGGTAAGGGTGTCAGGCGCGAGCGTCTCATTACCCGCCAGGTCGCGAGCCGTAACCGTGAAGACATGTTCTCCCTGGGAAAGATTTTCGAAGGTATGCGACATCACCTGATACCAGTCACTGTACGGGGCGCCGTCCATTTGGTACGCGTATTCGAGCTGCCCTGCAGTCGAGTAGTTGTCCGATCCGCTCCAGGTGATCCGCGCCGTCGAACTCGGCCAGCAGTCGCCTTCATCCGGATCGCCGGTTACGACGGGCGTCGGTGGCGTGAGATCGACGATGAATTGTCTCTGTTGGAAGCCGATATGTGCGAAATTGTCGCGTGCCCTGACATCGAAGGTATGCACGCCTTCGGAGATGGCATAGAGAATCGCGGTCGTATCCGATGTCCAAGGAGTAGTGTACGCTTCATCATCGAGACGGTACGAATAGAGGATACTCTCAGGCGGCGCCACGATGTCTTCGGCATTCCAGTGGAATTCGGCGCTCGTTTCGCCGATATGATCACCATGCTGCGGACCGGCGGTGAAGGTGATAACGGGAGGTTGTGCATCGACGGTGAAGATGAGTGAATCCGGAGACGGGTCCTCGTTGCCGGCGAGATCGCGCGCCTTGACGTAAAAAGTGTGCGGGCCGTCGCTCAGCGCAAAAAGGGTATGCGACGTATCAGAGATATAGCTCGAATAGTAGGAATCGTCGAGTTTGAAGGCATAGACGAGATCTTCCGTTGCCGTATTGATGTCGTATCCGGTCCATAAGAATGTGACGGCTGACGTGTCCACGGTGCCTCCCGGCGGCGGCCCATTCGTTATCCAGGTATCGGGTGGTCCGGTATCGACGGTGAAGGTGACGGTGATCGAATCGCCCACGTTTCCAGCCTGGTCGCGTGCCCAGACCATAAAAGTGTGTGATTCCACCGTCAGACCGTAATGTGTCGTGCAGAGGTTTTTCGAGAACGGTTCCCACGGGCCGTCATCAATGCGATGTGAGAACCAGAGGCTGTCGGAGAGGTCGTCGCTGCCCGACCAGCAGAACTCCACATCCGGAGTGCTCCAGCCGCCGTCGGGAGGTCCCAGCGTGATCTCTGCCGTGGGCGGTGTGAGATCGATCGTCATCGATCTCGATGCCGACCCGATATTGTCCACCGTATCTTTTGCCAGGGCTTCAAACAGGTGCACGCCTTCCGTTAATTCCGTAACCGTTGCGCAGGTGTCGCCGGACCAGGGACTCTCGGAGCCGCCATCGATCCGGTATGCGTACTTCAACGATCCCTGCGGGCTGAAGAGATCGATTGCCTCCCAGCAGTATGCAACGTCGGTTATATTGAGATGGATACCGTCGGGTGGTCCTGCGGTGAATGTCACATCGGGCGGGGTGCGATCCACCGTGAATGAGCGCAACGCCGCAGATGAATCCTCGTTGCCCGCCAAGTCGCGGGACTTCACATAGAATGTATGGATGCCGTCGGTGAGGTTGAGTGATATAGAATCCGACGTTTCGAGAGTAAAGGCGCTCCAGGGATCGTCATCGACGCGATACGCGTACACGAGATCGCCGACGGCGGTATTATCGTCGCTGCCGATCCACCCGATGTATGCAAACTCCGTCGCTGCGCCGAATACCGTTCCTTCATCGGGACCCGTGGTTATCCAGGTATCGGGTCCCGTCCCGTCGACGGAGAAGGTGACGGTAACCGAATCGCTCACATTCCCCGCCCGGTCGCGCGCACGGATCATGAATGTGTGTGATGCCACCGAGAGGCTGTCGTATATGACGCAGAGCTCGGTCGTTAGGGTGCTCCAGGGGTCCTCGTCGATACGGTAGGAGTACCAGATATCGTTTGAAAGATTATCGTCCCCGACCCAACAGAAGGTTGCCGTTGAGGTGCTCCATATATCGGGTGCAGCGGTGAACCATACACTCGGCGGTGTTTCATCCACGGTGAAGGTCCGCACGATATGCTCCTCGTTGTCCAGTTCGTCCTTCGCCCAGACATGGAAGAGATGGACTCCTTCAGAAAGAAGCGGCAGGGACCTGCAGGTCACGGTATCCCAAACACTCGAGGGGAGGTCATCGATTTGGAAGCGGTACCGAAGGGTGTCCGGTGTGCTCCGGTTGTCAGTCGCCTCCCAGCAGAACTCGACCGTGCTCTCATTTACATGTTCGTTCTCGCCGGGTCCCGAGATGAATGCGAGGTCGGGCACCGTGCGGTCCGTTTCTAACGAACATATGGCCGGTGTCTGATCCTCGTTCCCCGCCAGATCGATTGCCTTCACTTCGAAGGTATGCATACCGTCGGGGAGATCGAGGGAGATCAAAGCTGCCGTATCCGGTCTGATCTGACTCCAGGGATATGCGTCGATGCGGTATGAGTATCTGAGATCCTCCGTTGGGGTGTTGTCGTCGCTGCCGGTCCACTCAAAATCGAGAAAACTTTGTGATAATCCGAACACCTGTCCTTCGGGGCACATGGTGAACCACGTATCGAGCGCGTCGAGATCGATGTTGAAGGTGACCATGGTCGAATCGCCGATATTGCCCGCACGGTCGCGCGCGCGGACCTTGAAGGTATGTGTCTCGACCGAGAGACCTTCGAGTGTGACCGAGCTGGATTTTGAATAATCGCTCCACGGCTCTTCATCGAGCCGGTATGAAAACGTGAGGCTGTCTGCAAGCGACAGGTTGTCGGTGCCGTGCCATTCGAATATCGCAGTCGCGCTGTTCCACCAACTCCCGTCGGCCGGTCCCTCGTCGATAACGACAACGGGACCGGTCAGGTCCACCGTAAATTCCTGAGATACCGATCCGGTATTGTCCACGTCGTCCTTCGCCAGCGCCTCGAATGTGTGCACACCCTCGGCAAGCCCTTCGATCGATGCACAGGTGTCAGGCGACCATTCAGTCTGCGCGCCACCGTCGATGCGGTATGCGTACAGGAGGCTCTCGGGCGGGGTCATATTGTCGGAAGTCTCCCAGCAGAAGCTTACTCCCGTCGAATCGAGGTGAGCGCCGTCGTCTGGTCCCGAGGTGAATGCCACAACCGGAATAGTTCTGTCTACAATGAAAGAGCGCGCGGCCGATGTCGTATCCTCATAGCCGGTGAGATCGCGTGCCTTGACGTGAAACGTGTGCGTACCATCCGCGATCTCGAGCGATATAGTCACCGAGGTGTCAGGAGTAAACGGGGCGGTCCATGCTTCCTCGTCGAGCCGGTATGCATACACGAGATTCTCTTCGGCGGTGTTGTCGTCGCTCCCCTTCCATTCGAAGGTGAGCGAATCAGTAGAGAGCCCGAATTTCTCGCCCTCCTCCGGTCCCGCCGTGATCCATGTATCCGGCCCGGTGGCATCGACGGTGAAGGTGACGGTTACCGAGTCACTGACATTTCCCGCCCGATCGCTGGCCCGGACCATGAAAGTGTGAGTTTCTACTGTGAGTCCCTCGAAGGTTGTGCAGAGCTCCTTTGTGGGATCGCTCCAGACACCATTGTCCATGCGGTAGGAGAACCAGAGACTGTCGGAGAGTGCATCGTCTCCGGTCCAGCAGAATTCGGCCGTCGGCGTGCTGTACCCTCCCTCAGGCGGCCCTGAAGTTATAGCAACCGTCGGCGAGGTGAGATCGATTATCACCGTTCGTGACGCGGAGCCCTCGTTTACGACCAGATCGACCGCGAGCGCTGTGAAAGTATGAACGCCTTCGGTGAGTCCCGTAATCGAGGCGCAGGAATCATCACCCCACGGCTGCTGGAGATTATCGTCGACGTAGTATGCATACAAGATTTCATTCGGTGGAGTGAACACATCGGTAGCGGCCCAGCAGTATGACACTTCTGCCGTATTCAGATGCGCGCCGTCCTCGGGTCCCGAGGTGAACGTCACCACAGGCGGCGTATGATCGACGATGAAAGAGCTGACGGCGGGCGTTTGATCCTCGTTTAAAGCGAGATCTCGGGTCTTTACCTGGAACTCGTGCAGGCCGTCGGGGATATCGAGGGACAGCCTGGTGGTTGTATCCGGAGCCCACGGCTGTGACCATGTTTCATCATTTAACCTGTATGAATACTGCAAGCTTTCTGCGGGGGTGTAATCGTCACTACCAGTCCATCCGAACGAGAGCGAATCAGTCAGATAGCCGAACATTTCGCCCTCACCGGGTCCCGTCGTGATCCATGTTTCCGGATCAACGACATCGATGGTGAACGTGACGGCAGTGGAATCCCCGATATTTCCCGCTCGGTCACGCGGGCGGACCATGAAGGTCCGTTCTCCGGGGGCCAATCCTTCGAGGATGACGCATCCATCTTTCGTGAAATCGCTCCAATCATCAATGTCCACTTTATAGGCGTACCATAGGCTGTCGGATAGATTGTCGCTGCCCGCCCAGCAGAGCTCCACCATTGTACTGTTCCACCAGCCGCCGTTTTCTGGGCCGGAAATCAGTGTCACCTGCGGCGGCGTAGCATCAACTGTAAACTCGTGTGAAGCGGGGGATTCGTCTTCCAATTGCAAGGCGTCGCGCGATTTCACTTCAAATACATACGAACCCTCCATCAGATCGTCGAATACGACGGAGGTATCGGGTGCGTATGTTGACCAATCGTAGAGAATTTGTCCTTCGAACATCAGTCTGTAAGAGTAGAGAAGCGATTCGACGGCCGTAGAATCATCTTTGCCGATCCATGCGAATTCTACGGTGGTTGCAGGCGTATGAATTCCATCTATGGGTCCACGGGTGATGAACGTGTTCGGCGGTATTGGATCGGAAGGCTGACCGCAGATACTGGCATTATCCCAATACGCGTCGCCCCAGTTTCCGAGCCCCCTCGGTATTCCGATTTGCACGGTATTTCCAGCATTCGCCGCTATCGGACCGACACCCCAGATGTTCCCGTCCACGAGCAGTTCGAACTGCTGAACTGAGGGATGTACCTCTAGGCGGATATGATGCCATTGTCCTACTATCAAGTTCCCGAGGATGCTTCCCCCAGATTCGAACCGTACTTGCGTACCCCAGTCGGTAACAATCTTGAATCGGGGATCCTGATACATGACTATCCAATGATTGTCCGAACTGGTCAGCCGGTAATCGAATTCGACGATGTAGTCTTGTGCATAATCGACACCATGCGCCTCTACTTCTCCGTATGCATAATTATCAAGATCGGTCGATGCATTTACATGAAGCATATCGCTTGTTATCTCAAAAGTTCCTCCCCCGACGGTTGTAATCGTCCATTCATCCAGCTCGTTACTGAAATCTTCATAAGAACAGATATCTATGGTAAATTGAATCTCTGTATGCTTCGTATTTCCTATAATGTCCCGTGCCCAAAGCTCCAAGTGGTGATCGCCGATAGACAAGTTCTCAAAAACCGCGCATGTATCTCCTGACCAAGAGCTCTGCTCTCCGCTGTCCATACTGTAGGAATAGACAAGGCTGTCCGCGGGACTGAAATTATCCAATCCGATCCAACAGAATTCGACTGTTGTAACGTTCACGTGCCCTCCGTCTGCGGGGCCTATCGTGAACGTGATCTCGGGCGGCGACCGGTCGATGATGAAGGAGCGCTCTGCGGGGGTGGGATCCTCGTTGCCGGCAAGATCGAGCGCTTTTACCGAGAAAGTATGAGTGCCTTCATCGAAATCATTGAATACCTTCAGGAGCGTATCCCGTTCGAACGCGGTGTATAGGCCGTCTTCGAAGCGGTATGCATAGAGAAGGCTATCGACAGGTGAGTTGTCGTCGCTTCCCGACCACCCGAATGTCAGCGAATCGGTGGCGGGACCGATCATCTCTCCCTCATCGGGACCTTCGGTGATCCATGTCTCGGGCTCGCTCGTATCTACGGTAAAGGAGATTGTTACCGAATCGCTCACATTCCCCGCGCGATCCATTCCCTTTACCATGAACACATGCGGTGCAACGGTAAGCTCTGTAAATGTCGTGCAGAGTTCCTTTGTAAGATCGTTCCAGAGACTGGCGTCCAAACGGTAGGTGAACCAGAGACTGTCGGAGACGGCGTCGATTCCCTCCCAGCAGAATTCCACCGTCGACTTGCTGAAGCCGCCGTCATACGGGCCGTCGACGACCTGGATGTCAGGTGCCGTCCGGTCGACGATGAATTGGCGCTGCACCGAATCGATGCGACCGAGCTCGTCCATTGCGAGAAGTTCGAAGGTATGCAGTCCGTCTTCGAGAGCTCCGAAAACGACAGTCTTCACTGTATCCCAAACAGAGGTATCGCCGCCGTCCATACGATAGGTGAATAGGAGATCTTCGAGTGCCGTGACCGAATCGATGCCCGTCCAGGTGAAAGCGATGTCGATAAGATTCGTGTGCTCATTTTCCTCGGGTCCTAAGAGGATAACCGGTGTCGGCGGTTCGAGATCGACGGCAAATATGCGAGCGGCGGGTGTCGGGTCCACGTTTTCCCAGAGATCCCGGGCGTTCACCTCAAATACATGATATCCGTCGGTAAGCCCCGTAAACAAATGCGTCGTATCGGGGGCAAATCCGGAGAACGGCGCCGCATCGATCCGATAGGTATATTCGAGATCCTCGAGCAGTGTATAATCATCGCTGCCAGACCATCCGAAGAGCGCCTCGCGGCTCTCGATCGTTTCGCCTTCCGCAGGTCCCGCCGTAATCCATGTCTCCGGAGGTATCGTATCCGTATCGAAGGCGGAACTCCATACATCGTAAATCCTGCCGGCTTCATTGTACGGATTGACCTGAATATATAATGAAGGGGGTACATTTGTATATGCAGTATGCAGGGTTGAGGGTGGATTGAAGTCGGATAACGGATCATCGAAGTTCGACACATCGTCGATGGCGAATGTCACATGCGTATCATCGACATAGAGATAGATCTTCGCATCATAGATCCCATCGGGCAGAACGGTAATAGAGTTTTGTGTCGATCCATTGATTATGGGATACACGTTTCCGGAAGAATGAACATAGAGACCAATTTTAATATTGCTGTAATGATAATCGGTTTCCAGCGGACCGGTATCGGTCAAGCCGAACATATAGTTGTCCTGACCGTCGAGATGCCTGAATCGAAAGGTGAATACCGAGTTCCTGTCACGATTGTATTCTTTCTCGGAAACGATCGCCGAATTCCAGCTTCCGCCCAGCCCTGTAATATATCCGTCCTCTGCAGTGTTCCATGATATCGAATTGGGATGCCACAAGTAGTACGGATTCATGAAATCGCTCATGGTATCGTGTTCGAACCAATCGGCAGGTTGCAGCCGGTCGATGATAAAAGTTCTCACAACCGGCTTTGGATCCTCGTGTTCGGCGGGATCCTTCGTCTTGACCATGAATGTATGTGCGCCGTCTTCGATGTGGAGGGAGAGGGAATACGATGTGTCGGATGTCCACGAGCTCCAGGAATCATTATCGAGTTTGTATGCGTATTCGAGCATTTCGGGGGATGCGTTATCGTCGTATCCGGACCAGGTGAAGGTAACTGATCCAATCTCGGGCCCGAATACATCCCCTTCCTCTGCGCCATCGGTAAGGTAGGTTTCGGGAGGCGTGAGATCGACGACGAATACCGATGTCGTATCGGTTTCGTTTCCGGCAAGATCGCGCACCCTGACGCTCAGTACGTGAGTGGTGTCGGATAAATCGGTAAAGGAGTAACTGTAAATCATGCCAACTTGAGAATATGAGCTCCATGGACTATCGTCCAATTTGTGTGACCAAGAAAGGCTGTTAGTTGAAAAGTTGTCGGCACCCCATCCAAAGATTGAGACGCTGGTGCTATTGAGCCATATACCGTCTGCGGGAGAGAATATCGAGAAGTTCGGCGGCGTTCTGTCGATCGTAAATGTGCGCGTCACCTGCGATGTGTGATTCCGTTCGTCGCGGGCCCAGACTTTGAACGAATGATTTCCTTCAGGAAGCTCGGGGAATGTCAATGTAACGCACGTATCATCTTTCGACCAGGCGCTCTGTCCGTATCCGACCAGCTCGAATGAAAATTCGAGGCTGTCTCTCGGAGATACGATATCGGACGCAGACCAGCAGAAGGTGACCGACGAGTCTGGTAAATGTGATCCTTCTGTGGGGCCTTCCGTAATTACGAGCGTCGGCGGCAGCGCATCGACGATGAAAGACACCGAATCGGGATGATCCGATTCGTTGAAATCGAGATCACGGGCCTTGACCACGACAACGTGACCGCCATCAGTAATCGAAGAAAATGTGTTGCAGGTATCACTTGTCCAGACACCAAAACCCTCACCGTCGATCTCGTAACTATAGAGTAAATCAACGGGAGGCGTAAAGTTGTCCCAGGCGGAAGCGCACAACTCCACTGTCGAGTTTTCGGTTATTTCTCCTTCCATCGGACCAGATGTGAACGATACGAGCGGGCCGACGTTGTCGTGTGGAACTCCTCCCTGAAGATTATACCAGGCCGAAGTATGTTCCCATGATAGAACTCCTGCTTCGTCATACGAACCGTACTGGACAAGAGCATTCGATCCATCACCGGCATCGAACCCTGCGACCGCGTGGACCCCGCCGCTTATATCACCTGTTGTCCACTCGATGTCACCGTAGAAAAAGCCGATATGGTCTCCGTCGGTATACGCGAAAGCAACATCATCCTGGATCACGATCTGGAATGAATTGAGACGGTCCGTGTTACGGTCGTAATATCCGACTTCGTCCCAGGTAATGACGATTTGCCCCGGTGTCGATGTGTTGAGATATACTACACCGCTCCCTACACCTCTGGTGTCGACGTCCGCGAAAAATGGAGCGATGACAACCGCGCCGTAATCGTTCGGAAACGCAAACGGCGTATAATGTGACATCGGACCGTGAAATGTTATGCTTCCGTTATTATTGATCCAGAAGCTTGTATACATCTGGCCGAAGAGGTTGATCGCAAATCCGAGTGACATTTCGGTTGAATAACCGTCGTCGGTCGGGCCGAGAACGACTGATCCGAAATCGGGCTCGAATGGATACGCAGTTCCGGCCTGTAGTCCGAGGGTAGGCTGGTGGATTTGATCGAGTCTCTGTGCAAGAAGCGCTTGATACACCTCTATCTCGTCGATCTGCAGAGCTATATCCTGTTGGTCTGGCACATCGATCCGCACCCACCGCGCTTCAACGGGTTCGAATTCGATAGCTATCATACCATCTTCATCTGTTCCATCGTATGATGCAACTTCACGCCACACCGGATTCGACGATTCAGCGCCGTATCGCGTGGCGACGAGAACGGTAAACCGTATCGCCCCTGCACCAGGGCCGCTCCGTACGACAACCTCTTCAATCGTCCGCGACCGTCCCATATCGATTTCGGCCCAGGCGGGAAGAGCGGCCGGAATCCACCCATTGTCGGAATCGGTGATACCATCTTGCAGGTGTAGTACTCTCTGGGGTTTCCCGTCTTTTGTCAGGATGCTCGAAGTGTGCGCCGTTGCGCCGGGTATTCGCGCAAGATTCTTTCTTCCCTTTTGGTCTCCTCCGCTGATTCCGCTCACGGAGTCGGCCGCGGCGAGAGTCGCCGAAATGAGTGTCGTGAATACGACGCTACAGAGAAGAGTAGTGAAAAACCTCCGCGTGAAATCATTTCGTTTACTTTTCATCATTGTCCGCCTTTGTATGGTATTCCAATAATGAATTCTCAAATCGATATTTCCTTTCTCAATCCTCCAGTTTTGTGAACTACCTCAGTAGGATCATCTTTTTCGATTTCCTGTAATCCCGTGTTTCAATACGGTAAAAATAGACACCGGAAACGACTTTGCGTCCCCGGTCATCTTTGCCGTTCCATGTGTATTCCTTGAATCCGGGCTGGAGTATATCGTCCAATAGTACACAGATACAGGTACCTGCTACATTGTAGACAGCCAAGCGGACTCTGCTGGTCTTCGGAATATCAAAACTGATAGTCGTCGTTGGATTAAAAGGATTCGGAATATTTTGATAGAGGGCGAAGTGCGAAGGAATACCGGGCGTATCAGCTTCCGTTATCGTACCCGATGAACTAGGTATACTCTCGTTTCCCGCATAGTCGTATGCGGTGATCTTGTAGGTATATCGCCATCCCTCGCTAATTGGATCGACCCAGCACGTATCGGTCGTTTCAAAGACGAGGTTGCCCGGGAATGGGATAAATGTCTCGTCCTTGCCTCGATACACCGTAAAATACAGAAAATCTTCATCTGCGCACCTCGACCACGATAGAACGTTGCCCGTACCTTCTTCGTAGATGCGTTCCACGTTTTCGGGTGGTAGGGGAGCGATATTATCGATTGAGTAACCGGAGTCCGGGTATGAATCGTAAAATTCGGTCGGTATGTCGGTGGCTGCACGTACGAAGAACACGGACCAAAGGACACCATGAAATTTTGTGGAATCGACGAGTGTTGGAACAATGACAGTATAATCTTCCTCCAAATTGGCAGGGATTGAGGCTACGAACTCCCAACCGGGAAGAAGCATGCTCTGATCGACCTCGTGATCCGTTCCAGAAGCATCCGAATAGATGTTGGTTTTTCCGATGTATCTATTGCCTGGTGAAGAAGCAATGTTGAGATTGACAAGTTGATCTATGCGTCTAAAAACTTCGTACTGTACAATCTGTGTGGGGGAGCCTTCCGAGTCGAGTGGTGATGCACCGATTGTGATCGCTATTGAACGTCCCTGATCTTCCGGCACATCAGAGATCGATTTTATAATCGGGATACGTGCTGCCATGATAGAAAAGGCCGCATTACTGATATCCTCATATGATTCGGCTCCGGCGTAGTGTGCTCTCACCTTTATAAGGCATTCTTCTGACCAGACATCGGGCACTTGCCATGTGAACAATCCATCATCGGCCTCGCCCGTCGCAATCGTTTCGTAACTCGCACCGTTGTTATTCGAGAACAGAATATCGATGGATTCCACGATTTCCGAATCATCGGTCATCCAGAGAATTTCACAAGTTTCTTCTGCCTTGAGTTCTTCGCCGCCGTTCGGAGAGGTGACGAATACATGCGACACCTCCATCGAGGCCGGCACGATGTAGAGACCGTGATGCGGATCGTTGTTTTCGATCACGAAATACGCCTGATATGTGCTGTCGCTTAGGCCGTACGCATAGAAATAGACATTTATCAACTGCTGTTGGCCACCATAGACCGAGCCGTCAAGGGGAAATGCGGCAAGCCAAGGAACATCGGCATACATCGCTTGAAGTGCGCCTTGATTTGTAGTGGGGCGGCTACTCGTTAACATCGTTCCTCCGAATCCCTCTTCAATATGGTAATTGATGTTTCGTATTCCTGAATTGCCGATCATGAAGTACCGGTATGCTGATTCATCGGGAAACAGCTCGACATGCAATGATGCGGGATCGATCCATAATTCCGGTGCATCATCGGATATTGGGGCTGTCAGGTAAGGCACCCAGTCGGTTCTCGGAGAATGGATATCATCGTCGTAATCGTGGATAAGGATCGCAATTAAATCCTCATTTATCGTTCCCCACCAGTTGTCGACCGCGGAGATGGTTGTGAGAGCGGCGTTTGAGTAATCACCGAGATACAAATTGTAATTCTGGTTCCCCCAGATATCGTTCTGGTCGAGTACGATGGACGGTCCATCGTAAGCAAGTGTGTCGTCTGAAGCGAAATAGAGACCGTTATCGGTGTTATTGATGATGTGATTGCCTGATATGGTAAGGTTGCAGGGCGGACCGCTGAGCCCCGATATACTGCGTATACCAGATGAAAAGCCGTTGACCAGGTTCCCGGAAATAGTTGCGGTACTTCCGTCGATTACCTGGATGCCATATCCGCTTCCGGTAAAGCCCGGGCCCTGGGTTATTGAATTACCCTCTATAACTGCCAGAGAACCGCTAAGTAGGAGGCCCCCGTAAGTAGATCCGGAAAAGCTCGATATCGTATTGTCCAGAACGCTCGTGCCCGTGGTGGCGTTCGATATATAAATGCCGTAGCCGCTTCCTTTGCCGGTGATGTTGTTGCCGGTTATTGTGGGAGCGAGCATATCGCCCTGCTGGTAAGCGCTACAACGAATCCCGTAACGTGTCGATCCGGTATTTTCGCAGTTGATTTCATTGTTGATTATTACCGGTTGACATCCACCTCCACCGGAAACGTAGATATGGATTCCGTGACGGAATCCACTGATAGTGTTGTTGAAAAATCTCGGCTGCCCAGCAGGATAATTACAGTATATTGCATATATGTTGTTCGTTGTCGGTGTTCTCTCGATTGTGCAGTTTTCAATAATAGGAGCGGCATTTTCACAGTATATTGCGTATCCATCGCTTGCGATACAATCCCGGATTTCGCAGTTTTGTACCGTCGGATCGCACTCTATGATAAGCACCGCGCTGGAATAGCTACTACCGCCCCCATAGCGGAATATGCAGTTTTCGATTATATTTGCACCGTTGTTGATCCGGATATACCCCCAATCGCCCGGACTGCCGGTAGACGGTCCGTCACCATTGCTGTTGCCGCCCACGCTGTCGTCACGGTACGAGGTAAAGTACACGGGGGATTGATCGGTGCCCTCGGAAATAAGTATTCCGTTCAAGGTAATGATACCTGAGGAAGTGACTTTTACGACTGTGGAATCAGGTATCGTCAGCGTATCTCCGGAAGCAACGGTAAAGCCGCTGATCACAACATACGGCCAATCCCAACCGGTGATATCGTCCCATACCAGATTGTTTGTCGTTGTTCCATAGACACCGATCGCCGG
>CBDUQN010000029.1:0-32137 GCA_965369375.1 uncultured bacterium | reverse complement strand
AGCCGCTGTCGAGCACGAGCACCTTCCAGCCCTCGAGGGTCAGAAAATAGGCGATCGGAAACCCCACGCTTCCCGCCCCTATAACTATTGCATCGTAATGCTTACGCATCCCTCGAATCCTGTTCCATCACGATTATGACTTCTGTTCGAACATCACTTCTTCTTGCCGCCCTTGGCGCCGGCAAACGCCGACAGCGGCACCTCGGAGACAAACGGCCGGTTCGTCGGAAGCGTCACTTCACTGAGATCGATCCCTTCGTCGCGGTAGAGTCTGAGGATGAGCTCCGTGCACGTCTTGCCGCCGCACGCCCCCATGGCCGTGCGTATCGTCGCCTTGAGTATATTCATGTCACGAACACCGGCGCGTATCTCGCCTCTCACCTCACCGGCGGTGATCCGTTCACAGCGGCAGACGATCGTGTCATCGGGGATCGTCTCGGCTATGCCGACACCCGGCCACCCTTCCTCCGGTTCCTGTACGACGAAGCCTGCGACATCGAATGCCTCCGCTTTCGGCACTTCGATCGAGATCAGCGTGCGGCGCTTGTCTATCGGTGAGATCCTGAACGCCACGATCGTTCCGTCGCCGACGATGTTGCCCTCCATATCGACCGTCGTAACGGTCCGCCCGACGATGAGATCAGAGTCCTCGAGCTCGTACGGGAGAATGAGCAGCGACGTATCCTTCTCTCCATCGAAATCCGGTTGAATGAGGTTAATGGCAAGGCCGGGGCATGCGGAAACGCACTTCATGCATGCTATGCAGTCACCGCTGAATTCGGGGAGTCCCATGATCGAATCGCCCGGTATCGTAATCGACTGCCTCGGGCACGAGTCGATACACGGATTGCACGGGATCTCCTGCACGCATCTGATGATGGGATAGATTTTGAGGTTTTCCGTTTCCGGTGTGAACGAAATCGAGTTTCCCGGCTTGCTTCTGAGCACTTCGGCAGTCGACTCCCACGCACCGGGAATATCGATGTCGTAACCGAGGGAGCGCGCTATCCTTCGTCCCGTAATCTTTCCGCTGAATATCGCGGCCGAAGCCTCGGCGATTTCCTCCGAATCTCCGGCTGTGTAACACTCCAGCCCGAACTCCTGCAGCTTTTCGTAGAGCTCGCTAACCGGCGAAAGACCGACGGCTATCAGCAACGTGTCGACCTCGTATGATTTTTCCGTTCCCTCGATCGGCTGGAATCTCTCATCGATGGCGGAGATCGTTATCTTCTCGAGCTCTTTCTCCCCTTCCGCCCTGATAACGGTATGCGACGTGAAGAGGGGAACGCCGAGACGGCGGAGCTTGTCTTCGTGAACCCTGTAACCTCCGCATACGGGAAGGGCCTCTACAAGACCGACGACCGTGATATCCGCCTGTATCGCATGGTAACCGGCGATGAGCCCCACATTGCCGCCGCCGACGATGAAGAGCCGTTCGGTCGGCCGTATGAGATCCCGGTTGAGTAGGGTCTGAAACGCGCCGGCGCCATAGACACCGGGGAGATCGCAACCGGGAAAGGCGAGCGTCTTCTCCCTCGCGCCGCACGCAACGAGCGCCGCCCCGGGCTTGACGATAAAGTACTCGCCGTCCCTGAAGAGCCCGACAGTCTTGTCGTAGAAGGCGCCGACGGCCGTCGTCGAGAGCATGACCGTGATCGAATCATATGAAACGAGCTCGTCCTCGAGAATCTCGGCGATCCGTATTCCCCTCGTGCCGGCGTAGCAATCGGCGATGGAACCGAAGAAGGTGTGTGTCTGCAGCGTCAGTTTACCGCCGAGCTCGTTCTTGTCATCGACGAGGAGCGTTTTGATACCGAGCCTCCCGAGCTCTATGGCGGCCGTTATGCCGGCGGGCCCGCCCCCGATGACGAGAACATCCGTCTCCATAGTCGGGATATCTCCGAAACGCGGCACGCCATCTACCACGGGGAGCGCCGGTGATCCCTCGCAGCTCTCCACCCTCATACCGGGCTCGACCGTTATCATGCACCCCTTCACGGCGATGCCGTCGACGAGCACCATGCACTGACTGCACTGGCCGTTGACACAGAAGATCCCCTGGGGGCTGTCGTCCCTCACATGATGTCCGAATATCTTTATTCCGTTGGCGTAGAGCGCGGATGTGATCACTTCGCCCTCATACGCCTTCATCTCCCTCCCGTTGAACGTGAAGGGAACGCTCTTTCGCTTCTCTATGGGAAGGATCGGATGACTCTCGAGTCTGAACGTCTTGCCTGACTCCGTGCCTATCGCTCTTCTCCTTTATTCTTCAGAGCCGACGCTACAATGGTCAGGAGATCCTTAACGGCAACCGGTGACTGGCGCCAGGCTCCTTCGGGATTCACCTCGCGAAACAATATCGAGCATTTCGGGCAGGCGGTAACGAGTGTTTCGGCGCCGCTCTTATGGGCTTCGACGATGCGTTCGTTCACCGCAGCCCTCGTGTGTCCGCCGTGATTGATCCACGAACCGGCTCCGCAGCACGGCGCGCCTTCGCGGGAACGCGCCATCTCGACCGGCTGCACCTTCGAAAGGCTCTCAAGAATCTCACGGGGAGGATCGAATTTCCCCATATACCGTCCGAGGTAGCAGGGGTCGTGAAAGGTGAAACGCTCTTCACCGGCGGCGAATTCCAGCGCGCCCAGGTTCTGCGCGATGAACTCCGTTATGTGGCTCACTTCGAATGGATGCGCGCCGAATTCATCCTGGTATGTACTTTTAAGCGTGAACGCACATTCGGGGCAGATCGTTACGACCTTCTTGATCTTGTGTTTTTTCAGCGTTGAGATATTGTGCTCTGCGAGCTTGCGGAAGGTCTCCCGTTCTCCGATATCGTACATGTCCCTGCCGCAGCACCGTTCGTCCTCGAGAACGACGGGCGAAAGCCCGAGATGATTCAAGATGGTTACGGCCGCTCTCGCCGTGTGAATCGGATGAATACCGTCCGGCCGGCCGAACGCCGCTTCGAAGAATGGAAGGCAGCCGGTAAAGAGCGCGAAGTCTTTATCTCCGTTGATGTCGAGTGTAGCGTTTACCCAGTCGAGCCTGTTCTGCGGACTGATAGCCGCGAGCGCGGGATTATCTGTCTTCTTTGTTTCTCCCGTAACGACACCTTCTTCCGGCAGGTCGGCCTGCATCCGCTGGTAGAGAAAGACCAGGCCCTCGAGCACCGGCCTATAATCCGTCCGTCCGATACGGAGCTCCTGGATAAAACCGGCGAATTCGACATCGAACGGGCAGGCCCCGGTGCAGGCACGGCAGTTGACACAGTACCAGATCAATCGGTGGTCGTGCGCCTGCTTCGCCCCTCCCTCGAGAAAGAGGCGGGCGAGCTGCTGCGGATGGTGCGTGCCGTAGAAGCGGTAAGCGGGGCAGGCTTCGGCGCATTCGTTGTGGCACCTCGTGCAGTCCTTCAGATGATATTTCTTGATCAGTTCCGTCTTGCGCATGATATTTCCTCGATCAGCTCGCTCTTGCCTATGGTATCACCTGAATCAGCATCATTTTCCCGATGCCGGGCGTCCCCTTCCCGCCCATGTCCTTACGACCTTGTGAAAATTCACCGGCTCGCACGAGGTCTCTAATACGGCTTCCGGATTGAGCCCGAGCAGTCTCAAGACATCTTTCGCCTGTTGAATCATCGCCACGCTGTTCTCCCGTCCGAAGCGATAATGGCACTGCTCGAGACGGCACCCGCATATCATCACTCCCGCACTACCGCGCCTGATCGCTTCGACGATCAGCGCCGGTGTGAGCCTCCCTGTGCACATTGTATCGATAACGAGCACGTGCCCCGGAAGATCGAGCGCGCCCGGTCTCGACCACCGGCAGGCAAATACCACCTTCGTCGCCGACGGTTCTATTCCCGAGAAGGCCTCGAGGAGCTGTTTCCGTTCGAAATTCACCTGATCCATCGCACCCGTCGGACAAACGGGAAGGCAGTTACCGCATCCCTTGCAGGCGAGCTCATCCACCCGGGCGATAAATCGTCCTCCTGGATAAGACTCGACGTGAACCGCGCTGAAGCCGCAGATATTCTCGCACCTCCCGCAGCCGATGCACGACTGTGGATCGACCCTTGCAATGGTGCGCTTGACCGCCGCTTCGACGCGTTCGTCACCGAACTCGAGTACGGCGCGCTCGATCCCGAGCGACCAGAAATCCCTACCCGCGCGCGCCGTGAGCATGAAATCATCCGGCACCTCAATCTGGACATCCTTCTGCATGCAGATATCGACACACGACGTGCATTCCGAGCAGGGACCGCAGCGGAGACAGCGCTGCGCTTCGATCAGGGCCGTGCTCTTTGCAAATCCCTTCTCCACCTCGACAAAGCTCTTCCTCCTCGTCCTCGCGTCCTCCATCGGCATGGCAGCCCTCGCCCGCGCGGTCTCGGGTGTGCGGTCGAGCGTATACTCTCTTCGAGCGCTCTCGAACTCCCGGGGAATATCGAACCGTATGCGCTCGCCGCCGAGGTAATGATGAATCCCCATCGCGGCCTTCTGTCCCGACGCGATGGCCTCGACGACGCTTCTCGGACCGCTGACCACATCTCCCGCGGCAAAAACTCCTTCCATGCCGACGGCCATCGTTAGAGGATCGACCGAAACCGTTCCGGCAGGTGAGAGCTCGAGCTTCACTTCCCGCCCTATCCATCTCGTGTCGACACCGCGCGAATGCGCATCGATAAATATATCCGTTTCGAGATCGAAAGATCCTGTCTCCTTGACAACGATTCCCCTTCTGCCGGTTGGATCGGGAGCCGTCTCTTCGAGCCGGGCGCATCGTATGCCGGCAAGCTTCCCTCCTCGTTTGAGAAGACGAGCGGGGCTTGAAAGATAGGTGATCGCTATCCCTTCTCTTTCGGCCGCCGCGAGGTCGCCCGACAGCATCGGTGTGAGAGCCCGGCTCCTGCCGACGAGCAGGGTTACACTGCGATATCCAACACGCACTGCGGTACGTGCCGCATCGAGGGCGAGCATCCCGCTCCCGGCAACAACAACCGTCTCGCCTCCCGGCAATCCCTTCCCTCTCTTTTCGCCGCCCGCTTCCTTTCGAGCGGCATCGAGGAAATCGAGCGCGTGCAGCTTTCCCTCGATACGCGCCGCATCCAGCATCCATGTTCGACGGGCGGCGCCGGTTGCAAGAAGCAATGCCTTGAAACCGCGCCGCTTCAGGCTCTTCCGTGTGATATCCTTTCCGTATATCGCGCCCGTGACGAGTTCTATCCCCGAATCAAGAATCGCCCGCGCTTCCCTTTTCACTACAAGCTCGGGCAGCCGGTAATCAGGAATGAGGTTCATCATGCCGCCGGGCTTCACTGCGGAATCGAATACCGTAACGGGATACCCGAGTTTTGCGAGCTCGTGTGCGGCCGACAGACCGGCGGGCCCTGCGCCGATGACGGCGATTCTTTCTTTTCGATAGGCGTCGATTCTCGTCGCTGGATCTATTCCGCGTTTCATCTCATCGTCGAAGACGAATCGCTTCAGTGCGCAGATCGCAATCGGATCATCGAAATCGCCCCTCCTGCACGCCGCCTCGCAGGGCCGGGTGCAGATACGGCCGCACACGCCGGGGAATGGATTCCGCTCGCGTATGAGGGCCAGGGCATCCGCAAAGCGCCCGTCCGCTATGAGAGATACGTAGCCCCGCGCATTGATCCGCGTCGGGCATGCGAGCGTACAGGGAGAGGTATCGAGCGGGGCGAGCTCCCACTCGAGTTCCCTCCCTTCTGCGCGCACGAGAATTCTTTCTTTCTTACCGGCCATAAACAAACCTATAAAATACTTCAAGCTATCTCTATAATCGCCTATTTATTAAAACGTATTCGCATTTTTCCGGCCTTCTTTCCGAATGCGGGATGCGTGCCCGCCTCCTCCCACATCTTCTGATCTATCTCGCACCGGTAGCACTCGTAGTTGAGCGGGCAGACCGCATCGGAAAGCAGGCCCATCATTGCATACCGGCATAGGTGCTCACCCTCTGAACGCCTGAGCTCGATCACCCGCTTGTACTCCATCGTGATACAATCTGTCGGACAGATGTATGTGCACGCCCCGCAGGCGATGCAACGCGACGCGTCTATGCCGAACGGTTCCTCGACCCGGCGGTCGATACCTCTCTGGGAAAATCCGATCGCATCGGCGCCGATCACCTCGTGGCAGACCCTCACGCAGAGACCGCACAGGATGCAGTCGTTGTTCCCTTTGGAGAACCTGGTCCGTTCCACGCCGTACGTACGGGCGAGTTCGATCACGTATGGCGTTTTCGAACTGCGCGCGAGCATGAGCTCGAGAAGCTGCCTGCGGTATCGCCTGATCCGCTCCGTATCGGTACGTACCTCGAGCCCGTCGCTCAGCGGATAGAGACACGATGCGACAATCCGCCAGCGCTTGCGTCCCTTCTCACGCGCCTCGACGACACAGAGTCGGCAGGCGCCGTACGGTTCGAGCGAATCGTCCATGCAGGGCGACGGTATCTCGATACCGTCGCGGCGCGCGGCTTCGAGAACCGTTTCACCCGGATTCGCTTTTCGATTTTTGCCGTTTAACGTAAATCTCACCGATACTTCTCCAACAGTTTCCCGATACCGGTCGTCTTCAGCTTGCCGAGAATGTCCTCATCGATCGTCATGACGGGCGCCTGACCGCAGCAGCCGAGGCAGCGCACCGTTTTGAACGAAAATGCAAGATCATCCGTCGTGCCGCCCTCCTCGATGCCGAGCTCGCGCTCGATCGCATCCTTGACATGCACGCCGCCCCTCACATGACAAGCGGTTCCCAGACAGAGCCGTATCTCATGTCTCCCCCGGGGTGTGAAACTGAACGCCTTGTAAAAGGTGGCGATCCCGTAGACGCGGCTGAGCGGGATATCGAGCTCTTCGGCGACGAACCGGAGCTCGTCCTGAGGGAGGTACCCGAACTCCGCCTGCAAATCTTGAATAATGGCGATCACACGGGCCGCTTGGCGAAGGTAACGGCCGAGAATCGCATCGGCGATCTCGCTGCCCGGTTCGCCCTGCTCTGCGCCGAAGAGTCTCTCTTTCATATTTTTCGTCGCATCAGCCATTTTCGTTATCTCGCTCCACGGATCTATTTTCACTTCAACCGGAACATACGACTGAATTTATCTCGTTACCGCATTAAATTTGCACACTTCGTAACAGGAGTTGCACTTGATGCATTCCCCGGAATCGATCACATGCACTTCCTTCGCCTTGCCGCTGATGCAACCGACCGGGCAGGCTTTTGCGCAGGCACGGCATCCCGTGCACATCTGGGGATCGACCGCATAGGTGAGGAGTTCCTTGCAAACGCCTCCGGGGCAACGCTTGTCCCTGATGTGGGTGACATACTCACCCCGGAAATATTTTATCGTGCTCAAGACGGGATTTGGCGCCGAGCCGCCGAGCGCGCACAGGGATGTCTCGACAACCGTCTCTGAAAGCTCCTCGAGAAGCCTGATATCCTTTCTCCGTCCCTCCCCCCGGGTGATCCGCGTCAGGATTTCGAGCAGAGCGCGCAGGCCCTCCCGGCAGGGCAGGCACTTACCGCACGACTCGTCCTTGAGAAAATCAATGAAGTACCGCGCGACATCCACCATGCAGGTATCTTCATCCATCACGATCATCCCGCCCGATCCCATCATCGATCCCGCTTCCGTGAGCCGATCAAAATCGACGGGCATATCGAGCATCGATTCCGGCAGGCATCCGCCTGACGGTCCGCCCGTCTGCACCGCCTTGAACCGCTTGCCGTCGGGGATCCCGCCCCCGATGTCGAATATGATTTCCCGCAACGTAATTCCCATCGGTACCTCGACGAGACCCGTGTTCCTGATCTTCCCCACGAGCGAGAAGACCTTCGTGCCGGTACTCCCTCCCCAGGGATTTTCACTCACATCCCCCGTACCCATCGATGTGTACCAGTCGATGCCGTTCAGAATGATCGGCGGCACATTCGCCCATGTTTCCACGTTGTTCAGAACCGTCGGTTGGTTGTAGAGTCCTTTCTCGACCGTATGAATATACTTGGCGCGCGGCTCGCCCACCCGCCCCTCGATCGAAGCCATGAGCGCCGTCGACTCGCCGCAGACGAACGCCCCCCCGCCCCGCACGATCGTCACATCGAAATCGAATCCGCTTCCGAGTATATTCGAACCGAGAAACCCGCACGAGCGCGCCTGCGCATTGGCATGCGTCAGTGTCTCGACGGCGAGGGGATACTCGTCGCGCACATAGATGAATCCCTCGTGCGAACCGACGGCGAAAGCACCGATGATCATTCCTTCGAGAATACTATGGGGATTCCCCTCACAGATGCTCCGGTCCATAAACGCTCCCGGATCCCCTTCATCGGCGTTGCAGAGGATAAACCTCTTTTCGCCCTTTGCCTTTTTCGCCGACTGCCACTTGACGCCGGTGGGAAATCCGCCCCCTCCCCTTCCCCGAAGCCCGGAACGAATGATCGTCCGTATAACCCGCTGCGGGCTCCAGCCCTCGAGGACCCGCCGCACCGCCTGATATCCATCGAGCGCGATGTAGTCACGTATGTCGTCCGGATCTATTCTCGTGTTGTTACCGAAAATTACTCGTTTCTGTTTTCGGTAGAAGGGCACCTCCCCCTCCTTCGTAATGCGCTCCCCGCTTTCCGGATCCTTGTAGAGGAGACGCTTTACGACCGTTCCGCTTTTGAGCGTTTTTTTGACGATGTCTGGAATATCCTTTGGTTGAACACGTGTGTAGAGAATCTCCTCGGGGTGAATAACGACGAGCGCCCCCTCCTCACAGAAGCCGTGGCAACCCGTTGCCTTGACCTCTACGGTGCGGGATAGCCGCTGTTTCTTGACTTCTTCGAGAAATGCCTCATACACGCTGACCGAATTGCATGCGCGGCATCCGGTATCGGTGCACACGGCGACGATGCGGCCCCCATCGGGGCGCCGGCGGAGTATCTCTCGCTGATATCTATCCAATCCTGAAAAGGAGCGTAACTTCTTTAAATTCAGAGCAATTACCTCCAGCAGTGGCTCACGATACCGATAAAATGAAAATAATAAGAAATTGCGTATAGTGTCAATACAGAATTAGCCGTTATAACGCAACAAAGTGGAAGGATAGTATCAGCGGGTTATCGTGAGAAGCACCTGGTCTTTTTCAACGGAGGTCCCCGGAGCGACCTTGAGTGATTTGACGATCCCGGCCACATTCGAGGTGAGGCTGTTCTGCATCTTCATTGCTTCGAGAACAACGAGGACATCCCCGACATCAACCTTGTCCCCCTCCTCGACCTCGTACTGCAGCACCATTCCCGGCATGGGAGCGACAACTATCAGCTCGCCGTCTTCCGCATGCTTCGCATGCTGCAATCCCTTCTCTTTTCTGACTTCCTCTGCAATCGCTTTCGCCGCCTCTTTTTCCTTTCCCTTCCGCTCCACCTTATCACGGACCTTGTTCTTCTTCACGATGGGCGCCGTATCTCCGACCGCGCGTATCCTCGGTCTTCCCCCGACCTCTTCGACCTCTACGCTATAATGCTCGCCGCCGACGAAGACATTGAACTCCCTGAGGCCCGGCCCCTTCCCGGGCATGCCGATTTCCTTTTCGCTAAGCAGTCCTTTTAGCGCTTTCTCGATAAGCTCGTCTTCACGTTTGACGTCCTCGAGCGTCTTCGGTTTGACGTCATCGGGGGGAGCTTCCAATCCGTATTTCCACCTCAGGAAACGAAGGCCCGTTACCGGATAAAGCGCGTACGTGAGAACGTCCCGCTCGTTTTGGGCTATATCCTTGACCGCTTCACGCGCTTTCTCGAGCTCCGGCTCGAGCATGTCCGCCGCCCTGCAGGTTATCGGCTTGTCGCCGCGCGGATACCCTTTGAGCGCCTTTTTCTGGATTTTCCGATCCATTTTCACCGGCGGTCTGCCGTAGAGGCCGTACGCGTAATCCTTGACCTGCCCGCTGATCATCTTGTATCGGCCGAACAGAACATTTTGAACCGCCTGGATTCCGACGATCTGGCTCGTGGGTGTTACGAGCGGCGGATATCCGAGCTCCTTGCGCGTCTTCGGTATTTCTTCGTATACCTCGTTTATCCTGTCCAGGGCATCGGCTTCCTTGAGTTGGCTCACGAGGTTGGTCAACATACCGCCCGGTATCTGGTGCTCGAGAACGCCGGTATCGATAACAGACATACGCGTCGTATTGAGAAAATGGCGGTATTTCGGCGCCACCTCTTCGACATAGGCGCCGAGCTCGAAGAGCTGTTCGAGATTGAGGCCGGGATCTCTCACCGTTCCCGCGAGTGCCGCGACAATAGGCTCGACGGCGGGCTCCGAGGTGCGAAGGCCGAACGGCGCCAGCGCGCAATCAACCACGTCTACACCGGATTCGATCGCTTTCAGGTAGGTCATCGATGCCATGCCGCTCGTGTAATGGCAGTGAAGGTGCACGGGGATCTTTATCTCTTTCTTGAGCGCGGAGACGATCTCGAAGGCGTCGTACGGATTCATCAATCCCGCCATGTCCTTGATGCAGAGCGAATCGGCGCCCATCTGTTCGAGGATTTTCGCCTTGTCGATGTAATATTCGAAGCTGAATACATCCCCACCCATCCGCGGCTCGGTCAGCGAATACGACAGAGATGCCTGAATGTGCTTGCCACACTCCCTTATTACCCTGAATGATGTTTCGAAATTCCGCTCGTCATTGAGCGCATCGAAGACCCGGAAGATATCGATCCCCGCCTCCGCCGCCTGCTCGACGAAGGCCTCGACAACGTCGTCGGCATAGTTGCGGTACCCGACGAGATTCTGGCCTCTCAGCAACATCTGCAGGGGAGTCTTCTTTATGCGCTTTTTCAGCTCTATGAGACGTTCCCATGGATCCTCATTGAGAAATCGTGTGGCCACATCGAATGTTGCCCCGCCCCATACCTCCATTGAGTGGAATCCCACCTCGTCCATTTGCTCCGCGATGGGAAGCATATCCTCTGTTCGAAAACGCGTGGCCAATGTAGACTGGTGTCCATCCCGGAAGGTGGTGTCCGTTATCCTCACCGGACCGTACTTTTCGAGTTCTTTCAGATCAAGTGACATACGATTCATACTCGGGCGAAGATCGCAATATCAGAGCTAAACCAGGCTGAACCTGCGAAGCCGCACGCGGGCTGGATTGCCGCGCACCGTCAGATTGCGCTTGCCCATTGTTTCGCGCCGGGCGGCCATCTTCCATGGATTGAGTTTCTGCCCGAAGCGTTTCTGGCTCTCGATTTTTTCAGTTTCGATGTAAGCCTCGACAGCCGCCGAGATCACAGCAAGAATTGTATTATCCATCTCCCCGCCTCACATGGTTTCGTAGCGTACCCAGAAAATAAAACAGCGCTTATTTTTCTGTCAATACAATTCCCGTTAATTGGTTCCACTCACGGATTGGCACAGGATTGCAGCACAATGAAATGGTGGGAAGGGACGGAATTGAACCGTCGACACACGGATTTTCAGTCCGTTGCTCTACCGACTGAGCTACCTTCCCACGGCGCTAAATGATAATCCTTCAAGCTGAATTGTCAACAGTTTCTTGAGCGGTAGCCCCACTTCAGTCGGTGTTGCGGTCTAGTTCCGAATGCTCGATATCGATCATTTCCTTTCCGTCCACGTACTCCTTCAAGACAGGTTTCGAAATTCTGGCAAGTCGCCGTGCCACCTCCTGTATCCTGACCGTTTCTTTCTCTATATTTTCGAGTCCCCTGATCATCCGTGGATCGAGCCGCTCCTTTTCCATCAGGATCAGTTGCGTATTTCCGAGGATCGAACAGAGGGGATTGTTGATTTCATGGTTCACGCTCACCGCCAGATCCGTGATCGCCGCAAGCCGTTCCGACTCGAGAAGTTTCGCCTGGAGCCGGTTGATCTCCCGCAGATCGGAAGCGAGCAGAAGAATCCCCATCAACCGCTCCTCGTCATCGAGTATGGGAGATATTCGAAGCCTCACGGGAATCTCGCTTTCCTCGTTTCCCGTCAACTTCGTCACGTATCCTTCGAAGGAGACCTTCTTGCGTCTTCGAAGCAGTGTGAGAATGTTCTTGAGTCTGCGGTACCGTATGATCCTGGTAACCCGGCATCCAATTACTTCATAGCTGCTGAAACCCGTAAGTTCCTGTGCCGCCCTGTTGAATAGTATGATGCGCAACCTCGTATCAAGCGATATCAGCGCCACCGGAGAGTTGTCAAACACGCTGACGAGGTATTCGTACGCCTGGCGATTCTTCTTTCTCTTGGTCTCAATCATCTATCCCAAGCCCCGACTCATATGGTTAGTGCCCGATTCGCGCGCCTCCCTATCCCTGGAACGTATCGATCGCGAATATTACGCCGTATCGGCTGTCTGCTTCGCGTCTTTCAGATGCTTGACGATTCTCGCAATGAGGTCATCGATTTCGAATGGCTTATATATGTACTCATCGGCCTTCGACCACGTTGACAGAAAATCCTCGCGCTCCGGCGTATCGACCTTTCTCGCTGTTATCACAATGATCTTAAACGGTTTCAGTTTTTCCTGCTCCATCTCTTCCTTCAGGATTCTCGACACCTCGTAACCGTTCTTTCCGGGGAGCATAATGTCGAGGAGCATGAGGTCGCACTCGCTCTTTCGCGCCTTGCGCAACGCGTGCAGTCCGTCGTACGCCACATCCACGTTGAAACCCCTGAGCTCCAGGCTGTATTTGAGAGTTTCAACGATATCCATATCGTCTTCGACAATAAGGATCTTTGTTCCCTTCATTCCTTTCTCCTTTCTACGTCATCGCTACCGTTTCTTCCACGGCTCTGCCGAGAGAAACAGAGATCAATGTTGAATAACTCGTGCCATCCCTGGGACCTATCGCCCAACCCACCCGAATCTTCCGGGATTGCAAACCGGCGAGCGGTTTCCGCCAGTCACCGGCTCCGCCGGCAAGTAACGATGGATCCCTCATGTATCGCTTCTCCGCTGTGACCGCTATCGCGAACGAATTGCCGAGCGACCAGAGAAAAACACCTTCACGAGCGATCTCATCCCTGTCGGGATTCAAAACGGGTTTCGTCTCCCACCCGGCGAGCGCCTCCATCCAGGTTTCCTCTCCTTCCTTGGTGATTGTATAGAGGACAGGAGACAATCCTTTGTCGATCATCCTGTCGATGTATTGATCCACACCGTAGACGGTTTGAATGATCGTGCGCGTCTTCTGATCTGCCGGAAGGTACAGATGGACGGCGCTGCCTCCATCTTCCCGCCTCTCCGCGACGAGCACCCCGCCGTGTTGCTGCATCAATTTTTTCGCTATATACAGCCCGAGCCCGCGACCCGGCTTCCTTATCGTGCCTCTTCTCTCAGGCAACGGATTGATATCGTCAATGACCTTGCGCGGAATGCCGGTTCCCGTATCCAAGACACAGAGCTCGATGAACTGCGGAGGCGAAAGATACTTCCAGGGAATCAGCGGGAATTTATCATCGATCACCGAATCAAGGGGAGATACGGAAACAGAGATGCTGCCGCCCGATGGGACGTTTTTCATGGCGTTGGCGAGCAGGTTTTGTATGATCTGCTCCATACGGTCACGGTCGAAAACGATCTCCGCAGCCCGTTCATCTACGGCGACGGAGAATTGTATCCCCTTCTTACGCATCGGCTCAATGAAGAGCAGCGAAGCCTCTTCGAGGAATTGCTCGGCGCTCACGAGATCGAGCTCGAGAGGACGATCCGCCTTCCTGACCGTAGATACATCAATCAAACCATCGACGAGCATTTCCAGCCTGCTGATCGTTCGCAGCGCCATCTCTAGAAAGCGTTTCTCCGCGTTAAAGGCGCCCGGTTGCTGCTGATCACAGTATGCAGCTCTCCTCGACGTGCTGCCGAGGATGATTCCCAGCGAGTTCTTGAGCGCGGTCATCGGAGTCCTGATCTCATGAGCAACGGTTGCAAGCATCTCCTCCTTCGCGCGTTCACGCTCATGGAATGCCGTCGTATCCCGCAATATAAGAAGCACATCATATTCATCCGAGAGCCCCGAAAGTCTCACAAAGGTCACTGCAATCGAACGCTCTGCAGTTCCCGAACCAATCAGTTCGCGTTCGATTAAATTTCGGCCACCAACCTTGAATTCATCCCATATACGGCTGATGTTGAATGGAGAAAAGTGGCTGATCTCATAAATCGTCTCAGGATGAGAACGGCCCGTCTTGAGGACCGATCCGAAGAGATCGTTTGCACGATGCACCTGCCCTTCCAGAGATACATATGCCGCGCCGTAGGGAAGAGCTTCGAGCAGCAATCCGATGAACTCACAAGCCCCGTCTAAAGCCGGCGTGACCGCCCTCTCTCCACTCCCCTCTTCGGCCAGTTCTCGAAATCGACGGATATCATTCCTGTTGAAAGCGTCCTTACGCGGGCTGCCGATAAAGAGAACGCCACGAACCGTCGATTCGTCTATCACCGGAACGATAAAGTAGCTCTCCACCCTCACATTCCCCACGAGAATGGCGACGTTCATCTCTTCGGTGAGGTAGTAAACATTTTCGTGGACATCGCCGCGCTCCGATGAGCTGTTTGTAAACATCTGATATGCGGTTTTGAGCTTCTCTCTTATCTCCGGCAAGCATGTCGTCAGCTCTCTGCTCTCGAGCATGATAGAGATGTAGTAATCGTCTTCTTCCGTGTAAAAAGCGCAGAGCTCTCCTTTCGAAAGCTCTGATAGGGACCGAAGTGCGCGTTTCATCATCGACTCGTCGCGAATGGATTCTACGAGTTCCCCCTTGAGCTGCATCAGTTCTTTGAATTTCATCTTTGCTATCCCGGTTTTTCGCCGCACGCTTCCCGTGCGCCGCATGAAATCAAACATCAACGGCGCCTTTCACAATGTCAAAACGCAACTTATGTGCCATGGGCACGCAGCTGGGAACGGCGCCCAATCACCTGAGAATCCAGATTAAGTGAGGAATCTAACTTGTTTCTACTATGCGGATTATAGGCTAAACGTGCATGCCGCCGAGGAGGTGTCTCTGGCAACGATCCGGCCCTCCGGCGGAACGCCTAAGCCGAAGATGGTAAAAAATTTAACATGTCGCAAGAACCGCCCGGGTCAGGGGCTGTAACCGTGCGGGAATCGTTTGCGCCACGCATATGCATCCCTGATTATGTCCTCGATCTCGGGAAACGCCCGTTCCCACCCGAGCAGTTTCTCGGCCCTCGCCGATGAGGCGACAAGGATCGCCGGATCTCCGGGACGCCGCTCTCCGATCCGGTGCGGAACAGCGAGACCGGTGACACGTTCTGCGGCTTCGATAACCTCGAGAACGGAGAACCCCCTTCCGTTGCCGAGATTCAGTGAGCCGGTAATTCCGCCTATGAGCTTCTCGAGACCGAGCAGGTGCGCAGAAGCGAGATCCTTGACATGGATATAGTCACGCAGACACGTACCGTCGGGGGTTTCGTAATCGCTCCCGTACACGACGAGCTCCCCTCTCGTTCCCATCGCCGCATCGAGCACGAGGGGGATGAGATGCGTTTCGGGATCATGGTCCTCGCCGAATCTCTCACTCGCTCCGGCGGCATTGAAATATCTGAGCGAGAGCGCTTTGAGCCCCCAGGCTATCGAGCAATCCTCGAGCAGCCTCTCGATCGCGAGCTTTGTGTTCCCGTATGAGTTTACCGGCTCGAGAACCGCGTCCTCCGTTATGGGAACGGCTTCGGGTTCACCGTACACTGCCGCAGTGGAGGAGAAGAGAAAATGGCCGACCCCGGCGTCTTTCATCGCGCTCACGAGCGAAACGGCCCCCTGTATGTTGTTCCTGTAATATTTGAGCGGCTCGGCTACGGATTCCGAAACGAGCGAAAACGCCGCGAAATGACAAACGGCCTCGACGCCTTCGGTGAGGATAGGTTTGATGAACGATTCATCGAGGAGATCGCCTTCATGGAAGCGCGCCCGCTCATCAACGGCCTCACGGTGACCCGTCGAAAGGTTGTCCACGATCACGACATCATGTCCTGCATCGATGAGAATTTCCGTTACAACGCTTCCGATATAACCGGCACCGCCCGTCACGAGGATCTTCATTTATCTCTCCCGCACATACTTTTCGATGTACGCTTTCAGGTAACTGCCCGTTTTGGATTTTTTCGATTTTACGATTCTATCGATCGTACCACAAGCAATAACCTTTCCACCATCGTCACCGCCTCCTGGTCCGAGGTCTATGATATGGTCGGCCTGTCTGATAACCTCCATATTATGCTCTATCACGACAACGGTATGCCCGGCCTTTACGAGTTCCTCGATCACCAGCATCAGCTTCTCGACGTCATACATATGCAGTCCCGTTGTCGGCTCGTCGAGTATGTAGACGTTCTTCTCGCCTTTCGATTCAGCCAGCTCCCGGGCGATTTTCATCCGCTGTGCTTCACCGCCGGAGAGCGTGTTCGACGGCTGTCCGAGCTTGAGGTAGCCGAGTCCGACTTTGGTGAGAATCCAGAGTTTTTCTCCAAGCTGGGGCAATTCATCGAAAAAGAGAAGGGCCTCACTAGCCGTCAAGTCGAGCACTTCGCTGATGTTCTTGCCCTTGTAGCGAACCTCCAGCGTCTCCTTGTTGAATCGTTTCCCGTCACACTCCTCACAGGGGACGAAGACATCCGCCATAAAATGCATTTCGACCCTCTTGTAACCCATCCCCTGGCACCGCGGGCAGCGCCCACCCGATTTATTGAAGCTGAATCTTCCCGGGAGATACCCTCTGAGCAGCGAATGCTTCTGTTTCGCAAAAACTTCCCTGATATGAGAGAATCCCTTGATATACGTGATGGGATTCGAGCGGGGCGTCGTACCTATCGGTTTCTGATCCACGAGCAGAATACGATCGACATGCCCGTCGATTTTCCAGCTCTTCAAAGCAGCATGCTTCCTCGCCTTTCTCAAAACCGCCCCGTACAGCACGTCGACAACGAGAGTGCTCTTGCCGGAGCCGGAAACACCGGTTACGCACACGAGGCATCCAAGCGGGAATTTCACATCGATGCTCTTGAGGTTGTGCTCGGATACTCCCGTGAGAATAATATCTCCGCTGCTCGCCCTCCTTTCACGTTTCTCGAGCGCCTGTGCCTGCTTGCCGAAGAGGTACTCGAACGTCTTCGAGCCTGCGATCTTTGCGCTGCATGCCTGCTCCATGGAACCGCTGAAAACCACTCTCCCACCTTCCCGGCCGGCACCCGGTCCGAGATCGACGAGATAATCGGATGCCATGATGATCTCCGGATCATGCTCAACCACGATTACCGTGTTGCCGAGATCCCTGAGACGCTTCATCACCGATATCAGCCGCTCGTTATCCGCTGCGTGCAATCCGATCGACGGCTCGTCGAGAATATAGAGAGCATCAACGAGGTTCGCGCCGAGAGAGTTTGCCAGGTTTATCCTCTGGGCCTCTCCGCCGGATAGTGTTCTCGTCAGACGATCGAGGGTCAGGTAACCCAGCCCGACGTCGATCATGAACCTCAGCCGTGATTCGAGCTCCGAGATTATATCCCGCGCAATATGCCGTTCCCGATCGCTGAAAGGCACCTTCCCCAGGATACGGAGGAGCTCATCGGGTACGATTCGACCGAGATCGCTTATCGTATGCCCGGCTATCCTGACATGGTACGCTTCCTGACGAAGCCTTCCCCCACGGCACGCGCGACACGTTGTAAACGCCATATACTTTCTCGTAAAGAACCGGTGCCCCTTCTTGTAACTCTTCTCCCTCATTCTCTCGAGAAACGGTATGACGCCCGTGTATTCGCCATCGCCCTGCAGTATGTGAGTTTTCGCGTCATCGGAGAGCTCGGCATACGGTATATTAGATGCGATGCCGCGCTCGCGGCACATCTCGAGCAACTCATATTGAAAGTACGAAAATCGTTCTCTCGACCATGGGTCTATCGCCCTGTCCTCGAGCGAGCGATTTGGGTCGGGGACGATCAGCTCCTCGGAAAATTCCATTCTGTCACCGAAGCCCCTGCACTCGGGACACGCTCCATACGGACTGTTGAAGGAGAACAGAATCGGAGTCGGCAGTTCGAAAGATCTTCCGCATGACGAACACGAGGGGGCATACGTGAACGTGAAACAACGCTTTCCCGAGACGTCCTGAACCTCGATACGCCCGGACGGCTCGCGGTACGCAAGCTCTACCGATTCTGCTATGCGCGATCTGTTTTCTCTGCTCGCCTTGAGGCGATCGAGCAACAGTCCGATCTCGCTGCCCTCACTCTTCTTATCCGGGAAATCATCGATCCGAACGGGCTGCCCTTCTACGAGAAGCCTCGTATATCCCCGTGAGAGGAAGTATCCCTTTTTCGCCTCCCACTCCCCGACATCGAATCTTCCCAATGAAACGAAGAGACAGACCACTTCTCCTTCGTAGCGCTTTACCACTTCACCGGCGACACCGGTCGGTGTATGGGATCGGACCTCGATACCGCATTCGGGGCATATGATCTTTCCCACCCTCGCGAAGAGAAGGCGGAGATAGTCATAGATTTCCGTGGCTGTTCCGACGGTTGATCTCGCGCTCGTCACCGTATTCTTCTGCTTGATGGCTATCGTCGGGCTAAGCCCGGAGATTTCGTCGAGATCGGGTTTTCCGAGCTTCTCGAGAAACTGCCGCGCGTACGTCGAGATGGATTCGATGTATCGCCGCTGTCCCTCGGCATAAATGGTGTCGAAGGCGAGTGAGGATTTTCCCGAACCGGATACGCCGGTAACGACGATCACCTTCCCGCGGGGAAGCTCGAGATCGATATCCTTGAGATTGTGTTCCCGGGCGCCTCGTATGATTATGCTTTCCAACACCGCCAATCTCCGATTTCGAAATGTAAACGGATATTGTATCATGAATTGTCAGAGCAATCAACATTGTATATACTCTTCCTCTGATCACATGCACCGGGATCCCGGAGGAGAGGCTTGAATAATCACCATAACGGGGAGGAAACAATGGAAGTCGATGACCGAAATCTGGAACGGGAAATCGGCGATTTGAGAAAGACCCTGCGCCGCTTGCGCGGCGAAAACGGCTGTCCGTGGGACAGGGAACAGACGATGGACGATATCATCTTATATCTCATTGATGAATCCTACGAGCTCCTCGGCGCCGAAAAAGCTCAAGACTGGGACGAAGTCGAGGAGGAGCTCGGCGATGTCCTCTTCCTCGTCATATTCGTGCACGAGCTGCTTCTGGAAAAAAGGAAGACGGCGCTGTCCGATATCATATCGCGGGTTCATTCAAAAATCGTCAAGCGCCACCCTCACGTATTCGGCTCCACCACGGCACGCAACAGCAGTGAAAGCCTCTCCGAATGGGAGCGAATAAAGCAAGAAGAAAAGGAACCCCGGTCACGGAAGGGAATCTTGACGGACATCCCCTCCGAACTCCCTCCCCTGCAAAAGGCACTGGCGATTCAGAAAAAGGCTGCGGCGGTCGGTTTCGACTGGCCCGATCATGCAGGGATCATCGAGAAATTCCGCGAGGAGATCGACGAGCTCGAGAAGGCTCTCGACGAGGGAGAGCGTCAACGCGTGAAGGAGGAGATGGGGGATATATTCTTTACCGTTGTAAACCTTGCGCGCCAGCTCGGGACGAATCCCGAGATTGCCCTCGAAATCACTTCACGGAAATTCATGGCGCGCTTCGAGAGTATGGAGGGCATGGCGCTCGCGGAAGGAAAGACGCTCGAAGGCCTCACGCTCGATGAAATGGAAACGCTCTGGCAACAGAGCAAGAAACCGCGATAGGGACTCACGCCAATCACAATGCAAAAAGGGGGGGGCATCCGCCCCCCCCTTTTTCTTCTGTATGCCATCTATCGATCCGGACTAGTTGAGCCGGTGGAACTCGATTCTCCTGTTTTCGGACCGGCCTCCCGGAGTCTTGTTCGACGCAATCGGATCCATCTCTCCGTATCCCCTCGCGACCAGACGGTCCGGGCTGATTCCGGAGTTAAGCAGGTACTCTCTCACTGAATTCGCCCTTCTTTCCGAGAGCCCCTGGTTATACTCGGCGCTTCCCACGCTGTCCGTGTAGCCGCGAATCTCGACCCGGACCTCCGGATAGGCCATGAGCGATCGTACGACCTGATCGAGAATCGCGTACGAATCCGGCGTGAGTGCGGCGGAGCCCGTTTCGAAGTGTATCCCGCGCATGATAAATTTCTTCTCGATGGGCCTCTCGTCGGGACAGCCGTCCTCGTCCTGATAGCCGTTGAATGTCTCCGGCTCGTTCGGACAGCTGTCGTCGGTGTCGAGAATACCATCGAGATCGTTATCGAGATCGGGGCAGCCGTCCTCATCCTGGAAACCGTCTATGTCTTCAGGCTGAAGCGGACACCTGTCCAGGTCATCGGGGACACCGTCCTCATCGCTGTCTTGAAGAACATCCGGGCAACCGTCGCCGTCCTCGAATCCGTCGAAATCCTCGGGTTCGTTCGGACAGCGGTCCTCGACGTCCGGAATACCGTCACCGTCGTTGTCGAGGTCGGGGCAACCGTCACCGTCCTCGAATCCGTCGAAATCCTCGGCGAGGTCGGGGCAATCATCCACACCATCCTCTATACCGTCTTTGTCGTTGTCGAGGTCGGGGCAACCGTCCTCGTCCTCGTACCCGTCGAAATCCTCGGGATCGTCGGGACACTTGTCGAGCTTGTCCTCGATACCATCATCATCGGCATCCTGCGGAATGATGAACTTGCCGAACGACAGGGCGAAGTAAACCTTCCAGTCGGGAGGATTGGTGATCGGTTTGTTGTTCTCCGAGTTCACATTGAAATCGGCGGCGAGTGTCACGCCGACGCCTGCGGACGATGTTGCCGTGATGCCGGGTGTGATCGTATAGGTGTTCTGATTCCGGTATCCGTAGTAGATGCTCGAATCAACGACCGTTTCATTGAAGTCGGCCTTGTAGAGCTTGTCCCAGTTGAATTCGACAAAGAGGCTCGTGTTTCCGGCCAGGAACTCGACAGCGGTCCCGAAGTTGAACATATCATTGAAGCTATCACTCTCACCCTGCTTTGAATACGGATAGGCGGGTGGACTGAATCCACTCGAGTCGGGATGGTTCCAGTAAATAATCCCGTAGCCGTCCTCTTCATTTTTATTGAAAAAGTAACCGAGGTTGAAGTGAAGCTTGGTGGGCACGAATTTCTCTATTTCCAGAAATTGCACGGTGAAGAGACCCTTGACCCCGAAATCAACGGCATCGGTCGTAAAGCGCCTTTCCTTGTTTCCCGTCGGGATATTGATGTGTCCGAGAAATCCGAGCTTGAAGTAATCCGACGGGATGGGAGGACAGACCTTCAGGCTGACATCCAGGTCGCCTATCCCTCCCCGTGTATACGTCTTGAAGTTCCCCTCTTCCCATTCGTCGGAGACCTGCATGATCCAGTTCCTGATATCGAGACCCGATGAAATCTCTATGTAATCACTTAGGCCGATGGTGAGCACAAGTCTCGATAGAAAGGTGTGATAAGTGACAGGCGCCGTTTCCCAGGACGAGCTGAGCAACATGCTTGGCGGATCTCTCGTTAACCATACGTCAGGCGTCCTCGAATACGAGCTGCCCAGGGAGAAGATCAGTTTCCCCCTCCCCACGGTTCCTGCATCCTGCAGGTGCAGCGTTCCGGCGGTACCCCCCCATGAGGTGTTACTGCCTTCGGCTGCTCCCGCTAAAACTGTGATCAACAAAGTTGCCAATAGCAGGTGGGTTATAACCTTCATAGCCAACCCTCCTTTAGTAGCCGTCTGAATGAATTCTATCCGTTTTTCTTCTTACGCTTGGCCTTTTTTCTCCGAGAAGCCTTTTTCACATCTTTCGGTTTCGAAGCCGATGATTTCGCGCTCCGCGTCTCTTCTCCGGCCTGTTCGTCATCGCCCGGTTCCTCGTTGGATTCCGATCCGGCATCGTCTGAAACCGCCTTTGCACCCTCATCATCCCCACCCTCATCCTCTTTCTCTGATGCCTTTTCCTCCGGCTCTTCCTCGATCCGCTTTGCCTCGTCCACGTAATTCATCTGGAGCTCGAGCATGATCTTATCGATAAGTCGCTGCTCTTCCAGCTTTAGGTTCCCGGCAGTCTTCTCCTTGATCATCTGAACCATATCTATAGTGATACGTGCCTGCTGCAAGTCTTGCTCCAATTTACCCGTTACCGGATTAATTAACTTGCCCATCTGCTGCATGGCGAGGTTCTGAAACATAACCACGAGGTACTGAAACAGGTGCGTTTCACTATTGCTGTTGTCATGAGAAGTGTTTTCCAAATCGATCCCCCCTTTCCCTGTTGTCAGACTTTAAGTTAATAGAAAAAATTATGTCAATAAAAAAACCGCCGGTCTTTCGATCGGCGGCTCCCAAATGCTACCTATCTCGGTGATTACTCAGTCTACTCGCCGTTCTGAGGCAAACCAGATCATCCGCGACTCGTCAGTCTCGGAACCGTTCGTGTAACCGTGTTCCTGCGAAGCGACGTAGTAAATGCTGTCCCCTTCGGTAAGTTTCTGAACGGCGCCTTCGATACTGAAAAGCACGGTACCCTCGAGTATCAGGGCGGATTCATCCCCCTCGTGGGAGTGCAGCAGAATATCCTTTGCTTCATTGGGGGCTAGCGTGATCAGCTGCGCATTGATCTTCCCGCTCGGAATCGAATTGGTCAACATTTCCTTGGATCCCTTCGCCCGCTCCAGTATGGAAGTCTCAAGATCCTCGAGCGCAATGAACGAAACATCCCGCAACTCCTCATCTTCGATGAAATAGGCAGGATCCTTGCCGAGGGCGTCGGCGATACGAATCAACGCGCCGATTGTCGGTGACGTCTTCCCGCGTTCGATTTCGGATATATGCGTGGCGGATATACCGGCCTTTGCTTCGACGTTTTTCAACGTCAGATGCTGCTCTTCCCGCATTTTTTTGATTCTCCTGCCGATTTCTTCCTTGGAAATCATACTACTGTTACACCTCCGGTATTATTGCTTGCATCAACCCGTTACAGACTATAGGGGGGCAGCGTGATCCAGATCGCCCGGCACTTGGCATCGCCGATGTTCCGCATGGCATGAGGCTTGTTCGCCTTGTAATGTATGCTGTCACCCTCCTTGAGGATATACTTCTCTTCTCCGATAATTATCTCCATAACGCCCTTGGTGACGAGGGCGAATTCCTCACCATCATGCGTGCTCGTCTCCTCCGGACGCTTGATTCCCGGTTCGAGCTCCACTTCGAGAAACGACATCTTGGGATTTGGAATTTTTTTCGCGAGCGAGAAATATGTCGCTCCCCAGTCCTTGAACTGCATTTTCTTTCGCTCGGGTTTATGAACGATCGTGGTCTTCGAGACATTCTTTTTCTCGACGAAATAGGCTACATCCGTCCCCATTGCATGAGCTATTTTGGCGAGGGCGCCTACCGTGGGTGATGTCATTCCCCGCTCGATCTCTGATACGTGAGTGGCCGAAACATTTGCTTTTACTTCTATGTCCTTGAGAGTCAATCCCTTAGATAGCCGGAACTGCTTGATACGCGATCCGATTTCATTCTTTCCTTCCATGTCCTACCTTTCACCTGGCTGAAACAATTCAGAGACACGCACCTAACTGCTTCAGCGACTGCAAGTACCAGTTTATGTTTATCTGTGTTAAAGCCGCATGGCAATAGGCTAAAAATCAAACAATTGCGCATGCAACTTTATATTAAAACAATAACAGCAAATTTTCAAGAACTTATTGCTTTATTTAGGAATTATTGCAAATTATCGCAATTTTTTATCAGAGTTTCCCCTTGAATATATGCGTCCGTGATTCGTATCAGCAAGGCCACTTTTAATAACTAGACTTGAGAATGCGCTTTACTTATATTCGAGTCTGTTACTGGAGTGTGTGTCGTATGGAAGCAAACCCCTTGAAAATTCTTGTCATACGTTTCAGCTCGCTCGGCGATCTCGTGCTTCTGACCCCCCTTCTCAAGGCTGTCAGGGAAGGACTCCCGCGCAGCGAGATCCATCTTGCCTGTAAGGAACAATATGCGGAAATCTTTAAAGAAGATAAAAATGTAGATCAAGTATTCACCATCCGAAGCAGCGGTGCGGCGGATATGATCCGGCTCATCTGGCGGCTGCGAAAGGAACGCTACGATACCATCATCGACGCGCACAACGTGCCACGCAGCAACCTCCTCTACCGGGTCCTCAGGGCTCGCAGAAAGGTACAGCTGCGAAAGGACCAGGTGAAAAAAACCCTGCTGATCAAGAAAAAGCGCAATCTCTTCGACGACGTAACGTATCAGACGGCCAGATATCTCGACCTCGCCGCCCGTCTCGGCATACCGGTCCCGGAAGCGGTCACTGCGCTCACAATACCGCGGGAGGCCGCTGAGAAGGCGGAAGCAATCATCGCCGGATTAGATGGAAGGGAACTCATCGCCATCGCTCCCGGAGCGCGCTGGGAAACAAAACGATGGCCACTCGAGCTGTACCGCGAGCTCGCGAGCGAGCTCGCAGAGTCCGGGCACGGAGTCATTCTTCTCGGCTCCGCAGAGGACGTCGAATCCGCCGATGCCCTGACCGGGCACGGCGAGTCGTCAATATTGAATCTCGCGGGCACGTGCTCGATTCTCGAAACGGCTGCGATTATCAAGCGTTGCGGCGTCCTTGTTACAAACGACTCCGCGCCTCTTCACATTGCGGAGGCGGTGGGAACTCCAGTCGTCGCTATATTCGGGCCGACGGTCAAGGAATTCGGTTATTTTCCTCATCTGCCCGAAAGCAGGGCGCTCGAGGTCGCGCTCGACTGCCGGCCATGCTCGAGGAACGGATCCCGGCCCTGCCCCCCCCGCACGAAGGAATGTCTGACGAGCATACCTCCGGAACGGATCATCGAGGCGGTCCACGCGGTTCTCGAAGAGCGAAAGCGCACATCCTCCCGTGGGACGGCGAGAAACGGAGAAGGCGGGTGATTTTCGAGAGAGCTGTTTACAACCTCCTCCTTCCCCTTGCAGCCCTCGGTGCTCGTATCGCCTCCCCGTTCAGCGAAAAAATAGCCGAGGGTCTCAGGGGAAGAAAGGGTTATCGGGAACGATGGTTCGATGCCACGCCACGTCTCGATGCTCCCGGACCCACCGTGTGGTTCCACGTCTCCTCCGTCGGTGAATTCGAGCAGGCGAAGCCGGTCATGGATTTGCTCACCGACCGCATCGGTCCTGGATGCAACCTCGCGCTGACCTTTTACTCACCCTCCGGCATGAACTATTTCAAGCGATTCGACCGGTCGAAGCGGAACACGGCCGTCAAATTCATCGATTATCTCCCTATCGATACCATCGGGAACGCGCGCTTTTGCCTCGATACCTTGAATCCGGACATGATCGTGTATGTAAAATTCGATCTCTGGCCGAATCTGATTTGCGAAGCCGCCGAACGCGGAATACCCCAGATCCTCGTCTCCGGAACACTCGCTCCCCGTTCGAAGCGGCTCTCCCGGATCGCACGGAGATTTTACGGCCACATATACTCGAGATTGACGGCGATAGCGGCGATATCGGACGAGGATGCCGGGCGGTTCTCGGATGGCTCATCCGGCGATGTCGAGATAATTACAGCCGGTGACACGAGATACGACCAGGTATGCCGCAGAATCGATACATCGACGGTGAAGCTGCCCGAAGCGCTTGTCACCGACAGCCGGCCGTTTATCATCGCGGGAAGCACCTGGCCGGGCGATGAGGCTATTGTCATACCGGGTTTCAAGCAGATTCTCGGGAAACATCCCGGGACGGGCCTCATCCTCGTGCCGCACGAACCGACCGACGAGCGTCTCGATGAAATCAAAAAGGCTCTCGGGGCGCAGGGCCTTGCATTCCGGCTCCTGTCGAAACTCGAGCGCGCGGAGAGTTGTTCAGAACCCGTAGTCGTCGCGGATGGCGTGGGGTACCTGGCCGAGCTCTACAGAACGGGAAAAATCGCCTATGTCGGCGGCAGCTTTTCGACGGGGGTACACAATGTCATGGAGCCGGCCGTTCTCGGACTACCCGTTCTCTTCGGTCCCCGCATAGATAATTCACACGAGGCACGTAAGCTGGTCGACATCGAGGTCGGTACGATTCTGCACACGGATCGCGATTTTGAAAAAGCGGTGGATCGCTTGCTGAGTGACCGCGCTCTCCTTCAAGCCCTCGGAGAAAACGGCGCGCGATTCATACGAAAGCGTTGCGGAGCCGCGCGCTTTTGCGTAGATTTGATTGAAAAATACCTTCAGCTACACTGATAAAGAGGGAGAGTGCATTGAAAGTCCTCAGCCAGCCACGGTATATACAGCTCGAGACGGTGATCGGATGCGACGCGAAGTGCCCCTTTTGCCCGCAGCGCAAAATCGATAGAAAACCGGTTCTTATGCCGGAATCGATCTGGAAAAAGATCATAGACGAAACGAGGGAACTGGGAATCACGTATCGCCCATTCCTTCAGAACGAAGCACTGATCGACAAACGCCTCCCCACGATCATTTCGTATATCAAGAAAGATCGTACCGCTCGTGTCGAGATAAACACAAACGGCAGCCTCCTCGATGACCGGAAAGCAGTCGATCTGCTGGAGGCAGGAGTGGATCTCATCCGTTTCAGCGTCGATGCATTCTCGAAAAGCACCTACGGGAAGTGCCGCGTCGGATTGGATTACAACCGCGTTGTCGGTAATATCAACCGATTCATCGAGAGGGCCTCGGGAAATCACAGCAGCGTCGTAACGGAAGTGCGCATGATAGACATGGATATCAACAAGGATGAACAGAAGCCGTTCATAGAGTACTGGAGCGGGCGGGCCGACCGAACGCTTATCGTCCCCCTCTACAACTGGCCCTGGGATGACGGCGTGACGATGGTTCGCAAGCCCTGCCTCAAAATGAGAGAGGAGATGTTCTTCTACTCCGATGGGCGGGCCGTTCTCTGCTGCTGGGATATTGCGGGGAGAGCGGTTATCGGTGATGTCACCGAGGAGAGCGTTCTCGAAATCTGGAACGGTGAGGCCCGGCTTCGTTACGCCGATTTCCTGTCACGGGGGGAACGTGAAAAAATCATGCTTTGCTCCCGCTGCGACGCGTACAAGGATCGGCAATTCGAGGGCTTCGATGATTGAGCCCCCCGGCCGGAAGGTAAGAACAACCGGTTCGGCAACCGCCGATCCGATCATCCTCCCTCCCCTCTCTCACTAACCTTTGAAAGAACTATGAATTTAATCCTCTTTCCCCGCTCTCTGACCTTGATCTTTGGAGCTTTCAAGGTGAATCCGCTCGTATTCACCGTAGCGTCGTAGTAAATATCATTCTCTCTTCTCGAATAATCGATCTCATATCCTCGATTATCCGTATCGACTAACTTGAGATAGTATATCTGATCGACAAGAAGCGGCTTGCCTTTTCCTTCGAGCGAGACCTCCCGGATCTCTATAGCGCTTATCCCCTCAGGATAAACGGACCGGTAGCCGATCGTATACTTCTTCGTTTTTTCATCCATACGTGGCAACGGGAATTCCAAAATCGGCTCGAAGCTTACAATAAAGGCAGTCCCCTCCTGGGCATTGTACTCCTCGAACGCTCTGTCTCTCTCCTCGATCACCGGGCCGTGCTTGAGAACGAGAGAATCGTAGCCGTACCGGTCACCGAGCCGCGCCGCCACCGCCTTTTCCTCTTCGTCATTCATAGCGAAAAAATCATCGATCAGAGCAAACATGGAGCCGTTATTCCGGCCGATAGCCTCCTTCCACCCATCAACAAACCTGTCGAGAAGCAATGCCTGAAAACAACCGTAATAATAGCATTTCATCTTGCTCGAGAGGGTCTGGTCGATATAGTAGGTAAATTGCTGCAGCCTGCGCTCGAAATAGTACCCGAGACTGTCAAACTGGTGGAAATATGGATCGTCTCGCTCCGTTATCACCGGCGAGTATCCCCTCTCGATATTCCGGAGGACTGCATATTCGGCGTAGCGGGCAGTCCCCTCGTTGATATCCTCGGAGAGTTCCTGGCGCCGTTCCGTCTCGGCCATGCTTCTGAATTTCAGTTTCCTTGCAACGATGAAATCCTCGAGGTAGTCCCTCGCGGCGGGTGCATCTTTCTCTTGGAAAGCAGCGAGAAGCGCCCGTCCCTCGATTTCGGAGTAGACGGCATAATTGACATCGGGATTATATTGCAGGTTTCCGTACTTGAACTCGTAGAAGGAAAGCTGAAAAACATGGAAGAGCTCGTGAATGTACAGCAGGATCGCATTTTCGCTCGAATACCGGGGACTTGAGGTCGGATCGCTACCTTCCTCTGTAGGAAGGTAGGATCGGGGATTGATCGAAATGATGCGGACGGTCTTCCCTTCGTATGTCCCGAGACTGCTCACGCCTCCGCCGATTTCCATGGGCCATGCCATCTCGATCTCGATCTCACGAGACCGGTCGACGAATACCTGCTTGCCCTCTATCTCTGCTCCTTCCACGATTTCGAATTCAGGCGGCGGCGCGGGATGCCCGACGAGCATGCGCACACCGTTCTCGTAAGCGAAGAGAAAGGGAACCTCGTCGAAACCCTCCCATCCCGGCCATACCCTGTCCGCATATTGCCCGAGGATGTTCCGCGTCTCCCGGAGTCTGAAGAGTTCCATTCTCATTACAGGGTGCATTTCATCGCCGTCACCGGCTGCAGCCGCTGAATAGAGGAGCGCGATTGCAGAGATGAGCATGCGTATCGAGTGCTTTAATGACATCGGTCTCCCGCTCAGTAATCCCGTGTGAGAGCTCTCTGCACGTCCTTGGGTAGTTCATAGATACGAGGAGGCGGAGCCGCCTCCTCGAGGTAGACGATTTTCGATTCAACCGAAAAACGTGCAATGACAGGTAACTTTGTCGTTGTCCTTTCAGAAACGATGAAAGAGCCTCGCAGCTGCGGAAACATCGCCATGATCGAGTGCGTTTCGGATTGTGCGAAATGTCCGAGGAGCGCCTCCCGGTACTGCTCACCGACGGGAAGACTATCGGCAACCCAGAGCTCGATCACCTTCTCGGCGAAATCGGCGTCGCCGTCAAGTATGAACTGTTTGCATTGGATCCCGCCTATCACCTTCGCCTTGCCCCCTTCTCTTATTTCCCAGTCGTATTCGGGCTCGTAGATAAAACCCTCGTTGTGGAGATCCTCCTGCCTTTCCTGCTCGGCGGATTCAACGAGAAACCGCTCGACAAAGGTTTTCGTTCTATTGTCTATATACCAGTGCCTGTTCAGGTCGTATCGCTTGATGCGTACTTGGTGGTTGTCCGCTCGATACTCCCTGTCATGTGCGATCCATGTATCGACGGTGTACGAGATCGTTTCCGAAGACTGCTCGGAAAAACGCCTGATCCGCTTCACGATATGGATGTCGGCGATAGAAGGCATCGAAATGCACAGGAGAACGGCAATGAGCGGAATTGCCCGTATGAGAGGTTTGGTATTTTCCTTTATCATCGGGATCGATTGTGTAAATCGCTCTTTCTATTGCGGTGAATAGATTACCTGGATCTTCTCTCCGTGCTGGTCCGTGAAATATCCGTATATATTCAAAATGATATCGTCGTATGCGGAATATCCTTCGTAGTACGATTCAGCGATCGGTCTGATGTCGAATGAAGCCTCGTTTCCTACAATGGCGTCGCACGGATCGCCGTGATCGATGTGCTGCAGGTAGCAGTTGATCTGCACAGGGTATGATTCCAAAAAACACGGTCTCGCGAAAAACTTGAAGCTGTGATCGCCGCATCCGCCGGAGTGCCTGACGCTCAGCGTGAGCGTGTCGTCCGTTACCGTACCGTCGATAACCTCTACGGGATCGATCTGAAGAGAGATGGGAAAGGCCCAGGTGAATATGACGGGATCATATTCGCCTCCGGGCGGCAGCTTCTCGGTTCCGATGGTGGCGATATATTTCCCTTTTCCGAAATGGCGACCGGCCTTCGGATAGGGGACGAGACTCTCGAGCACTATCCTGTAATCGAGAGCATACGATTCATAATGCGGATACCGGCCGGGATTCCTGCCGGGTCGAATCACCGCTATGGCGACATCGGGAAGAACATCCGGTCTGGTAAACCACATCTCTATCTCGGCCTGTCCTTCCCACACGCATACGACATTCGACGGGCATCTGCATTCGAGCAGCACGTCCGAAAAGTAGATCTCGAGATCTTCGGATTCTACGAGAACGGTCTGTCCGCACCGTATCTCGATGTCCTCGGAGAGATCATCGACGATTACAACGTCCGCGCCCGGATCGCCGTTGGAGGAAAATGTATTGTAAGGCATTGAATTATCCGAGCATCCCTGAAGGAACACCGAAAAGACGATGAGCAATGAAAATATGAAAATATTTTTCATGGCTTGCCTCCCCATGAAATCGTCCCCGGGGTCTCGCTTTAATTATACAATATTTAGACGCTGCAAACACATTCTTTTTCACCGATTCCTTTTCACCGATTCCTCGTTTAGACGATGCAAACACATTCTTTTTCACCGATTCCTTTTTCACCGATTCTGGCGCCACTGCTTTACGAGACGGGTCTCGTTGAGTACGTTCCATGCCTCCTCTACATGCACCATCTCCGTTCTCGTTTGCCCGACATTAAGGCGCAGACAGAATCGATCCCGCAGCCGTGTATGCGTGATATAGATGCGTCCCGATCGGTTGACTTCGTCCATCAGCTCGCTGTTGATCTCTTCCAGCGTAGACTCCGGCAGGTCCGCATCCGGCGGTCGAAACCGGAAACAGACGGCGGTGAGCGCAACGGGCGCCATAAGCTCGAAGTACGCGCTCTCCTGCACCCAGGATGCGAACTCCTCGGTCATCGCCAGGTGAGCCCTCAGCCTGTCACGCAGCCCCTCCACACCGTAATGGCGGATGACGAACCATAGCTTCAGAGCGCGGAAACGCCGACCGAGCTGTATCCCCCAGTCCCTGAAGTTCGTGACCTCCCTGTCCCTGCCGGTCTTGAGATATTCCGGTTGTATGGAGAAGACGGATGTGAGTATATCCGGGTGCCGGCAGAAAAAGGCGGAGCAGTCGAAATTGGTGAAGAGCCATTTATGTGGATTGAAGACGAAAGAATCCACATGTTCCATGCCGTCGAGTATCGCACGCTTCTCGGGCAGGATCCCCGCGCTTCCCGCCATCGCCGCATCAACATGCAGCCAGAGTCCATGCCGCCGGGAAATCTCGCCGATCGGCCTCAGGGGATCGTTCGCCGTCGATGAGGTCGTGCCGACGGTGGCGCATATGCAGCAGGGGCGCAGTCCGTTCGAGACATCGGCCTCGATCTTTTTTTCGAGGTCTCCCGGATCCATGGCAAAGCCCGAATCGACGGCGATCTTCACGAGGTTGTCAGCACCGAATCCGGCGATACGCACACCCTTTTCCACAGAAGAATGTGCCTCGGTCGAGGTATAGATCCGCAACGAATGGATACCCGTATAACGGTCAAAGCCGCTCGTATTGATCTTGTATCCCGATCCCCTCTCCCGTGCACACAGCAGGGCACACAGTGTGGCCGTCGAAGCGGTGTCATGTATCACACCCTTGAACCCGTCCGGCAGCTCGAGCATCCGAGCGAGCCAATCCATTACGAGTTCCTCGAGCTCGGTCGCGGCGGGCGAAGTCTGCCACATCATCGCGTTGATCCCGAGTGTCGCCGAGAGAAGCTCGGCGAGAATCGAGGGGCCGCTGTTGTTTGCAGGAAAGTACGCGAAAAAGCGGGGATGATTCCAATGCGTGATACCGGGCAGAAGAATCGATTTGAAATCGGAAATGATATCATCCATTGATTCTCCCTTCAACGGCGGATTTTCGGGCAGCCTGTCCCTCACGTCTCCCGGTTTCACGCGCGGCATCACCGGGTATGCTTCCACGTTGTCCATGTAATCAGCGGCCCAATCGACGAGTTCGTGGCCGTATTTACGAAAAATCGAAGAATCCACTTCCCAACCTCCGATCGGTATTCTTCCTGTTATTTACCTACTTGTAATGCCTCAATGAACGAACTCCACGGGCTAAAGCCCGTGGCTTCCGACCTCGTATAATCCGCC
>CBDUQN010000028.1:0-32532 GCA_965369375.1 uncultured bacterium | reverse complement strand
CAGCGGAGTGAAAAGAATGGCCGCTTATTTAGCCAAATATCGAATACAGATGGAAATGTTCAGGATTGCATACGATGAAGTATAAACGGGGCTGGATCATACTCGCCGTCCTGGCGCTCCTTACTCCGCTCGGATTGCTCGCCGTCGGCGGCGCATGGGGCGAGTGGGATCTCGAAACAATCAAGGAGCGGATTGGATTCGAACCGCAAGATATGAAGAAAACAGTCGAAACGAAACCGGAAGCACCGATCCCCGATTACGAGGTTCCGGGACTCACGGACACGGGATGGAAACTGGGGTTCGGAACCATCGTCAGCGCTCTGCTCGGTGCAGGTCTCACGGTCGCGATCGTTCTCCTGATCACCAAGGTGGCAAGACATGGGCAGGTTCCTTGAAAAGAACATAACGGCGGTTACCGCAATCCTCGAGCGAACGATCGCGAGCGAACGCTGGGTGCGAAGGCGCGGGCTCCTTCAGCGAATTGACCCGCGGGTGAAGCTGCCCGGTATCGTATTACTCGTCATTATGTGTTCGCTCACAAAGAGTATTCCATTTCTGATATCACTCTATATGATTTCAATTGTTTTTGCTCTTCTTTCCAGAATTAATATCATCGAATTTCTCGGGCGCGTGTGGATATTCATACCGCTCTTCTCGGGAATAATAGCGCTGCCGGCCCTTTTTCTAACACCCGGGGGACCTCTTTTCTCCCTCGGACCGCTGACGGTGACACGTGAAGGAGCGATCACCGCTCTCTTTCTCGTTCTGAGAGTGTCGACGAGCGTTTCTTTCACCGTGCTCCTGATACTGACGACATCGTGGAACGCCGTCCTCGACGCGCTTCGAAGTCTCAAGGTCCCGGCGATGTTCGTCTCTCTTCTCTCCATATCATACCGGTACCTCCTGCTGCTTCTCCGATCCCTTTCGGAGTTGCTGCTGGCGAGAAAAAGCCGTGTCATTACAACCCTCCCTTTCAGACGGGAGCTCCGGTTCATTACGAGAAGTTCAGGGTATCTCTTCCTGCGCTCGCTCCATCTCGCCGAGGGGATTCAAATGGCGATGGCATCGCGAGGTTATGTCGATCCCGCGAGCTTCGCTCCCGGCGGAGGCGGCGCAGGGACCTTCGAGGAAGCTCACGGGAACACCGAGCGGGCTCACGGGAACACGCACGGAGAAAACGCATTCGAGATGAGCGTGATGCGATACACATACCCCGATGGAGTCCCGGGAGTGCGAATCGACAAATTGGAAATTGCGTCGGGTGCATGCACGATACTCCTCGGTCCCAACGGGTCGGGGAAGTCGACGCTGCTCAAGATCCTCGATGGGCTCGTCTCTCCCCAAGAGGGGGAGCTGCGGGCGTTTGGAGAGGCCGTGACCGAATCACGTCTGAACGACACCGAATTCCAGAAACGCTTCAGGAGCCGGGTGGGTCTCATTTTCCAGGACGCGGACATCCAGTGCTTCTCACCGACGGTTCGTGACGAACTCTCCTTCGGCCCTCTCCAAAAGGGGCTCAGCGAAGAAGCTATCAGCCGGCGTGTCGAGAACGCGATGAAGCTGCTGCGGCTCGAGTCGATCGCCGATCGGTACCCGTACCGATTGAGCAGCGGCGAGAAAAAGCGGGTTGCCATAGCATCGGTCGTAACGGTCGATCCAGATGTCTATCTCATGGACGAACCGACGGCAAACCTCGATCCGGCGACCGAAGGGATATTGATAGATCTCCTCGCGGACCTTTCCGACCGGGGCAAAACGCTCGTTATCGCCACCCAGGATCTGCTCCTCGCCAGGCACATCGGCACTCGGGCGATCGTTCTCGGTCCGGAGCAAAACCTCATCGCTACGGGACCCGCCTTGCGCATCCTCGAAAATCACGCGTTGCTCGAGAAAGCGGGATTGGTGCATGCCCACAGGGCGCCGCACGGCACCGTTCCTACGACATACAAGCATACACACTATACACGAGAGGAAGAGAGATGAAGACGACTCGCTTCGGCGTATCGATGGATACCGAACTTCTTGACAAACTCGACCTGATCGTAAAACAAAAACGCTATCCGAACAGGTCCGAAGCGATACGGGACATGATCCGCTCCGCGATCGTCGAGGACGAATGGGCAAAATCGAAGCACGAGGTGATCGGCGTGCTCGTCATCGTTTTCGATCACCACCAGAGAGAGCTTTCATCCCAAATGCTCCGGAAGGAACACAAGCGGCCCGGTGAGATAATCACAACGCTCCACCTCCACCTCGACCACCACAACTGCCTCGAGGCAAAAGTCATAAAGGGAAAGCCGGCTCACGTGAGAAACATCGCAAACGAGCTCATAGCGCTCAAAGGAGTGAAGTACGGCCGCCTTATACCTGCCACCGTGGGCAAGAACCTGACGTAGCGATGCCGGAAAAAGCCTTGCCCATTGCCGCCGTGGCGTTTATGCTCCTCTGAAAACAAATGGCTGTTCCGTAAGCAAAATATCGTTATTCCAATGATTCAAAAAAACGAGAATCCCGATGGTGCACTAGAGAAGAGAGGATTTTTTCTCCGAATTCTCGATCGCATAGAGAAAACCGGTAACAGATTACCGCACCCCGCAACGCTGTTTGCGATCTTCGCTCTCATTATCGTCATAGTTTCCGAAATCGTGAAGCGTGCCGGCGTCACCGCGGTCCATCCCGGCACGGGAAAACTGATAGAAGCCGTGAGCCTTCTCAATGCGAACGGTCTTCGGTTCATGTTTTCGCGCACGACCGATAACTTCGTCCACTTCCCTCCCCTCGGCATCGTGCTCGTCACGATGATCGGAATCGGCGTGGCCGAGGGCTCGGGACTCATTTCGGCTCTGCTCCGCCACCTCGTGCTCGCCGCCCCGAGGCGCCTCGTGACTGCGGCGATTGTCGCCGCCGGGGTCCTCTCCCATCTCGCATCGAGCGTCGGTTACGTCGTCTTGATCCCGTTGGGAGCGATGGTCTTTGTGGCGTTTCGAAGGCATCCGATGGCTGGCCTCGCCGCGGCATTCTGCGGCGTTTCGGGAGGATTCGGCGCGAATTTTCTGATCGGTTCCGTCGATCCGATTCTTGCAGGACTCTCCGAGTCTGCGGCCCAACTCGTCGACCCCGTCATGAAAATAAATCCGGCTGTGAATTTCTACTTCATGATCGCATCGGCCGTTCTCATCACGATCCTCGGCACGTGGGTGACGGAGAAATTCGTCGAGCCGAGGCTCGGTAAGTACGAAGGCGACCTCGTCGAGCTCGAAACGGTCTCCAAGCACGAACGGCGCGGTCTCATCTGGGCCGGCATCTCGCTCGCCATCGTAATCGCCGTTCTCCTGGTCCTTACCATCCCGAAACATGCAATCCTGAGAAACCCAGAGACGGCATCGCTCCTGCGCTCCCCCTTCATGGACGGCCTCATTACCGCGATCATGCTCTTCTTCCTCGTGCCCGGCATCGCCTACGGCGCCGCCGTCGGCACGATCCGCAACGACAAGGATATCGTCAAGCACATGACGGGCTCGATGCGCGGACTCGCCGGCTATATCGTTCTCGTCTTCTTCGCCGGGCAGTTCGTCTACTATTTCAAGGAGAGCAACCTGGGAACACTGCTCGCGATCAAAGGCGCGGAGCTGCTCAGCTCAATCGGCTTTACCGGCGTCTGGCTGCTGATTTCGTTCGTCATCGTATCGGCGTTCATCAATCTCTTCATGGGGAGCGCCTCGGCCAAGTGGGCGATCATGGCGCCGATATTCGTGCCGATGTTCATGCTGCTCGGCTACCACCCGGGAATCACGCAGGCTGCGTTCCGTATCGGGGATTCGGTCACGAACATCATAACGCCCATGATGAGCTACTTCGCGCTGATCGTCGCCTTCGCGCAGAAGTACGACGAGAAGTACGGCATCGGCACCATTATCGCCACGATGCTCCCCTACACCGCCGTCTTCACTCTTTTCTGGACGATCCTGCTCGCGATCTGGATGCTGCTGGGATTACCCACGGGCCCCGACGCACCGCTGCGCCTGCCGTGAACTGGGAACAGTAAATTTATAAGAATATACCAGCAGTCAGTTCCGTCTTCGTATTTTCATCCCCGTTGATCTCTTTCTGTGAGAATTACATTCCACCATGCATCCTGCTACTTCAACTTCCTTAAAAAATCTATTAAATCGTCCAAATCCTCGTCGGACATCTCCCATCTGGGCATTGCAGTGTTCATCACATCGCCGGCCGGATTCATGCCCATAGTTATTGCCCGTTTTATAGTTTCATCCGTATAGGGAGAATGTTCATCTCCATCATCGTGTCCACTGCCACCCCCTTCATGATGGTGATCCGCTCCTGTCAGCGTATTGTAACGAATATCTGGAGCCGTTATCGTCCCCATCATCATATTGAATGTTCTTCCCCTTCCATCAGCCCCATGACAATCAGCACAAACGTGATTCATCTCATGCATCATTCCCGTAGCTTTAATGGGCGTTCCTTTTTCACTGGTAGCGGTGAAATATATCCTCTCCCCATTACTGGCAAATTCGCTCTTTCCTCCTTTTCCGCTCACATTTGACTCCTCCCTGCATCCAAAGGTGAATACAAGAAGGACAATCAATATTGCTGATACCTGACGGCAACGAGCATCGCAAGAGAACCTGCCAATACCTTTCATTTCTCACTATTCCTTTCAATCAATACACCCTGTTGGTTTCTTCAATTTCCTTGGCCGTTTACGAACTTTATTTGAACTGAGCGCTGCGTTTCCGCTAAATCTTCAATAATCTCGCGTTAATCGCCACGATTACGGTGCTCAGAGACATTAGTATCGCACCCATGGCAGGACTGAGTAATACACCCGACTGATACAACACGCCCGCAGCAAGAGGAATAGCGAAGGCATTATATCCTGTAGCCCACGCCAAATTCTGAACCATCTTTCTGTATGTCGCCCGGGCAAGTCCGATTATTGCCACCGCATCGAGAGGGTTGCTCTTTACGAGAATTATATCCGCGGTCTCGACAGCCACATCGGTTCCGGCACCGATTGCAATACCGACATCTGCCTGGGCAAGGGCCGGGGCATCATTGACCCCGTCACCGGTCATAGCGACAACAAGGCCCCTTGACTGAACTTCTTTAACCTTCGAAGCCTTCTCATGCGGGAGAACTTCGGCGAAATACTCATCCAATCCAATCTCTTCAGATACCCACTTAGCAACCTGTGCGTTGTCTCCCGTGAGCATCATACAGGCAATTCCCATTTCTTTGAGCTTTGAAACAGCCTTTTTTGATTCCGGTCTTATTATATCAGCGAGGGCTATGGAACCTTTCAGCTCTTCATCGATCATAATAAAGACCACAGTCTTACCCTGCGACTTTAACTCCTCGATTCTCTTATCGTTGATTGCTATGTCTTTCTCTCTGAGATATCCGGGACTGACGATTTTTACCTGTTTCCCGTTCACATAGCCCTCCGCCCCTTTGCCCGGGATGGCCTTGAAATCCTCTACCGACAAATGACCGGACGCCGAGGCGACGATTCCCTTTGCAATCGGATGCTCGGAATGAATCTCAACAGAGGCTGCAAGTTTAAGCAGTTCTTCCTTGTCGGTTGCCTTGTCAAAAACAACGATATCGGTAACGCCGAATTTACCTTCCGTGAGCGTTCCCGTTTTGTCGAAAATTATAGCCTGAATATTCCGAGCCTTTTCGAAGGCAGCGCGGTTTCTGATCAACAATCCGTTCTTTGCAGACAGGGAGGTAGAAACCGCAACAACCAGCGGGACCGCGAGCCCCAGCGCATGGGGGCACGTTATAACCATAACAGTCACCGTTCGTTCGAGAGCGAAAGCGAAATCTCTGTTCATTATTACAAACCATATGAAAAGCGTTATCGCCCCACCGGCCAGAGCTATGACGGTAAGCCATAAAGCTGCCCGGTTCGCCAGATCCTGTGTTTTTGATTTTGTTGCCTGTGCTTCTTTGACGAGCGCAACAACCTGCGAAAGGAATGAATCTTTCCCCGTTTTCTTGACTTCAACGGTTATCGATCCTTCCCCGTTGATAGCGCCGCCCGTTACCTCTGAGCCGACTCTTTTTGAAACAGGCTTCGACTCACCGGTGAGCATCGATTCGTTGACCGATGTCTCGCCATCTACCACCTCTCCATCAGCTGAAACCTTCTCCCCTGGCCTTACGATCACCCTGTCACCCACTTTCAGTTCGCCAAGAGGTATATCGACTACGCTCCCGTCGGGCATGAGTTTGTGAGCATCAGAGGGCATGAGCCTCGCCAGTTCTTCAAGTGCTTTGGAAGCACCCATGATAGACTTCATTTCAATCCAGTGTCCCAGGAGCATGATGTCGACGAGGGTCACCAACTCCCAGAAGAATATCTTGCCTTCAAGACCGAAAACCACGGCGCTGCTGTAGAGATACGCTGTTGCTATCGCTATGGCGATCAGGGTCATCATTCCGGGCCTGCCCGATCTCAGTTCATCGATCAGCCCTTTGAGAAATGGATACCCCCCATGGAAAAAGACAACAGTCGAAAGCGCAAAAAGAACATACAGGTCGCCTGAAAATCCAATTGCGCCACTAAGTCCGAGAAAATTTTGGATCATCGGTGATAACGCGAGGATGGGAATCGTGAGTATTAATGAAATCCAGAAGCGCTTCTTGAAATCAGCTACCATATGAGCATGATGATCATGATGACCTCTCCCTTCATCGCCGGCGTGTCCGACATGCGCAGCATGTCCCATATGTCGGTGGGCTTTATTCTCTTCATGTTTATGGTTCATATCGTGTTTCATTCCACAGTTTTTCAACAACAAGTGATTATGCCCGAATAAGTAAGATGTCTCCTTTTCGTAATTGCAGCATAATCAGGGCAATTAGTGATGGTGATTACGCTGCATAGCTGCAATCATGCCTATTACCGCGGCGGACCCAATAATTACTAATGCAATTTTGTATCCCGATTTCTTGTCATCTTTTTGCTGTAAATCTTTTTCTTGTTGAACCTCACTCTGAAGGTATGTCCTTTCAGTAATGAATTGATTTGTCACGTCTATCTGCGATTCTTTTTCTATTATCGCCCTGATCCTATAGATTGACATCCAGAACTCTATTCCATTCGCTTCGCTTTTGATTTCGATCCTTTTCGATATGGCATCGTTGTTCAGAATAATATACGAACCCTCTGTCCCGTCGTTGAAAACAATTATGTATTTTATCGGTTCGGCACAGATATTGGATGCTAAAACAACGATGAACAAAAAACATAATGAACGAATCACAGATGATCTGACCATTACGCATCTCCTTCTTCTTCCTTTTTCTTGGAAGATCGGTTAATGAAATATTTCATGCAATATCTCTCAATGATTATTGCTATTATTGCCACAAGAAAGAGGAATAGTGCAAACATGACAGCTTCCAGTCTAAACTCCATTTAGTCAAATCGCAAAAAGTGATCCAATGCTTTTTTTTAGACTTAGGACGATTTGTGTCTGATGTTTGCTGATAAATCAGCAAACATTCCATCTGGAGTGTTCGTATTCCAACACTTCAGGCAGATTCCCACGGGCATGCCCGTAGAACTCTGCCCTGCGGGTTATTAGAATACGGTTGCTTAATACACCTCATTTTGGCAAACTATATCCGTTATGAAAAAGATATCCCTGATCGCCGGTATTTTAATAATATCTCTCCTTCATTACCTCTCACCGATCTACTACCATCAAGCGCATGCTGTGTATCAGCGTTTGTACTATGTGCCGATAATTCTCGCTTCATATTGGTTCGGACTCAGAACGGGATTGCTTTTCGCTTTACTGTGCGGCATGTCATATGCCCCGCACATTTTTTTTCAATGGTCCCCTCATCCACAGGAAACCTTTACTCAATACGTAGAGATTGCGATGTTTTTTGTCATTGCCTCTCTGGTAGGCATACTTTCGGATATTCATCGAATGCAATATCGGCAGATCGAGAGCGCCAAGGAGCAGATCAGGCGAATGGACCGCTTGAGCCTGCTCGGACAGCTGGCGGCCGGTTTAGCCCATGAAATTAGAAATCCGCTGGGATCTCTCATAGGCTCGGCTGAAATATTAAAAGACAGCTTGGAGCCGGATCATCCGAAACATGAATTCGTTGAAATAATGAGGAAAGAGCTGAACCGCTTGAGAGATAAATTGAATGAATTTTTGAGATTTGCTCGCCCGGCCCCTCCACAAATAGTTCCAAACAACATAAATGATGTTGTTTGGGCTGCTGTCAAGCTAGTCGAAAAGGAAGCCTCAAAATCCTCAATCACAATTGCGACACAATTCGATGATTCATCGGCGATCACACCAATGGATGCTGAACAGCTCAAGCAGGTGGTTCTCAATCTTCTCCTGAATGCCATACACGCCATGCCCGAAGGAGGAAAAATTACGATTTCAACATGGAAAAACTCGAACGCCTTTGGATTTTCAGTTGAAGATGAAGGCACAGGAATACCTGATGACCAGAAAGAAAGAATATTTGAACCATTCTTTACCACGAAAAAAGACGGCACCGGTCTCGGCCTTGCTATAGTAAAGCAACTCATCGAAGCCATGAAAGGAACAATCGATGTAACGTCAAGCGCGAAAGGATCGCGGTTCGAAGTGAGTATCCCGCATGAATAAAACAAAATTCCTTGTTGTCGATGATGATCAGAGTCTGCTTCGAGTAATGGAACATCACCTGGCTGAAGCCGGTTATTCCATTTCAACATGCACAGATGGAATAAGCGGGTTGCTTAAGCAAAAAGATAATCCCGCCAAAGTGATTTTTACCGATTTGAAGATGCCTGATGTTGATGGAATCGAATTTATTCGTTCAGTCAGGGAATTCGATTCGAACGCCGTCATCGTCGTTATCACCGGATATCCGACCATCGATGCAGCGGTTGATGCTATGAAGGCGGGTGCATTCGATTTCATACAGAAGCCCGTGGAACGAGAGCGGCTGCTCGCCGTTGCAAAGAAAGCAGTGGAATATTCCAATCTTCAAACCGAGAACACGAGATTGAGAATACTTGTAGATGAACATCTTGATTTCGGAAATATGGTTGGACAATCTGCTGTCATGCAGCACGTGTATCGTAATGCTCGTAAGGTATCCGCTTCAAATGTTACTGTTTTGATTTCGGGAGAAACAGGAACCGGAAAAGAAATACTTGCGCGAGCCATCCATCAAAATAGCTCACGAAAAGAGTATTCGTTCGTTCCCGTGAACTGCGCCGCGGTCCCTTCAACGTTGCTGGAGTCCGAGCTCTTCGGTCATGTAAAAGGGGCATTTACCGGAGCCATATCGGATCGGAAGGGCCGCATTGAGGATGCTAACGGCGGAACGCTTTTTCTCGATGAGATCGGCGATCTCCCGTTGGAGCTTCAACCAAAACTTCTGAGAGTTCTCCAGGACAGGGAAGTGCAACCGGTAGGCTCCAATCGTATCAAGAAGACCGATGTGCGCTTCATTGTGGCTACACACAGAAATTTGGAAGAAATGATCAAGCAGAACACATTCCGCGAAGACCTGTACTATCGATTGAATGTTGTTCCGATCACCTTGCCGCCGCTGCGTGACAGGCACGAGGATACCCTGCCCCTCTTCAAACTGTTCTTGAAGGAAGCGGCTCAACGGGAGAAACGCCCTGTGCCCCCCTTCAGTGCGCAGGTCATCGAGAAACTCGAGGCGTATTCATGGCCCGGAAACGTGCGAGAGCTGCAGAATCTGGCGCAACGCCTCATGGCCATGCAAACAGGTGAAATAATTGACATTGAAGACCTTCCCGAATCTTTTCTCGAGGAACATGATAAACAGGACTTCATCACGCCGCTACCGAAAGCAGGGTTTGACCTGGAAGAATGGACCGATCGTGTCGTCCTTGCTGCTCTCGAAAAGAATCAGTGGAATCAGTCGAAGACCGCAAGATATCTCAACATCTCGAGGAATACTTTGATTTACAGAATAGAAAAGAGCCCCCGACTGAGGGAAGCAAAGCAGAAGTTTTCAAAGTAAAGATTATCTGATATTCAACCTCGCGACGACCGCCGGTTCGCTACATCTCTGACATTGAATCGTTATCAAGCCGTTTTTTGATAAAGCTGTGTAAATACAAACAGCCCGAATGCGACATCTGTTGGTTTTTCAACAATTCCGGCTTGAAAAGCGGCGTAACTCATTGAAATTACGTTGGATCAGTTTTTGCGTTAATGGCATAGCAGGAGAGAAAAATGCAAGACATAACGTGGAATAAGAAAAACGTCCCTTTAAAAAATGAGGGTTTTTGTAAGTTATTAATGTATAATCTAATGTCATTTGAATTGGATGGACTGGAGCAAAATAATCTTTGTAATGTAACGAATAGACATACCACCGGAACTCAAGGGGACCTTCTCGCTTATTTAAAGGGGAAACGATGAAATCGCGTAAACGTGCATATGTTAAGTGTCTGACGCGCTTAAATGTCTTTGAAAAGCGGACTACACAATTGTTTTTCCTGATTCTGGTAATCGTCGCCGCTCCGGACCACCTGTATCCATCCGACAAGGAAGATGCGCAGAAGCTCGCGCAAACGATCGAAAAGAACTACGAGCTGAAGGGATCGATCGAAGTTGGAGCAACTCTGGAACAATATTTGGCATACGCAGCTTTGCACAATCCCGAATTAGAGGCGGCATTCTATAAGTGGAAATCGGGGCTGGAAAAGACTGCCGTGGCATCAGCCATCCCGGATCCGATGTTCTCTTACAGCTACTTCATTGAGAACGTTGAAACAAGGGTGGGACCGCAGAATCAAAAGTTCAGTTTAAAACAACCGTATCCCTGGTTCGGAACCTTGAGCACGAAGGGCGATATCGCTTTCGAAGCGGCTAATGCAGCTTATCAAAAATATCAGTCCAAGAAATTACGGCTCTTTCTGAAGGTCAAGAGCGCTTACTACGATTATTACTACCTGGGACGGGAAATCGAAATCACGGAAACCAATATGGAGCTCTTGCGCTACTGGGAAGCCGTAGCTCGAACGAAGTACAAGGCTGCCTTGAAACAGCACCACGATGTGATAAAGGCCCAGGTCGAGCTCGGCAAGCTCGAGGACAGATTGCTGACACTAGAGGATAAAAAAGCACCGGTCGCCGCAAAACTGAAGGAAGCATTGAATCTTCCGGAATCTGTGGATTTGCCCCTCCCCGAAGGCCTTTACGTTCCTGAAGTTACTATTGACACCGAGAAAGTAAAAAATGACATCATCGCCAACAATCCCGACTTAAAGGCCGTTGGACATATAATCGAAAAAAATGAAGCTGCGGTTAGGCTGGCCAAGAAATCATCGTATCCAAACTTTATCTTTGGCATCGACTATATCGAAACGGGTGAAGCATTAAATCCCATGATGGATGATAGCGGGAAAGATCCATGGATAGCCAATATCAGCATCAATCTCCCCCTCTGGTTCGGAAAGAACAAGGCGAAGAGAAATGCGGCCAGAGCCAATCTGGAGATGGCAAAATACACTTTGAAGAATACAGAGAACAATCTAATGACAGTGGCAGAAAGAGTCGTTTTCGAATACAAGGATGCAGAGAGAAAGATCTATCTGTTCCGAGACGGTCTCATTCCAAAGACAGAGCAGCTGTTAAACGCCGCATATACCGCCTATCAGGCCGGTGAGACCGATTTTCTGAATGTGATCGATGCGCAGCGTCAACTCTTGAATTTTCAGCTGCAGCTGGAGCTTGCCCTGATAAACAAAACAAAGAAGCTGGCGGAAATAGAGATGCTGACCGGAAAAGAAATGCAAAACTGATTCTGTTTCTTACGTGAAGGGAGGAAAGTCATGAAAGCCAGGATAATTCTCACGATCATGCTATTGGGATTGATCCCCGCAGCCGTTGCCTTTTCGGAGGAAACCAAGGAGGTTCGGCCGAAAACAGATCCTCAGCAGCTTAAGACACAAACGCACTGCCCTGTTATGGGGGGCGAAATCGATTCAACCATGTTCGCCGACATTCAGGGACAGAGGATTTACTTCTGTTGTCTAGGGTGCATTGATAAGTTTAAAGAGAATCCGGACAAATATTTCAAGAAATCTGCAGAAGACAGCATACTATTCGAGAACATTCAAGCAAGCTGTCCGGTATCAGGTGAAAAGATCGATAAGGCGTTTTTCTTTTACTATGAAGGCCGGGGTATTTATTTCTGTTGTGAGAAATGCGTCGACACCTTTAAATCCGATCCTAAGAAATACCTGGACAAGCTCGATAAGGAAACGGGAAAAACGAAAGAAGAAAAAAGCACTCCATCACACAAGCACGGAAAACACGATCACTAGACTGGTGAACGGAGTGCCAGGGAGGAACCCATGGCCTCGAAAAATGAATCTCTGAACAAGTGGTTTGGATTCGTCCCCCGCAGTGGGAAGGCGTTGGCCACTTTTATCGGTATCATCATTCTTGCTTTCCTGATCGGATTTTTTCTGCGCGGCGGGGGAAAGACCCCTTCCGGACAAGTCGCATCGCTGGAACAATCCGCACCAGGCGAGAGAAAAGCCGAACCGACGATCTGGACCTGTTCGATGCACCCGCAAATCCAACTGCCAAAGCCGGGTAAGTGCCCGATCTGTTTCATGGATCTGATCCCCGTCGATACGGGAAGCGACGATGACGAGCTCGGAGAGCGGCAGCTGAAAATGACGGAAACCGCAGTCAAGCTGGCACGCATCGAGACCACTCCGGTTGTTCGAAAGTTCGTCGAAGCCGAAATCAGAATGGCAGGAAACATCACCTATGACGAGACACGGGTTGCCAATATAACCGCGTGGGTGCCGGGGCGACTGGACCGCCTTCATGTCAATTACACCGGCATGAGCGTCAATAAGGGCGAAAAGCTGGTTTACATGTACTCCCCTACCTTGCTCAGTGCGCAAGAGGAGTTGATCCAGGCGGGTCACGCCCTCGATGCATTGGAAAAGAGCAAAAATTCCATTCTCAGGAGCACGGCGGGTGCCACACTGGAAGCCGCCCGGGAGAAGCTGCACCTCTTTGGGCTGACCGACAGGCAGATCCAGGAGATCGAATCGAGCGGGAAAGCGACTGATCACCTGACCATCTACGCACCCATAGGCGGAACAGTGGTTCATAAAAACGCACTCGAGGGAATGTACGTAAAGACCGGTTCCCATATTTATACAATTGCGGATCTCACAAAAGTCTGGGTGCTTTTCGACGCATACCAATCCGACCTTCCCTGGCTTCGGCTCGGACAGGAAGTAGAATTCACATCGTTATCCTTCCCCGGCGAGAAATTCGTCGGAACGATTACCTTCATCGATCCGATTCTGGACGCAAAAACGAGAACCGCCAAGGTGAGAGTTGAAGTCGACAACAAGAACGGCAGACTGAAACCGGACATGTTTGTAAGTGGAGTCGCAAGATCCCGGCTGGATAGCGAGGGAAGACCGATCGAGGATCGCGATGTGGCACATGCAACCGCTCCGCTCGTCATCCCTTCCTCGGCGCCTCTTCTCACCGGCACACGCGCGGTCGTATATGTACAGGTACCGGAAAGAGAAGAGCCGACATTCGAAGGAAGAGAGATCGCACTGGGGCCGAGAGCAGGCAATTATTATATCGTGAAATCGGGCGTACATGAAGGCGAATACGTGGTAACCAACGGGGCTTTCAAAATAGACAGCGAGTTGCAAATCCGTGCAAAGCCGAGCATGATGAGCCCCGAGGGGGGTGTGAGCGGCGCAGTCCACCAGCACGACCACGGCACCAGGCAACAGCCTGCGGAACAGAACGAGCCGTCCGGTCATGAAGATCACGAACGCGCGGACAAACTAGAGACGGAGGTGAGCGCAAAGGCCACCAAAGCACTGACGCCACTGTACGATGCATACTTCTCACTGCAAATGGCATTGGCCGGTGATGATTTGCCCGGAGCTGCCAAAAGTTACAAAGGCATCATGCAGGCAGCGAAGGCGGTCGATATGAGTCTGTTCGCGGGGGATGCACATATGAAATGGATGGAGTTATCGAAAAGCATCACCGGGTTTGCCGAAAAAGGCGCATCGGCAGAGGATATCGAAGCGGCGCGCGATTCGTTTCTTCACATATCCAGGACGTTCATCGACATGCACGACCTGTTCGGTCACGCAGGCGGAGAAAACTTTTACCTGACATTCTGTCCCATGACGAACAACAATAAGGGCGCATACTGGCTTCAGCAGGTAGATACCGTTTACAACCCCTTTTACGGGGCATCGATGCTTCGCTGCGGAGCATCGAAGAAAGAATTGCCTCCACAATAAGAGGGGAGCGAGCGCATGGAGAGCGACGAAAATTATCGGAACAGCAGGAAAACAACCGTGCTCGACAGGATTATCAGATATTGCCTCGAGAACAAGCTCGTTATCACCCTGATAACCATCGTCTTGATCGTCTGGGGAATCATGGTGGCTCCCTTCGACTGGAACCTCGGATCGCTTCCCAGGGATCCGGTGCCGGTAGATGCGATACCCGACCTCGGTGAAAACCAGCAGATCGTATTCACCCAGTGGATGGGCAGGTCACCGCAGGACATCGAGGATCAGATTACCTACCCCATGACCGTCTCATTCCTCGGGATCCCCGGTGTCAAGACGATAAGGAGTTATTCATTTTTCGGTTTCTCGACTATCTATATCATCTTCAAGGAGGGCGTGGATTTCTACTGGTCCCGCTCCCGTGTTCTGGAGAAACTGAACGCGCTTCCCGTTGGAACGTTGCCGCAGGGGGTGCAGCCGTCCCTCGGCCCCGACGCCACGGCGCTCGGCCAGGTCTTCTGGTACACGCTGGAAGGGCATGATGAAGACGGCAATCCCACCGGGGGGTGGGACCTGCATGAACTGCGGTCTATACAGGACTGGACGGTGCGGTACGCCCTCATGTCGGCCGACGGCATCGCGGAGGTAGCTTCAATCGGCGGATTCATCCAGGAGTATCAGATCGATGTCAATCCCGACGCCATGTACGCGTACGGGATAAAGCTCCCTGAAGTATTCAACGCGGTCAAAATGTCCAACGCGGATGTCGGAGCTCGAACAATAGAGATCAACAACGTGGAATACGTCATACGCGGTCTGGGATTCATCAAAGAAATCAAAGATATTGAAAACTCCGTCATCACGGAGAGGGGAAACGTCCCCATTCGCATCAGAGACGTTGCCTCGGTCACCCTGGGACCGGCCATGAGACGCGGCGCGCTGGACAAGGGGGGCGCCGAAGCGGTTGGTGGTGTGGTGGTGGTTCGCTTCGGTGAAAACCCGCTCGCGGCGATAAAGAATGTAAAGAACAAGATCGAAGAAATATCCCCAGGGCTTCCCAAAAAGACACTCCCCGATGGAACCGTTTCTCAGGTCAAGATCGTTCCATTCTACGATCGCACAGGCCTCATCTATGAAACCCTCGGAACACTCAACACCGCCCTCATTGATGAGATACTCGTTACGATCATAGTCGTGATCATCATGCTGATGTATCTGCGAAGCTCTATGCTGATCTCGGGGCTCCTGCCGCTCACGATCCTTGTTGTCTTCATCGCCATGAAACTCTTCAGGGTAGATGCCAACATCGTGGCGCTGTCCGGCATCGCCATCGCCATCGGCACGATCGTCGATATGGGGATCGTGATCTGCGAGAATATACTGAAGCACCTCGAAGCCGCTCCTCCCGAGGCAAACAAGCTCGAGATCATCCACGAGGCGACGTCAGAAGTAGGCAGCGCCGTTTTGACCGCAATCGCGACCACCGTCATCTCTTTTCTCCCGGTATTCACTATGATTGCGGCCGAGGGAAAACTCTTCAAGCCGCTGGCCTACACGAAGACCTTCGCGCTCATCGCCTCGGTTATCGTGGCCCTAACGATTCTTCCGGCCTTCGCGCATCTGCTGTTCACGAGGGAACCCGCTTCGGGTAAACCAAAGAGGTTTTTGCCGTACGGACTTATATTGGCAGCAATCGCCTCGTTTTTCTGGTCATTCTGGTTGTTCGGAGCGGCCCTGCTGATTATCGCCGCCTATTTGCTCCTCAAGAACCGGCTCCCGCAGAGAATTCAGGAGCTTATCCCATCGACATTCAATTACCTGGTCGTACTCATCGTCGGATTTTTTCTGGCCGGCCACTGGCGCCCGCTGGGACAGGAAAGAGGGTATATTCTCAATTTCATTTTCGTCGCCGTGCTTCTGGGAGGGATCCTGTACCTCTTCAGGCTGCTGATGAAGGTATACGAACCGGTTTTACGATGGTGCCTCGATCATAAAAAGCTGTTTTTGCTGTTTCCCGTCATGCTGGTTCTTCTCGGTGGCTTTGTCTGGCTCGGATTCGATCGCTTTGCAGGATTCCTGCCCAACAGGGTGAAGGCTACCGGGCCGTATGCCGCCATGAATCACGCTTTCCCTGGCCTCGGCAAGGAATTCATGCCCGACCTCGATGAGGGTTCCTTCCTCTACATGCCGACGACCATGCCGCACGCCTCGATCGGTGAGGCACTCGACGTTTTGCAAATACAGGATAAAGCGTTCAGTGCGATACCGGAGATAGAGTCCGTGGTCGGGAAGATCGGGCGCGTCGACAGCCCGCTCGATCCGGCGCCGATATCGATGGTCGAGACGGTCATCAACTACAAACCGGAGTATATCGTCGACAAGGGCGGTCACGTGCTGCGTTTCAAATACGATCGCAAAGCAGGCGAGTTCGTTCACGATGATAATGGCCGGCTCATTCCGGACAAGCGCGGCAGGCCGTTCCGCAACTGGCGGGACGACATTACATCGCCCGATGATATCTGGAAGGAAATCATCAAAGCCGGCAAGCTCGTCGGAACGACTTCGGCGCCGAAGCTGCAGCCGATAGCGACACGCCTCGTGATGCTGCAGTCGGGCATGCGGGCACCCATGGGGGTGAAGGTGAAAGGACCGGACCTCGAGACCATCGAGGCGGTGGGCTTCGAAATAGAGAAGTATCTCAAGGAAATACCCGTCATCGAGCCGACCACGGTACTGGCCGACAGGATAGTGGGAAAACCATACCTCGAAATAGATATCGACCGGGAGAAGATCGCGCGCTACGGGATCCACATAAGAAATATCCAGAATATCATCGAGGTTGCGATCGGCGGAAAGAAGATCACAACAACCGTCGAGGGACGTGAACGGTACCCGGTGAGGGTCCGCTATCAGCGGGAGCTCAGAAATACCATCGAAGCGCTCGGGAAGATCCTGATTCCTTCTCCCCGGGGTGCCCAGATCCCCCTTATTGAGCTCGCGGAAATAAATTTCGTCAGGGGGCCGATGGTCATCAAGAGCGAAGATACGTTTCTCACCGGTTATGTGATATTCGACAAGAAACCGAATTACGCCGAGGTAGACGTCGTCGAGGCCGCGGGAAATTATTTAAAGGAAAAAATCAAAAGCGGCGACCTGATTATCCCGGCTGGTGTCAGTTATTCTTTCGCAGGGAGTTACGAAAACCAGATCCGCTCGGAAAAAAAACTCATGGTGGTCCTGCCACTCGCACTCATGGTGATTTTCATGATTCTGTACTTCCAGTTCAAGAGGGTGTCGACCGCCCTTCTCGTCTTCTCGGGCATCTTTGTTGCCTGGGCGGGAGGATTCCTCATGCTCTGGTTCTACAGCAAAGGCTGGTTTCTCGATTTTTCCATTATCGGCATCGATATGCGCGAGCTGTTCCAGATCCGGCAGTACAACCTCTCGGTGGCCGTCTGGGTCGGTTTTCTCGCCCTCTTCGGCATAGCGAGCGACAACGGCGTGATCATTTCGACGTACCTCGATCAGATATTCGCCGGGAAAAAGCCCGCGACGGTGAAAGATATCAGGGAGGCGACCGTTCAGGCGGGAATCCGCCGGATACGGCCGGCGCTGATGACATCGGCAACGACAATCCTCGCCCTCATACCGGTTCTCACCTCGACAGGCAGGGGATCCGACATCATGGTCCCCATGGCGATCCCCTCCTTCGGGGGAATGACCGTTGTGCTGATCACCGTTTTTCTCGTGCCGGTACTCTATTGCGCACTCGCGGAGAGACGGCTGAAAAGCCGGCATCCCGTTCAGTCGGAGAAAGCACCAATCTAGGTATCTAGACTACTCCAGCCACAACCTCGATGCCGTTGAGCGCCATATGGTAGAGGAACACCGTGTGGAGAAGCTCCGCGTCGTGGGGAAGCACGCCGAGCTCAGAGGCACGATCGACGGGCATGTCGTACGTATCGACACAGTTCGCAGGGACGAAGACCGAACGTCTCGCATTTATCGCATTCGCCGAGAGTTTGAGATGCATGACAAGCTGGTAGACGCAGAGATCGGTGCAGTCGCCGACAACGATGAATCGGTCGATTGCGGGACGCGATTTCAGCCAATCGCCGAATGAAGTCTCGATCACCGCCGAGAGAGAGTTCTTCGGGATAATCTCGAATGCGCTCGAAAAGGGAAGGGCCGAGAGCTCAGGAATAGTTTCCGACTCGCGCGATCCCACCATGGCATGTGGACCGAATGCCTCGAACTCGGGTGCATCGTCACCGTGGGTATCCTGAAAGAGAACGAATTGTGTCACTCCCGCTTCATGCGCCTTCACAAAAAGCTCTACGACGGCGGGAACGATACCGGCGACACGTGGACTCGCGAGCGGGCCTTCGGCGCAGAAACCGATGATCATATCCACCGAGAGGGCCGCTGTTTGATCCGGCTTATCGAAAATTTCGCGCGCGCTCACCGTTTCGAGTCCGCTGCGCCACGACGACAGCCAATCGAGAAAGGCGGTCGTCCGCCCCGTCATATCTGACATGCTCATAACTGCCTCCGGTAAACTGAATCCAATTCAAAACAGTACACATCTCGGGAGAAAACTATATCCATCGATAACAGAAAGTCTGCCTCACCACGTATTCAGTCATCCCAGCTGACGGGTTTCAGATCGGGATTCTCGCCGGGCGCTCTGCCGATCTTTGCCATGGGAACCCAGTCACCGTCGATCTTCACCTGTACCGCATCGGCGGTGAAATCGTTGCTCGTTCCGCAGTGCTTGCATGAAGAGAGGAGCCACGATCCGACACCGTAGATATCCACGGGCACCCCCTCCTTCTCGAAGCGTGCAATGCGGTCCGGGTCGAAACCGCCGGTGGCGATGATCTTCACCGACCGGCAGTACTCTCTTGCGGGCTCGAGTAAATCCTCCGGCAAATCCCAGCTCTCGTAAGCGTTATCGAGTTCTTTTCGCACGACGCGAACGAGCTCGGGGGTTACCCCGCACTCGAGTTCGGGATCGCCGAGCGCAGGAATGCTCACATCCCTGAGCGATCCGCTCGTATCGAGTCTTACCCCGAAGAGCCGAAATTTGCGTGCCTCGCTCTCCTCGCCGCGCGCAATGAGTTCCCCGTATCGATCGAACAGCACCCTCAGAGCGGCGAGGGAATCGCCGACGGAGTCGTTACGGAAGTCCACGAGTGCGATGCGCGGAACCACGGGGGGCTGAGTTTCGGCGAACGCGAGCATGAGCTCGGCCGTATCGCCAAGGAACGCGGCGATCGCCGCGTGAGCGACCGTCCCCCCACCTGCACCCCCCCACCAGTCGCCCTGCGCATCGGTGGAGACAAACGGGCGCAACCTCCTGCCTGTATCCTTGGCGTATCGCCTCACCGCCACATCGTAGGCATACCCGTCGGCAGCCTGCATCTCGTGGGCATCGAACCGCGCGGGAAAGAACAGGACCGGTTTGCCGGCGGACGCTTCGAGAACCCGGTATACGTTTGTTGCGATCCTGCTTGCGCGAGTTAATGTCCCGAGTGTCGGAGTCTCGAGGATCGCAAAATCACGATACCTCCCCCGCACCCTGATCACCGGCTTCACCTTCATTGGATCGCCGTCGTAATAAACCGTCTCGCCGTCCTCGACAGCATAAACCTCCAGTTCATCGAACGTCTCGACGAACCTATCATTTTCATCGAAGTATCCGGTGCAATGCCTGAGCATCGCCAGCGCCTTATCGATGCCTGCGATCAACGTGAACGGTTTCCGGCGTGTAAACCATTGCATTTCGATTTTAATGTTTCCCGTATCGATACCATCGAGTTGGTACCCTTTACCGGCGAGCTCGCTGTTCTCGCCTCTGAAGCGGTAACCGCCCCTAATAAGCTTTTCGAGGAGACGGACGCTGTTCTCGAAATACTTGTCCGAGTACCAACCGCGTCTCATACGATCGATATCGAGCTTGAACACCTCGTTGGTTAAACGCTTTCCATCGAATATACTCATGATCCGCTCCCGTGAATCATTCACAAGGATTCATTTATTGAGATGACAGCAGCTCCAGCAGTCTCTCCCTTTCCATCATTACAAGACCTCCCGCCGCTTTCCCGCACGCCTCTATCGCCGCAGCGAGATCGCCCTCGGTCATCGCCGAAACAACCTTGATAGTATCATGTTGAACCAGCTCGAGAAATTACTCAATAAAATACTCCGCATCCATCCACTCGATAGCTTCCCCACGCACACCCTATGCACCGGGCACCCCGAACGCCTCGCAACCACAACATTTTTTAGCTATTTAAATTTTATGAACGGGCGTATAATCGCCGATACTCACTCGGAGCTTACTCCAAGCGTCGAATGACACGAACGCTTCAAGGGAGCAAGCGATGCGCATTGTTATTCTCGGTGATGGATCTCTCATTCACGTGAGACGCTGGGCGGGCTTTTTCTCCGAGCGCGGGCACGACGTTCTCCTGATTTCGTTCGAAGATGTCAGGGGATGCCCCTTTCCCGCGGTTCGGCTCAAACGCCGCCTGCCCACGAAATTGTTCGGGTACCTGTCCGCGCTTCACGAGGTGCGAAAACGGATGGAGGCCTTTTCGCCCGATCTCGTCAACGCGCTCTACGTCGCCGGGTACGGGCTGATCGGCGTGCTATCGGGCCGCCATCCGGTCGTCGTTTCAGCAATCGGATCGGATCTTCTCATCGACTATCGAAAGAATCCGATTCACAGACTCCAGATAAATCACGCGCTCCGCAAGGCGGATCTCGTGACTACGGATGCCGAAATCCTGACGAGAATCGCTAATGCGGCGGGCGCCCCGCGGGATCGGATCATCACCATGTGCTTCGGCGTCGAAGAAAATATATTTCACCCTCCATCGGATCCCGATGCTTCATTGGATTTCGATGCTTCATCGCGTGTACGGGGCGGTGCGCCCCGCATCGTGAGCACGAGATCCCTTCATCCCATATATAATATCGATCTCTTGATAGACGCGGCACCGGTGATACTGGAACGAATCGATGCGCATTTCATCATCATCGGCGAGGGTCCGGAAAAAATTCGTCTCGAAAACAAGGTTTCGAAACTCGGCATCACGGATAAGATCACATTCACGGGAAAAGTCGGCACACCCGAGCTCGCCGAAGAGCTTCGATCAGCGGCGGTGTACGTTTCGACATCGCTCTCGGATTCGACATCGGTTTCGCTCCTCGAGGCGATGGCCTGCGGAGCACCCCCCGTGGTTACCGATCTCGAAGCGAATCGTGAATGGATAACGAACGGAGAGAACGGGCTGCTCGTGCCGGTGGATTCGCCCGAGGCTCTCGCCGAAGCCGCCATGAGAATGATAGAGGATAGGGCATTCGCGTCAGAGGTCCGCACTATCAATTTCGAAGTGATCGCGGAGAGAGGACTGTGGAAACCCAATATGGAGGCGATCGAGATGGCCTTCATGGAGCTGGCCGGAATATCGTCCCTCCCTTGACGGAGTTGACCCGAATATCGCCCCCATCTTGAACAACAAACGTGCAGAGAATGACATATGCGGCATGGCGGCCCTGCTCTCGTCCGTTATGAACATACCGATAGCGGCCATGCTCATCACCCTGAAACTGTTCGGCAGCAATTATATAATCCCTGTAGTTATCGGGAGCATCCTCTCATTCCTGCTCTTCAAGGGCAGGTATCTCTACGAGCTAACAACAGTACCCCCAAATGACACCGGCGAATCTGAGCGCTAGAAACCGCCCGCGCAAGGACCTGAGAGCTGGAAATCACCCCCGCGCGTAACGAGTTGTGGCCAGCGGGAACAATGAGGCATTGTGCGCAATTTCAGGGAATAACTAGGAACTACCGGGAACAACCCGGAAGAACCGTCTATCGACTCCGATCTCTGAGAAAAGATGCACAGAAAAGTAACTGAATTTTTGCCTGATCGGGAATTATTCCCCTGAAATTATTAGACTTAGTGAACGGATTCGATCAGCTGGAAGCATCTATCGGTAGATCCACCCGAGCCACTCTCGTAATTTGCTATTAAATAACAACTTGTTCAAGTCACAGCTCCACATATGCGGTTTGTGATTAATCGCTAAACAGCGATATGAATATGGAATGCATCTTGTTCTAATAAATTACGGAACAGGACTTTGGCATGCGCTTATTCCGATTACGGAAGGCGCAAATCCAAGGAGCGGAGACAATGTCTGTGAGAAATCTGACGCGGGGCACGATGCTCGCAAAAAAACTCCTGACGCCGAGCTCTCTTTTCAGCAACGCCCTTCATCACCTCAATACAGAAGGCATTCCATACGATTGCGCACTCTGGATCTCCCCGTGCGATGCGATCTACACGGTGGGTATGACCAAACCGGTCGACGTCGTTTTTCTCGATGGTGAACGGCGGATCGTGAAGGTTCTGAAGAGCTTCCCGCCCAACTGTTACGCCGAATCCGAAGAGGGTGCGGTCAGCGCCCTCGAACTGCCTCCAAACAAGTTGAACGAAACCGCCACGGATACGGGAGATGTCCTGGAGCTCGACGACGATTAGCATTATGTGCCGGTAACGGGATCGATATTCCATCTGTAATCAATCCCGCTCCTGTTACCAATATCCAATCGCAGCATACCCTACCCAATGACGAAGCGTGTTTATATTTGTGACACCGAGCCCTTTTCCGTCGATAGGCAGCCTGCCGGGCTCGAGACTCGTTGCGTACCTGAGCAACACTCCCGCGGGGGGCTTCCGATCGGCGAGCTCGCCCAGACGCAGGAGAACGCTCAATCCAAACGGTATCGAGTAGACTCCGCACCAGGTCACCTTGTACGGGTACTGCAAATCATCTCGTTCCACACGCTCCCTGAATTTCCCGATACCGCCGCGATTCAACGGGCCGGTGAGAGACGATCTGATAATATCCCTGTCCTGCTCTACAGCCCGATCATATCCCGCGGAATCGACACCGAATGGAGCGTAGTAGCGTTCGCCCCACTTCTCGTCGCCGTAGTGAACACAGTCGGCCGAAATTAGAATAATGACGTCTTTTCCAAGCTCCAGACCCCGCTCTTCGAACTCATCGTGGAGCACTGCGGCGAGCGTATCGGCGGCTTTCTCGAAGAGCCGTCCCCGCAGCCGCGAAACGAGGATCGGTATGATCTCAGGTCCATCCCCCCCAAGCCCCGCTTTAGAACCATACCCTCCCTCATGATGGTAGGGATACTGGAGAAACGGTATGAGAGCTTCGAGCGAATGCTCCGCCGCATGAATTTCGTCGCTCACGAGGACGAGCTCTTCGGGGAGCGATTCGATCACCGCTTCCCTGATCGAAGACACCGCGCACGCTCCGTAGGGACCCATCCAGGCACTGAAGCGGTCGAAGATCAATTTGTCCTGAATTCCCACGCGCCGCGCGGCATGCGAAACACCGACAAGAACGACGATCGGGGCTGTAACCTCGCGAACGACATGATAATAAACCTGCCCCGCGTAGAGGTAATCGTCGTGAGGAAAAATGGCGCCGACCATGTGACGGCTAGCCATCATCGGAAAGTTACGAACGTTCGATTCATACGAAGGTCGCTCCGTGGAATCGGCAAGGGCGACGACCGCTTCCACCTGTGCAGGATTGGTCGCGTACCCGATGGTGTCTGCGGGCATTCTGATGTTTGATATCTCCTCATCGGCACGGCCGCATCCTCCACTGCAGATCGCTACGCACGCAGCGGCGATAAACGCCGCTTTCTCTATTTTTATAAGCAGTTTCATGCCGTATCTCCTTTCGGCATTCTATTGAAAACCGTCCGGCACTTTTTGTCACTCGAAAATTCGAAAACCCTTAACATTCAGCATGAAAAGCACGTATATTCACTTTCTGATGAAAGGTATACAGAAGAGGATACTCGCCACGGCGTCGATCCATCACGCGTGCAACGATGCGTCCATCGTGGCCCTGCCCGCGATCTTCCCCGTTCTCTATACAGAGGGAATCCTCATCAAGCGATACTCCGACATCGGAACGATCACAATCATCGGTCTCTTCATTGCGATCACGACACAACTCCTGATCGGGCACCACGTCAAGATACGTCAGTATCGCAGATTTCTCGGTCTCGATGCCCTCATCGTCGGAATCTCACTTCTGCTCATGACACTCTCGAGAAATTACCTCATGCTCATCGCCTGCTTCATCGGCGTACGTATAGGAACGAGCATATACCACCCTGTAGGCATTTCATGGATATCGAACACGTTCAGAGGAAACAAGCTCGATCGCGCGATGGGCTTTCAGAGCGCCTTTGGCGATATCGGTGTGCTCGCCGCATTCACGTCGACCGGTCTGTTGACGCAGTACTTCGGTTGGCGGGTGCCGCTTCTCCTGTGGGGAGCGATAAATTTCATAGCGGTCGTTACGGGACAGATCGTATCGCGCGGAACGATCGACCGGGCGACAATCGATGAGAAGGAAGAACCGGTGTCATGGAGGGAAACGATCAGGAGCCTGAAAATGTTCATCTTCCCGATTCTTCTCGGCGGGCTTGCGTGGGGGATATCCCTGAATTACGCGCCGAGCCTCCTCAATCACAAGCTCGGCATCTCCATGTCGAGAACCGGCTTGATACTCGGCTGCTGGATGGCCGCGGGCGCCGCGGCCACCATGTTCTACGGGCGCATCTCCGAGCGGCTCGGCCGGCCTGCAACGATCCTGATAGCATATACGACCGTCATCTGCGCCTCTTTCACCTTGGGTCTGAGCAATAACATAGGGCTCACTGTTGCTGCTTTTATAGTCTACGGGATCTCACTCTTCATAACGTTCCCGGCGATCCTCTCCTTCGTCGGCAGCACGATATCGGCTAAGAACCGGACCGCCGGCTTCAGTCTCGTATCAAACATCCAGATCGCCGGAAGCTCCGTTTTCGCCTTTATCTCCGGATATCTCTCCGACGCGTTCGGCATACACGCTCCGTTTCTGCTGCTCGGCAGCATCGCCGTGCTCGTCGTTATTTACCTCCTGGTGATTATAAAAAAGGGGCTTGTACATCCCGGTCCGGTTCCGGCTGCGGAAAGGCCGAAAGACATCGTGCCGGGGTAGCATTGCAGGCAAATCCGATAAATGAATATCGTGCCGGGGCAGCGCTACCGGCGGACATCGATCCGCGACGATTTCTCACTCGAGACAAATCCCACTTGACGCTTGCTTTCACGGGCTTTTATACTCCTCTACCGTCCCGTAAAAGCTTTAAAAAAATGCGCCGGCGCCTCTTTGGCACCGGAAAATCAAAGAAAGGAGCAATGCCGATGAGTTGGGGATTGCAGAACAGATTAGCGAGAATAATCCAACCCGATACCGGGCACGCGCTGATGCTCGCCGTCGATCACGGATACTTTCTCGGGCCCACGTCCAAGCTCGAAGTGCCGCGGGAGACGATCACGCCGCTGTTGCCGTATGCCGACGCGGTGATGCTCACGAGAGGGGTCCTGAGAACCTCGCTCGATCCTGCAACAAGCACGCCCACCGTTTTGCGCGTCTCGGGAGGGACGAGCATTAAAGGGGGATCGCTCGCGAACGAGGGCATAACGACACCGATGGAGGAAGCGATCCGTATGAACGTTTCCGCCGTTGCGTTATCCATCTTCATAGGAACGGAGTACGAAAAGCAGACACTGCTCAACCTCTCCGATCTCGTAACGGAGGGAGAACGCTACGGCATTCCCGTGCTCGCTGTAACCGCAGTCGGAAAGGAACTCGAAAAGAGAGAAGCGCGCTTTCTCTCGCTCTGCTGCCGCATCGCGGCCGAGCTAGGCGCTCACTTCGTGAAAACGTACTACTGTGAAAAAGATTTCGAAAAAGTCGTGGAAGGATGTCCGGTGCCGGTCGTCATTGCCGGCGGGCCGAAACTAGAAACCTTCAAGGACACCCTGAACCTAGTGCATGACGCAATCAGACGGGGCGCCGTTGGTGTCGATATGGGGCGCAACATCTGGCAATCGGAGCATCCGATAGCCGCTATCAAGGCGGTTCGCGCGGTCGTTCACGAGAACGTCCCGGTCGACGATGCCTTCGAAATGTACGAGGGCGCAAAGGCAGGCGTTAAATAGCACCGACTTCTCATATGCGTGCAGCCGTATATTACAATAACCGGGATATCCGCATAGAGGAACGTCCCGTTCCGGAGATCGGGCCGAACGAGCTCCTCGTGCGTGTCGAGTCGAGTGGGATATGCGGCAGCGACGTGATGGAGTGGTACCGCATCAAGAAGGCGCCGCTCGTCCTCGGTCATGAAATCGCCGGCACTATCGTGAAAAAGGGTGACGACGTAGATCGATTCGACGTCGGCGACTGCGTCTTCGTCTCACACCACATCCCCTGCAATACCTGCCGCTATTGCGAAGCGGGCCACCATTCGCTCTGCGACACGCTCCGTTCGACCAACTTCGATCCCGGCGGCTTCGCCGAGTTCATACGGGTGCCGGGAATAAATGTCGAACTCGGAACGTTTCGCCTTCCGGGAAGTTTCTCTTTCGATGACGGGGTATTCATCGAGCCGCTCGCCTGCGTCGTCCGCGGTCTGCGCATGGCCCGCGGAAAAAAGAGCTGGAGCACCCTCATACTCGGGAGCGGCATCTCGGGACTGCTATTTATAAAGCTCCTCCGCGCCCGTGAAGCCGGCCGGATCATCGCAACGGATATCGAACGCTCGAGGCTCGACGTTGCATCGAGTTTCGGTGCGGATAAAGTCCTCATGGCAGATGAAGCGACACCGGAAAAGCTACAGGCGCTGAACGGGAACCGGCTCTTTGATCTCGTTATCGTGTGCGCAGGTCTGCCCAAGGTTGTACGGCAGGCCTTCCGTTTCGCGGACAGGGGCGCGACAGTGCTGCTCTTCGCGCCGATCGAGCCCGGAATCGACGTGAGCCTGCCGCTCTTCGATATATGGCGGGATCAGATCGCGATCGTATCAACCTACGCCGGCTGCCCCGTCGATATCGAGGAAGCTATCGAATTGATGCGATCGCGCCGGATCACTCTCGCCGACATGATCACGCACCGGCTCCCCCTCGCCGAGACCGGTGAGGGATTCAGGCTCGTAGCCGAGGGAAAAGACTCGATCAAGGTGATCATCAAACCACAGGAGTGATGTCAATGGTAATTGAATCGATCGTTCCAATCGTCAGAGCTGTTTCGATCACCGTCAGCGCGATAGGAATACTCATAATCCTCTATGGCGTGCTGCTCTCGCTGTTCGAGCTCCTCCGTATCGAATTCGGGCGCCTGAAAGGGCGGAATCCGTGCGAACTCCGCGAACTTCTCCGGCACCACCTCGGCTCGTACCTGCTCCTCGGACTCGAAATGCTCGTTGCCGCCGACATCATTCACACGATTCTGCATCCGACCTTGCGGGAGCTAGCCGTCCTGGGTTCGATCATTGCAATCAGAACCGTTCTGAATATATTCCTCAACAAGGAGCTCAGGGACGGGCACAAATGTAACGTGCCGGTGTAACACATCCGACGGCTTTTCGTAATAATACTATCGAATAAATCCGCTGCATTTCTGTATTTCTCATGTGAGCGAAATAGATTTGATTCATCTGGAGGAGCAAAATGTGCGAGTACATTTCACTATTATTCATGATTCCCTTTTTTTTCGTCATCTTCGCCCTGCTCGTCTGGAGCCTCATCTGGGTCTATCAGGACGCCGAGAAACGCGGAAAATCGGGAATACTCGTGGCTCTCCTCGTATTCCTGCTGGAATGGCCCATCAGCCTGCTCGTATGGCTCGTCTTCCGTCCCGACCTGCCGGAGCACAAGTGATGGATGTGCCGAGCGTCAACATCAGACTTCGGCCGCCGGCTTCACTATCATGCAGAAAGACTGCTCGAAATGATTGACGAGCGGCAATGAGCGGTGATCGATCTTGAGCAGGGAACAAGCTGCGGTGAGCACCTTTGGAATCAACCTGATATGCGTCAGATGCTCCCCCTTCCATGCGGCCAGGATCGTGAATCCCGAGCGCTCGGCGAGTCGTTTCCAGTAGGCGGATTCCCGGACATTGATATGCGTCGGATTTTGATCGGTAAATCCGATGAGCGGGATCGCTCTCATACGATAGGGAAGATCCCTGTTCGGCGTCGTTACCATGACTACGCTATCGTCGCTGAGGTATCGTTTGACCCTGTTAAAAAAGATTTCCGGATTCTCGAGATGCTCGATGACATCGAAGCAGCTGATCACATCGAAGGAGCGCTCGTCAAAGGGCCACTTCTCGTCTGTAATGTCCCCCTGCACTATCTCGGCCGATGTGAACCGGCCGGCAATCTCGATCGAACCCGGAAAGGGATCCATACCGTATAGCTGTGTCAGACCGTGCTCGTTTTCCAATATATGGAGAAAGACACCGTAGCCAACGCCGACGTCGAGCAGCCTGACACGGGCGAACCGTTCACCGAAGCGTCCTTTTACAAATTCTATCTTGGGAAGATACTTCTCCCGCTGGAACTTCAGGCCCCGCTCCGTATAGAGCGTCTCAAGCGTATGCCTATAGGTTATGTTCTCCTCGTCTCGCTCAATCACCTCTTCGTTCCACCTTCATTGAATACCGGAACATAAATATGGAAAGAAACGCTATCATAACGATGGCGGCGATCTCGCTCCATCTTTCGGAATACGTCACGCGCAGCACCGAATCCCAGCCGAGAACGGCGACGATCGCTGCAAAGACACCGGCGATGGATCCGCCCGCGATATACCCTGATGCGATCAGGATTCCCTTTTCTTTCCGTTCCCCGACGAGCTTTTCGTCCCTGCTGCTGCGACCGACGAGGTACGAGATAAAGCCGCCGAGCAGGATCGCCGTGTTGAGCTGAATCGGCAGATACATGCCGAGAGCGAAGGCGAGAGCCGGGACTCCGCTCATGGCGAGAATTACGGAAATGATGACCCCGAAGGAGAAGAGCATCCACTGTACGCCGGTCTCTGCGCCCATGAGACCGAATATTATCTCTCGCATCGCCGATGCCTGCGGGGCGGGCATCTCCATCGAGCCGAACGTGTATGCCTTTGCAAGCAACATCATGGCGAATCCGCAGAAGATCGCCGAGACGAAAACGCCGAGAAACTTGTAGACCTGCTGGCTCCGTGGGGTGGAACCGATCCAGTAACCGATCTTGAGATCCGTGGCGAACGCTCCGGCAACGGCGAGGGAGGTGCAGACGACACCGCCGATGATAAGGGCGATGAACATCCCCGGCTCCCCCCTGAGCCCCAGTTTGGTCAGCACGACACTCGTGATAATCAGGGTGACGAGCGTCATTCCAGAGACGGGGTTTGTTCCGATCAGACCGATCGCCCGCGCAGCCGTCATGGTGAAAATAAAGGAGATAAAGAGGGCGAGGAGCACACCGATCAGGCTCACGGCCGAGCCGGCGAGATCGGCCCTGAAAAAGATGAAGAGGCAGACGGCGCATGCAGCGAGGCCGAGAAAAACATCCCTCATGTTGAGGTTTCTCTCTGTTCGAATCTCTTCATGTTCCTCTCCGCGTCCGGCCGCGATCCCCCTGATTCCGAGCACGAAAGAGTTCACGATCGACGGGAAACTCCGGATGATACTCATGATTCCCGCACCCGCGATACCGCCGATACCGATAAGGCGCACGTAATTTGTAAATATATCATCAACACCCATATCGGCGATCGGAACGGTTCCCGGTGGTATGATGCCGCTCAGATACGTTCCGAGATGGCTGATGAGCGGAATGAGCACGAGAAACGACAGGAAGCTGCCGGCGCAGATGATCGACGCATACTTTATCCCGACGATATACCCGAGCCCCACGATCGCGGAGAGGCCGTCGATGCGGAAGGCAATCGTGAAGCGGCGTTCGATCCAGCGGCCGACCCAGACGGAATGAAAGGTGATCACTTCGCGCCAGAGGCCGAACGTCAGTATGCAGAAATCATAGATGAACGCGACGAGGGCGCTCCAGACGAGTGTCATCGCCTGACTTCCCATCCCCTCGCCTGCGACGAGAATCTCGGTCGTCGCCATCGCCTCCGGGAACGGCAGCTTGCCGTGCTCCTGGACTATGAGGTAATAGCGTAGGGGAATAAGAAAGAGAACACCGAGGCAGCCGCCGAAAAAAGCGGTAAGAAAAATATGCCAGAAAGATACATCGAGACCGAGCATGTAGAGCGCCGGAATGGTGAAGACGGCACCGGCAACGACGGCGCTCGATGCGGCGCCGATCGATTGAATGATCACATTCTCGAGAATCGTGCTGCGACGGGCGAAGATGTTGGCAAGCCCGACGGCGAGGATCGCTATCGGAATCGCGGCCTCCATCCCCTGTCCCGTCTTGAGCGCCAGATAGGCGGAGGCGAGCGAAAAGATCATGGCCATGATGAGACCGGTCGTCACGGCGCGCGCCGTCACCTCGAACATCGATTCGCTCGCGGGTACGATCGGATGGTAGGCTTCTCCCCCTTTGAGCTCCCGGTAGGCCTCCGGCGGCAGCTTGGTCGGCACCTCACTCATTTGTTGTTCCTTTCCGACTGACACAGTTAAACATTGAAAAAATGACCATTGGCGCTATAATACCATAAGAGGCTCGTAGGACTCGAATACAAAATCCAATATATCAAGCCGCAAAGCCCACCACACCCGGCGTTTGATTTGAGGGAGGTATCTCGTGAAACGGCCCTGTTTCCTGCTTTTTATTTCGGCACAATTGCTCCTTTTCATTTCTATATCCGTGGTTGCCGCCTGGCATACGAACGGAACACTCATCTGCGGAGAGCCCGGTCATCAGAGTTTTCCGGCCGTGGTTCATGACGGCAATCAGGGGGCGTTTATCACGTGGCAGGATTGGCGATCCGGGGATGCAGCTATCTACGTACAGTGGATCGACAGGGATGGAGTTCTACAGTGGATCGACGGGGGGGTCGCCATCTGCACAGCGCCGGAACGGCAGCGGCGCCCCACCATAGCCGTAGATGGCACCGGCGGAGCCTTTATTTCATGGTACGACCAGCGTAGCGGCGCCGACTATGATGTATATGCCCAGCGAATCGATTCGCTCGGTGATCCGCAGTGGATCACCGACGGGATCGCAATCGGAACAGGGTCCGGCTGGCAAATACGGCCGATAACCATCGGTGATGGGAACGGCAACGCGATCATCGCCTGGTATGACTCATCGAGCACACAGAGCCATATCGTCGCGCAAAAGTTAGATCCGTCGGGCACGAAGCTTTGGGGGCCGGCGGGTGTCGAGGTTGCGCCGAACTCTAGCTTTCAGTACTTGCCCCGGCTCGTGAGCGACGGCGCCGGCGGTGCCATCATTACGTGGTACGAATACAATGGCGGAGAATACAATATTTACGCTCAGAGGATTTCTGCGGCGGGAGCGCCGGCGTGGACCGCGTATTCTCCCGGCGGCATACCCGTCTGCACGGCATCGGGCGATCAGAAGTCGGCGTATCTCACGGAGAGCTGTAACGGCGGCGCCATCATCAGCTGGCAGGACGGACGCGGCTTCGACCTCGACATCTACGCGCAGCGGGTGGACATCGATGGCAACTTCTTGTGGGCTCTCGACGGGATCCCCGTCTGCAGCGCTTCACAAGACCAGAAAAGAGCGCGTATCACGGGTGACGGGGATGACGGCGCAATAGTAACATGGGAGGACTACAGACAGCCGGATCTCGAGAGCGATATCTACGCACAGCGAATCGAATCGAATGGAAGCGCCGCATGGACGGCCCAGGGAGTACGTCTCGCCACAAGTCCCGTGAGACTGACCGGTCCGAACCTTGTCTATGACGGATCGGGCGGCGCGTACGTTATCTGGCGTCATGGCAGCGTAGAATCCGATATCGGCGCGCAGCATGTCAATCAGGACGGATCAATCGAATGGGGAATCGGCGGCAATATCATATGTGATGCTTCCTGGACACAGGCGCTGTCGAACTGGGGTATCTGCAGCGACGAAGACGGCGGCGCAGTCGTCACCTGGCACGATATCCGCAATGCATACCATTTTGATATATTCGCACTGCGGATAAATCCGGATATCGGGCCCGGTCCTCCGGAGGAAGCACCAATCATTACATCGATCGAGGACGTGCCGAACGACCAGGGAGGCTGGCTCACCGTCTTCTGGGACCGGAGCATTCTCGATAATCCGGACC
>CBDUQN010000027.1:0-32694 GCA_965369375.1 uncultured bacterium | reverse complement strand
TACGGCTTTTTCGCGCTCGTCGTCTTTGCGCCCCTTTTGCAGGAACGTGGCGGCAGTCTTCTGTCGGTCGGGACGTGGATCGTCGCGGCGCCGTTCGCGATTATCGCGGTCGTCGTGTTGAGTGATATATCGGCGTCGCGTATTCCCGAGCGCTTCCGTCTTCCGGGCCGCATCGGCGTTGCCGTCGTGATGGGCGGCATCGTCGCAGTGGGGCTCATACAGCTGACGAATTTCTTTAACGGCCTCACCATCATCACCGGCACAAACGCTCTGAACACATCGGTTATTCTGGGGATCATGGCCCTGCCGACCGTCGTGAGCGTCTCGGAGGATGCGCTGAACGCCGTCGGGCGGGACCTGCGTGAGGGAAGCTACGCCCTCGGCGCGACGAGGGCGGAAACGCTGCTCATGGTGGTGGTGCCCGCTGCGAAGAGCGGCATCCTGGCGGCGGTGATACTCGGCGTGATGCGGGCCGTCGGTGAGACAATGGTCGTGTGGATGGCTTCGGGAAACGCAGCCAAGATCCCAGTTCCATGGTTCAACTACCTCGAGCCGGTGAGAACGCTCACGGCTACGATCGCGGGGGACATGGGAGAAGCCGACCATGTGACGGGCTCCGAGCGGTATCATGTTCTCTTTGCGATGGCGCTCTGTCTTCTCGCCTTTGCTTTCATATCGAATCTCGTGAGTGAGTTGATCGTTCGACGGACACGGAAGGCCGGTAGGTAGTGGGATGGAAATCCAAACGCGCAAAATGATGGACAGGTCGTTCTCGGTGGTCGGTGTCGTCGCCATCGTGCTCATGGCCGTTGCACTCGTAATACTGCTTACCCCGATAGTCTTTCGCGGAGCCGGCGCTTTCCTGTTCCGCGGGACCGTCGAACACCGGAAACTCATACTCGATAAGTTCGGCCGCGGGAACAGGGAAAAGATCAAGGCCGAGACGGTCGAAGCCGCCCTTGCGCGCAAGCCCGTTTACGAGATGCTCGAGAGGTTCGAAGAGGAGATGCGGGAGGGGGGATTCGAGTTCCGGAGCACGTACCGGCGCGAATACAACGAGCTCGTGAGCCTCCTGAAGGAACTCCTCGGACCGCTGCCCGGCGAGAGCAGCCCCGTTCTCATCCGTGACCAGTACGGCCAGACGCGCTGGGACAGGGCTAATATCAAGCTACATTACATTCTCTCTATAGAATCGTACGATTATTCCGATCCCTCGCAGATGGGAAAAAAGGTTTATTCACCACGGGTGAAAGTTTTCTCCGGCACCACCCTCGAACCGCTTTTCGCATATCTCGAAGAGAATGTCGCCGACATGCTCGAGCCCCGCACTACCTTCTACTGGATGTTTCTGTTCGACAAATCGTTCGACGCCCATTTTTTCGGCGGCATCTGGCCGGAGCTCCTCGGGACGATCTATCTCGCGTTGGGAGCCATGCTTTTTGCCGTGCCCCTCGGGGTGATAACGGCTGTTTATCTCGCCGAATATGCCGGTGAGAGCAAATTTGTGAGTTTGCTCAGAACCTGCATAGGCTCACTCGCTGGTGTTCCGAGCATCGTCTTCGGTCTTTTCGGCCTGGCATTCTTTATCAATACGATACATGTGTCACCGTCCAAGAGCGTTCTCGCGGGCGCGCTCACGCTCGCGCTTCTCGTGCTTCCGACCGTTATTCGCGCTTCCGAAGAGGCGATCAAGGCCGTTCCGCGCAGCTACAAAGAGGGAGCGATGAGTCTCGGCGCAGGCAAGTGGCGAACGGTGGTCACGGTGATCCTTCCGGCTGCATTGCCGGGAATTCTTACGAGTATCATCATCAGCCTGGGCAGGGCGGCTGGAGAAACAGCTCCGATCATATTCACTGCAGCAGTCAGTGTGGGAAGGCCCATCGCGTTCTGGCAGACATTGTCCCAGCCCACACCCGCCCTGCCCTGGAATATCTACAACCTTGCAACGGAACACGAGGCCGTCGACGAAATACGGCACATCCAGTATGGTATGGTGCTGACGCTCGTTTCGCTCGTGCTGCTTCTCAACCTTACCGCGATAATCATGAGGGCCCGTATATCGAAGAAACTAAGGGGGTAGGAATCAGTCGTGCCGCATGCGAAAACCTGAATGAAAAGCAATCTTTGTTAATGGCTGGCATAGATGATACATTGCGTGTTGGACTAAAAGGAGTCTGTGGATGTGATTGCCGAGACAGGTGAATTTGCTTTGAAGAAACCTCACGTCAAGGGGTCTGTGAAAACGGGTGCTGCACTAGCAGCAGAAACGGGAGTTGCGCTGATCGGCTCAGAGGAATTCTCCGTTTACTACTGGGGCAAGGCCGCCGTCGACAAGGTGAGTTTCGATGTGCAGGCGGGCAAGGTCACGGCGATCATCGGTCCGAGCGGGTGCGGTAAGAGTACCTACCTCAGAGCGATAAACCGGATGAACGACCTGATTCCGGGCTGCACGACGAGCGGGATATTGAGTCTCGACGGCCAGGATCTCTACGCGTCGGCGGTCGATGTCGTATCTCTCAGGAAAATGGTGGGTATGGTGTTTCAGAAGCCGAATCCGTTTCCAAAGAGCATTTTCGACAACATCGCCTACGGGCCGCGGATTCACGGGGTCAGGGAGCGGGGGAAGCTGTCGGAGGTAGTGGAACAAAGCCTCGTGCGTGCGGCGCTCTGGGACGAGGTGAGAGACAGGCTCGGTGACAACGCGCTCGGTCTCTCCGGCGGGCAGCAGCAGCGTCTCTGCATCGCGAGGGCGATCGCGGTCAATCCGAAGATCCTGCTCATGGACGAGCCGGCATCGGCGCTCGATCCACGATCGACGGCGAAGATAGAGGACTTGATAGCAGAACTCAGAGGTGACTATACTATCGTAATTGTAACCCATAATATGCAGCAGGCTGCGAGGGTCTCCAACATGACGGCATTCTTCTATGAGGGCGCCCTGATCGAGTACGGTCCGACCGATCGACTGTTCACCAAGCCGCGCGAGAAACAGACAGAGGATTACATTACCGGCAGATTCGGATAAGAGGGATGGTGTAAAAAGTGACGAGACATTTCGAAAAGGAGATCGAGAAGCTCAAGAAACGGGTCCTGGCGCTCAGTGCCGCGGTCGAGGAGAATGTTCGAAAGGCGGTCAGGGCGCTCGGGGGGCGTGACATGGCATTGGCGGAAGAGGTCATCAACAGCGACAACAGGATCGACGAGATGGAAGTCGATGTCGAGGAGGAGTGCCTCAAGGTCCTCGCGCTCCATCAGCCCGTCGCGATAGACCTTCGGCTCATCATCGCGATACTCAAGATAAACAACGATCTCGAGCGCGTGGGAGATCTGGCCGTCAATATAGCGGAGCGAGCCCACTTTCTCGCGACGCGCGAGAAACCGGACATACCGCTCGATTTCCCCCTCATGACCGAAAAAGTCCAGTTGATGCTGCAGAAGAGCCTCGATGCGCTCGTCAACAGGGATGCGAAGCTCGCCCATGAGATTCTTGCCGCTGATGACGAGGTCGACGCGATAAACCGCGAAATGTATGTACGGGTACAGGAAGGTATTCGCAGCAAGCCCGAACATCTCGAGAGCCTCATTCACCTTCTCTCGTGCTCGCGCCATCTCGAACGCATAGCCGATCTCGCGACGAATATAGCCGAGGATGTAATATACATGATCGAGGGCGAGATCGTGCGGCACCGAGCGGAGGACTATACCTCGTAAGCTTTGAGAGACAACAAGGTATAGCTACGCTGCGTCCCCTGCCATCAGCCGGTAAAAAGCGTGGATATCGCCCTATACGATTCTATTCCTCGAATAGTAAGAGCGTGTATCTCCGGGATGTTTTTATTCTTCCAGAATAAAAATGACGCGCATCGTCACGCGGAATTCCACGATTTCGTCGTTCTCGACATGCGCCGAATGCTTGAGTATTTCAATCCCGGTTATGTTTCTCAGGGTCTTCTTCGCACGGGCAAAGCCTTCGATCGCAGCGTCGATCCATCCCTTTTTGGACGAAGCAACTATCTCTGTTACGCGTGCTATGGCCATTTTCGCCTCCTTCGTGGGTGGTAAACAATAAGAACCATAAGGTCAAAAACCGCTCGCGTTTCACCCGCCGCGCAAGAGGGTGAAACGATCGCCTCACACTATACTACAGGAGGCCCGGTGCTGGCAAGTGCTTCTCAGCGAAGCAGCACAGCCTTCTTCGTTTCGACGCGGCCGCCCGCAACGAGTCTGAAGAGGTAAACTCCCGACGCGACCTGTCTGCCCGCGTCATCGCGTCCGTCCCAGGTCATCTCGTGCGTACCGGTGAGACGGGATCTTTCAACGAGCGTTCGTATCCGTTTTCCCGTTATGTCGTAGATCGCAAAGCTGACCATCTCCTCGCCGGGGAGGGTAAACCTGATCCTCGTCGTCGGGTTGAATGGGTTGGGGTAGTTCTGCGAAAGTGAAGCGTATCGCGGAGTATCCGTGCCCGCAAAAGCGGGAATGCTGAAGCAGATGTCGAACGGGGGGAGACCGAGGTTGATAGGATCCGGCGTGATCAACGTATCGGTGCCAGTCCCGTATATCCAGATTCCCGGATTTGTCGCCGTCTGATCCGCGACGAACAGGTCACCGTCGGGTGATATTTCTATATCGTTGAGAACCCAGTCACCGGGCGCGTATATCGTGCCGGTTTTTGTGCCGGTCGCCGGGTTGAAACTGATGAGCTCGGTGAAAAAGCTCGGGGTTGCGATGATCGCATACCCCTTGACGGCCGAGAGCATCTCCGCGTCGGTTATATCCCCGCCGCCGGCGGATTCGGTGATGATGTACCCTTCAGACTCGTAGGTGTAGGGATTGATGATTTCCACTCCCCCATCCGCCACGCCCCACGTGCCGACGCATGAAACGTACAGCCGGTTCGTCGCCGGATCGTGCTGTATATCATTGAAGGGATTGGTGCCCGTGAGCAGTATTGATTGTTTGCCGGGCGAAAGGGGATCGGTGTCGATCAATGTGTCGGCGGCGCAGTCGATTACCGCGACATAGCTGTCGCCGACGGGCAGCCACCAGTTGTCCCGATCGACGCGTTGGATCGTCACGAACAGCCTGTCTCCCATCATGAAGAGGTGGTCCATTTCGCAGATGCCGTCGCCATCGGCGAACGATGAGAGGTCTATCGTGCCGGTATGGTCGCCGCTTGTGGGATCCACTATCCAGAGCTCGTTGGATTCGTTTCGCGTCACATATGCCTTCGTCTCCGTCAGGAATGCGATGTCTATCGGATTCGAGCCGTTCCCCACGGAGAATTGAATCCTCGTCGAAAATCCGCTCGTGGGATCGAGCACCTGTATGTTGTCGCACCCCATGCGGTTGACCACGTAGACCATTCCGCCGTAGTACCGTGAGACCGCGTCACTGCAGACACTCGTGACATCGTTGTTGTTCGTGTACGAGCCGTCGAGCCGGATCACTGACGATGAGCCCGTCGTGTAGTCCGTCGTTGTTGTGAAAGCGAACTCGGTGGCTGGCAGGCGCGCGGGACTCGCCGCGAGAATAAGTGCGAGCAATATACAAGTAGCAGCCGTGAGAGGCAGAGAGCGCGATCTGAAACCGTCGGTGACCAACGGCGGCGAGAGGGTTTTGAATAAACCGGCGGCGGTTGTCGAAGTGCTCGAGCGATTTTTCATGATGCATTCCTCCTCACAGAATGAATTTTATCGTCGTATAGAAACTTCTCCCCGGGAGCGGATAACCGCTCACATCACTTATCTGGTTGTTTCCGAGATTGCGCCCTTCGATAAGCAACAGGATGCCGATCTCGTGAAATTTGATTCGCAGGGCGAGATTGTGAATGTCCCGCGCAGGCACCTCCTTCTTGTTTGCTCTGTCGAGGTAGTTCGAGCCTATGTAGTGCAGGTCGTACGTGAGCGACCATCGCTTTCGGTCGAGCTCGACCATGCACGATGCTTCGTGCGCCGGCCGCGCCGCAAGTTCGTTTCCGTTGTAATGGGGGATGGGGCTCGTGTCGGTGCCGTTGAGATACGAGTAATTGCCCGACACGGCAAGCGATCCGGGAAGCCTCCATGAAGCCGCGCACTCAAAGCCCTGTATGACGGCCGAGCCGATGTTCCTCGGCTTGACGGTGTACTGTGAGTTCGGGAAAAAGAGGATGAGGTTATCGACTTCGTTGTAGAGGTAGACGAGTTCGAGAAACGGATGCCCGAGAATCCAGAGGCGATCCGTCGAGAGAATCAGACCGACGTCACGGTTCAATCCTTTTTCGTTCTCGAGGCCGGCTTCACCGGTAACGCTCCCGATGTTGCCGAAGAGCTCGAAGAAGGTCGGGAGCCGGTAGTAGCGTCCCCAGTTGCCCTTGATCGTCAGAAAGGACGCCGGATTGACCCGGAACCCGAAGCTCGGTGTTTGCGTATGACGGCTTACCGTCCCCTGCGGCGTGGGTGGAAGCCAGGGGAGGTGGGGTTCGTCGTAGAACTCGTTTTCGTGCCACTGGTGACGCGCGCCCGCGGTGAAAACGAGCCGTTCGCCGAGCAGCCAGAGGTCGCCCGAGATTGCAAGGGTCTGCGTCTCCCGCAGCCGGTCAGGACCGACTGTCGTAGAGGGAAGGTGCGATACGGGATGGAACCGGTCCTTGCGCCCTTCGAAGAAGAGATCGAGCGACAGCGGGATGACGGGCACGAATAGCTTCGAGCGCATGTTTCCCCCGTAGAAGGTTATGCGATTGTCGATCTTCTGCTTTGTGAGACCTATATCACCAGCCGGATCGTCGAAGCGCTCGGCCGTCCAGGAGTAGTAACCGGTTGCATCGAGATGGAGCCGCCTGGAGAGGATCGGCAGGGGCTCGAGCTTGGCATACAGCAGGCGCCGTTCGCGTTCGGATCTGGCGGTGCTCGACTGGTTCGATCCGAGGCCGGGAACACCCCCTTCGCGCGTGATCACATCATAGTTCAGTGAAGCAGTGTTGAAGCCCGGAACGGCCAGTCCGAGTCGGCCGGTGAAATTCCACCGGGAGAAATCACTGTTCACCCTTGCGGCCGTTTCGTCATCGAGGGGATTCTCTCCCGTGGCGTTATCGTCGTAAAAGGTGAAGCTTCCATCGCTTTGCACGTGACTGATATGACCGTGCAATCTGGCCAGGCTCATCCGGGATGCAAGGGTCAGCATATACCGCCGCGTTGAGAACGAACCGGCCGAAGCGAGCGCTTCAATAGCAGGAACGGCCGTCGATCCGTCGATCGATTCAGCGCCTCTCGTCACGAGGTTGATGGTGCCGCCGATTGAGGAGGAGCCATATGCAGTCGGGCTGAATCCTCTGAAGACCTCTATCCGCTTCAGGTTCCCGAGGGCCAGGTCCGAGATGTCGGCAATTCCCGTATAGGCGTCGTTAAGGGGAACGCCGTCCATATAGATCTGAACCTGATTCGAGGAAGACCCCCTTATCGATACGGTGGCAAAGCTTCCGAGCCCCCCGTACTGTTTCACCCGCACGCCCACACTTCTCGAAAGCACCATCGGAACGTCTTCCATGCGGTCGCGATGCCGTTCGACATCGATCAGCGCGACAAAACCCGATCGATTGAAAAGATCCGCCTGTGGCGTGACGCGGTGCGCGTTGACGATGATTTCGGGCGCCCAGAACAGTGTGTCCGCAACGTTGCTGTTTGTCTTTCCGGTTCTGTTTTCCGCTTCCGCTGCGCCGCTGCGCTCGGCTGCGGACGGCCGCTCCCCGGGTTTTTCGGCCGCCGCCGGACGAAGCGGAAGCAGGGCGAGGAGAACGGTGAATAGAAGAACGCGTACGCACGGGAAGTGCATTCCAAGCATTCCTTTCCGGCCTCTCGGGGAGATACGGTGGGGCGGACTGGAGGTGGAAACTAAAAACCCTCCTGCCCTTTCGGGAATTCAGAAGGGTTTGGTCGCCTTTTCCCTTCCTCTCACTCCTCGAAGAGTTCCAGGGAACGAATACTCCCAGGCAGGTCTCCTGACTTATGGCTCCATCGCCTCCGTCCCCTTCCCAGCGCTCCGATGCGCACCAGTGGGTGTGGACGGAAAACTCGCCAATCACAGTGGCGGGTCCGTGAGGGAATTACACCCTCTTCCCTTTACGCTTGGTAAACCCAAGCACCTGGAGTTATTTAATCAGATCAGACTATAACTTCTCTCTTTATTCGTGTCAACCTTCTTCTGCCTTGGATTCGGCTGCCTTTTTCAGCTTTTCATTCGCCATGATGGCGAGCTCGACGCGGCGGTTGAGCTGTCTTCCTTCCGTCGTTTCGTTCGAGGCGGCCGGCTGTATTTCGCCGTATCCCACGAGCGTGAATCTCGTCGGATTGATATTGGCCGTCCCGAGCTGAGCCGCCACCGATTCGGCCCGCCGCTTGGAGAGTTCCATGTTGTGTTCTTCCGAGCCCGTATTGTCGGTGTGTCCTTCTATGAGAATGTCCGTGTCCTCGTATTTGTTCAGTATCACGGCGAGGTTATCGAGGTTTGCTTTCGCATCCGTCTTGAGGCCCGCCTTGTCCACATCGAACAGGATGCCGGAATCGAATGTTATCTTTATGCCTTCCCCAATCCGCTCGACCGTGGCCCCTTCGAGGTCGCGTTCTATCTCTTCCGCCTGTTTGTCCATGTAGCTGCCGATATACGCCCCGGCGGCACCTCCTACGGCGGCGCCGATGATCGCGCCTATTGCCGTGTTGCCGGTGGCGTGTCCGACCGCCGCTCCGATGGCCGCGCCGGCCGCGGCGCCGCCGACGGCGCCCTTCTGTTTGGCGCTCCAGCTCGCGCAGCCATACGCGCTGAAGAGAAGAGCCGCCAGCAATAGAAATACGGGAATGCGTCTCATCGTCGAACCTCCCTCATTTGTCTATTCTGAACACGTGTTTTCGACAAGCTCCGTACCATATCAATACAGGAATCGTGGTATGTCAACGATTTATTGCACATTCTTATGTGATGCGCCGGAGACGACCGGTTACGGCGTACATTTAGACTTGAAATAGTATCTGAACTAACGTAAAGAGTGATACAATGATATAAATAATCCGGGCGTTACCATAAACCTGAGAGAGATCGGGGCCCATGGCGGGAATCTCCACGATAGTCATAGCGTACAACGAAGAGGACAACATCGAGCGGTGTCTCAGCAGTGTTGCCCCCTTCTCGGAAGAGATCATCGTCGTCGACAGCAACAGTACCGATCGTACCGTCGAGGTCGCCCGGGGACTCGGTGCCCGTGTAATCGTGAACGAATGGCCGGGGTATGGGAAGCAAAAGCAGCTTGCCCTCGAAAGCGCCTCGCACCCATGGGTTTTCTCTATAGACGCCGATGAGGAGGTGTCGTCCGAGCTCTGCGCCGAGATAAGTGCGCTCGATTTTGCGCATGACGGGTACGAAATGCCGAGGCGCGTCTGGTATCAAAACCGGTGGATCAAGCACGGAGTGTGGTATCCCGGATACATCCTCCGTTTGTTCCGAAAGAGCAGGGGAAGCTTTACGAATGACATCATCCATGAGAGTGTCCGCGTGTCCGGTTCGATAGGCCGGTTGCGCGGTGACCTGCTTCACTATTCCTACCGTAACATCAGACATCATCTCGACAAGGTGAACGAATTCGCGACACTCGCGGCGAAACAGATGTTCGAGCAAAATCGACACGCGGGCATCCATAACATTGCCGTCTTCCCGTTTTTCGAATTCTTGAAGGTGTATGTTATAAAGAGGGGGTTTCTCGACGGGCTTGCAGGTTTCATGATTGCGGTGTTTCACTCGTTCTACGTGTTCCTCAAGTACGCCAAGCTGCGCGAAATGGCTCTTCGATCCGGTTGCCCGAACGATTTTCGCAAGGAGCGCGATGAATCGCCGACGGAGACGGGGCAATGACGGGCGGACCGAAGCCGGCCGTGTCACTCATTATCGCCGTTTACCGGCGTGACGATTTCCTCGAGAAAGTCTTTGAAAGCCTCCTGAATCAAACGCTGCAAGATTTCGAGATAATCGCAGCTGATGACGGCTCCGGACCGTCTGTCGCCGAGATCATTCATCGCTACAGAGATCGGTTTGCGCACGCGATCCAACATGTATGGCACGAAGACAACGGGTTCCGAAAGACGATCATCGTCAACAAGGCGGCCTCGCAGGCGCGGGCCGATTATCTCGTGTTCATAGACGGAGACTGCATGCTCCATCACCGGTTCCTCGAGCGGCACTTCCGGCGGAAGCGGAAGCGCCAGGTGCTTTCGGGAAGGCGGGTCGTGTTCGATCGGGCGCTTACCGAGCGGGTGACGGTGGATGATGTGCGCTCTAAACGGGTGGAACGCATCGCGTACTGGTGGAAACATGCAGGAAGGAATGACCGCTGGAGCGGTTTTTACATTCCGCTGCTCTACGGCATGAGAAACCTTGGACGGAACAGGTACCAGATACTCGGCTCCAATTTCTCCGTCCACAGGGAGGATTTCTATCTGGTTAACGGCTATGACGAGCGCATCATCGGCCGGGGTCTCGAAGACAACAACCTCTGGCGGCGGTTCGTAAACAGCGGTATAAGGGTCAAGACGATCACGCGTGAAGCTCTGCAGTACCATCTCTTTCACGCCGCGGATGCGATACCGCACAGTGAAAAATTCAAACAGCAGTACGGTTCGAGTGACGAGAAGCGAACGCCGTACGGAATCGTAAAGGAGTAACACCGGCATGTGCGGAATCGCCGGAGTCTTTCGCCTGCGGGGAAATGAGGATGACCGTCCGGTCGTTCGGGCGATGCTGAAACCTCTCGAGCGCCGAGGCCCCGATGACGAGGGGATCGAGCTGGAGGGACCGCTCACGCTCGGAAACAGGCGGCTCGCGATCCTCGATCTGAGTCCCGCCGGCCATCAGCCGATGCGCAGCGCCGACGGCCGCTACCTGATCAGCTTCAACGGCGAGATCTACAATTTTCGTGAAGTTCGCCGTGAGCTCGGTGTGGACCCGGCCCACCTTCGCTCCACGTCGGATACCGAGGTCCTGCTCCTCGCGTGGGAGCGCTGGGGTGCCGGCGCCCTCGAGCGTTTCGTGGGGCAGTGGGCTTTCGCCGTCTATGACACGGTGGGGGGGCGGCTGTGGCTTGCGCGCGACCGCTTCGGCGAAAAGCCTCTCTTCTACACACAGGATAACGCCGCCCTGACATTCGCTTCGAGCATTCCGGCGCTGATGCAGGCGCCCTGGGTGCCGCGAGAGTTGGACCCGGACGCGCTCGTCGAATATGTCACGCTTCGCTATGTCGTGAGCCCGCGCTCCGTCTGTGCCGGGATCCGCAAGCTGCCCGGCGGTCACCTGCTCGTCGCGGATTCGAAGGGTCTCCGAGTCGAGCAGTGGTACAAGCCGCAATTCAAGGCGGGAACAGAGATACGAAAGCGCGAGGATGCGATCGAGAAATTCGATGAGCTGTTCGCTCAGGCGGCACGGCGATGCCTGGTGAGTGACGTGCCGGTAGCGCTGCTGCTCAGTGACGGCATAGACAGCAACAGCATTCACGCCGTTCTTTCCGAGCAGGGACGGGAGATTCGAGCGTTCACGTATCAGCTGACGAATTCAGCTTCCGGGCTGTCACCTGCAAATCATGTCCCGGAGCACTGCTCGACGGCCATGGATCTGCTAGTGACACCGGGCGACCGGCTCGAGCAGATGGTGCCGGCATTCGCCTCATTTACGGAGCCGGTGGGGGATGGAGCGGCGCTCGCAACCTGGCTCCTCATTCGCAATGCGCGGGAGCACGCCACCGTTTTTCTCTGCGGACACGGCGGTGACGAGGTCCTCGGCGGCTACCGGCTCAGCCAGGATCGCTTTCGACTGGCGGTCGTGCGCTCCCTCGCCCGGCTGCCCCTTGCGTGTGTGGGCGCCATTCTCGAACGTTTCCTCTACGGGGCGGAGCCGGTCGGCGTTCGTCGCCGGGCGATCCTCGATGCGCCTCACAGCCGGACACCGGCGGCGGCGAGGTATCTCATCCACCGGCCGTTACCGCCGGCGGATCTCGAAACGCTGTTCGCATCACGGACCGTTTTGCAGAACGGATATTTGGCGACGGTGGACCGGTTATACGAACGATGTCGCGCCGATGCCGGCGATCTCGATCGGATGCAGGAGGTCATGCTCCATACGTTTCTCTCGGAAAACATACTCGCCTTCGCCGATGCGATGGCCATGGATTCGTCGGCCGAACTGCGCATGCCTTTTCTCGATCGCGATCTCGTGGCGTTCGTCCTGTCGTTACCGGCGTCGATGAGGGTGAGCCGGTGGCCGGGCAGAGCGAATACGAAGCTAATATTACGATGGTGGAGCCGCGATCGTCTCTCATCCGAGATCGTCACGAGACGCAAGAGGGCGTTTCCCTTCGGTAATCTTCCCGAGCTGCTCGAGAGCGATGGTGAGACGCTCCGCGGCCGCATTCTCGGTTCGAGCGCGGTCCGGCGCGCGCTTCCCGGTGTCGAAGACTGGCTGCACAACCCGCCCGGGTATTTCCGGGGACCCTGGGAGGGGACGCTGTGGGCGCTCATTTCGCTCGGAATCTGGTGTGAGCATCACGGCTTGAATTAAACGGAAAATTATCGGTGTCGATCGGAGAGTCACCTGCGGCGATCGGAACCTCTTCGGACGCATGCGGCACGGGATCCGGGGTTTCACGAGAGCTTCATCAAGAAATCGGTGGCATCCTTTATGAACTGACTCTTCGAGAGAAGAAAGACGGTATCGCCCTCTTTGAGAACGTGCGCGCCGCGGGTTATTGCGAACTCGTCATCTTTGTCGTTGTAAACTCCCATAAAGACGCATTCATCGGGGAATTTATCCTGTCTCGTTATTTCCCGTATCGGCATGCCGACTACGTAGGCGGATTCCGGAACCTTGAGCGCGTATACTTCAGCCTTCCCACCGGCCAACGTCATCATCTTTCTCACCTTCGGGCGCTCGAGCTCCATGAGGATCTGATTGATAAGGAGGTCCGCAACCCTGATGATGATGTCTACACCCGCCTGCCGGTACGCGTCTTCATAGAGCGGATCTATGAGCCGGGCTATGATCAGGGGGATATTGAAGCTCTTCGCGAGAAGCGCCGCGGCTATGTTATCCGAGGCATGATGCATGAGGCAAATGATGGCATCTGCTTTATCTCCCCCCGCCCGTTCGAGGGTTCTTATGCTCGTCGCGGATCCGTTGATTACCGTTGCGCCGGTTTCCGCATAGAGCGACTCACACACTTCGGGGTTTTTATCGATTGCCACGACATCGTGCTTGTGCTCGAGAAGGATCTTCATGATTTCCCTGCCGAGTGTTCCGGTTCCGGCTATGATTACGTACATGGCTTTGTAAGCTCCTTTCTTTTTAGTATCTCCATGCTCTCGGATTCAACAGAATGAGGACCGGCAGAATCTCGAGACGGCCTGCCAGCATTCCGATGATATAGGCTATCTTGATGATTGGATTGAGCTCCGACATCTCCGCCGCGGGAATATAGCACGGCCCTATGTTCCCGACGGCGCTGAACATCCCCGAAAAGGCGTTGTAACTCGAATAGTGAGAAAGCAGCGCTGTAATAACGCCGCCTATAATGATCAGAATAATCCAGGCGGAGAGAAGCCCCCCGGTTCGTTGAATCTCGTTCATCCCGACCTGCCGTCCATCGATCAGAACCGACGATATCGTGTGACGCGGCGTTCGCAAACGAAAGAGCTCCCGCTTGATGAGCTTGAGCAGTATGAACGCCCGCAGCACCTTTATTCCTCCGGACGTTGATCCGACGCATCCCCCGATCACCATGAGAACGAGGAAAATCTGTTTCGCGGCGTTTCCAAAGAAAGCGCCTCCGATGGCGCGTGTCGCAAAGCCCGTTGTCGTGAGGATAGATATCACCTGGAAGAGAACGATTCGGAAGTTCTCCTCGAGTTGTTTAAGAAAATCGGCGCTCGCGAGCGGCAATCCGGCGGACCCGTTCAGCCGCGCGTACCGCTCGATCAATATGACAAGGGTGCAGGTTGCGATTATTCCCCACCAGAGTTTTATCTCTGCATTGTCGAAAAGCGCCTTCACATTTCCGCGTAAAACCCTGAAGTGAACGAGGAAGTTGATTCCACCCAATAACATCCCGAGGATTATGATGTATTCGATCAGGCGGTAGTGCGCATGACCGGTAAGCCGGTAGAACTCGATGCTCGCATCGTGCGGCGAGTATCCCCCCGTTGCGAGCGATGTCAGGCCGTGGCAGAGTGAATCGAACGCAGGCATGCCGGCGAAGAGCAGCCCGACAAATATCAGGAGCGTGAAACCGCAGTAGAATCCCCACAGGATCTTCAATGTATTCTGGAGGCCGGGTGCCGGGCGCTCGACCTCGATCTTGTGGCTCTCGGCGCCGAAGAGGGCGTGAGCCACGCTGCCGCGATAGCTGATGAGCAGGAACAGCGCGAGAATGCCGAGCCCGCCGAGCCACTGCGTAAGACTTCTCCAGAAGAGAATGCTCTTCGGCATGAGATCGAGGCCGGAGAACATAGTTATCCCCGTTGTCGTAAAACCGCTCATCGTCTCGAAATAGGCGTTGAGGTATCCGGCGCCGCCGGCGATGACGTAGGGGAGGGCCCCTATAGCGGAACAGGCGATCCAGCACAGACTGCAGATGAGCATCGCCCGGAGCGTATAGAGGCGGCCTTCGTTGAACACTCTCTTGAAGAGCAATCCGATCGAGAAGGCGAGGGCGCTCGGAAGCGCGAATGCATAGAGGGTGGATAGGTCTTCGGTGAATTCTTTGCCGATGAGAACGAAGAGGAGCGGGATAAGCAGGAGAAAACCGAGACTGATCAGAATAAGTCCGGTGTAATGGAGAACCGCATGGACTGTGCCGTACCTGTTTCGCATACCCCCCTGTCCTCTTGATTAAACGGACTATAGCATAGACCTGTGTATCATGACAGGAAGATGATTCCTCGAGTAAATAAAATTCATGGAGAATATGACTGCACGTTTTGCGGCGTTACCGTGCGCGAAAAGCGGATCTCGCCGGAGCGGCGATCCATCACTCCGGATTGCTGATCTGCCATTCCTCGAAGATCACATCGGCGAGTTGCGCAGCCTGCTCCCGGTTGAAAAACCAGAGGGGAAAACCGCAATGGAAGCTCGGCGCGGCTACCGCGCCGGGAACATCGGCGCGAACGTCCTCGTACTCCGTGACCCAGAATGCGATCACCTGGTGATCGACCTGCGATTTTGTGTCTCTCGCCCTCATCCGGTACATCGGATGGAAGCACGATCGCTTTTTGATGTGCCTTCGCCTCATCCAGTACTCCGGGTTATATACCTCGAGAAAGGTGAAGCCGCGGATTACGGGATCGAAGAAATTCCCGGGCATGGTTACTCTATCCCAAAGTGCAAGAGTATCGGGCAGGTCGGGATGACTGATCGTGTACGGATCGATTTTGTCTTTAACCGCGTATGACATGGCGTCCCACTCGACGCGCCGCAGCGGCATATCTTCGTCGAGGCGGAAGGGAGGTTTCACCTTGTCGAGAACGGAGACGCAGTAATCCCGGTAGGCAAAGCTGTTGACGCCGCTCGTATCTCCCGCACATCCCGTGCGGAGTCCCGCCGATTCGCACTTGAGGTAGTTAGGGAAGATTCTGAAGTGCCGGTAGAGCAGCACCGAGGCGAGGGCGCCGTCCTTGTCGGATTTCCCCAGCGACCACAGGTGGCCGCCCATTTTGAGGAAAATTCTCAGGTAGTTGATGGGCCGTTCGGTATTTCTGCCGGCGAGGCTTTCCGGGACAAACTGCACAACCTTGAGCCAACTGCTCACCAGGTCTTCCGAAGTGTATGTCCATACGATGTTCTTATAGTTCCACAGATCGCGGAAACTGGGCGGGAGGTAGGTGTGAAGGGCGGTATCATAGATGTCTCTGTCCGGATTGAATCCAGCGGCCCTCGAGCAGATTTCGATCCAGAATTCGTCATGCTCCCGTTCCGTTGGAAATGCATACTGGGTCTGGTTGAAGTCTGTGGAGAAGAAATCGTCCACCCAGAGCAGATTACGCTGCATGGTGAGGGGAACGATATTGATTTCTACCGAACCCAGGGTCCTGATGCCGAGATTATCCGTTGCTTCGACGTATATGGTGTGCACTCCAGAGTAATACCTTCTCGTCGGCGCGCTGGTAATGTGTGGCGCAGGTATGACGTCCCATTCATCCGGCTCACTGAGATCCGAGATGTCCCAGCCGTACCGGTAGGTGGAGATGATACCGCCGTAATTACTTGCATCACCCCGCCACGAGAAGTCAACGGGAAAACCGGCGGGCAGGTAGATGATTTTAGCGCCCAGGCTTATCCCGAGAAAACGGAATGATCCGGCATGATACTCGTCTATCGTCAGCATCGGTCCCGTCGGTTTGAGAATGAGGAAATGCCTGAAGTTGGAGCGTTTGTCGAAGATCGAAGAGATCGCTCCGGCCTCATCCATCGCCTGCACGGTGAAATAATAGAAGAATCCAATTTTCAGGATCTCATCGTCACCGATAATCGTAGCCCTTCCCGTGTCCCCCGGTGCTTCATACGATACCCATGGCGACCATCTGTTTTCGTAATCGGCCGGATTTTTATTGATATCCGCGAGGAGGTCCTCGTGGTAGATACCCCACATGAAGCGGATGGAGTCGACGTCCTGGGTATTCCATGGGGCGTCTATCGGATCGGTGCCCTCCCAGCCGAAATGCACGATTGGATTGAGTATCTGCCCCGCCATTGGATTGGGGTTTTCAGGCCTCGTGATTCGTACATACGGCGCCAGCGTCCATGCGGTGAATGATCGGTACGCCGGTTCAGAGCACTTTCCACGATCGTCAACTGCACGAATGAAGAATGTGTGTGTTTTTTCGTATTTTGCATACAGATTGTTGTTTATCACAACGGTGCTGTCGTATTCATCGGCGGTAACGACGAAGGTGGTCTCAGCGCCATTCAAGCGTTTCCACTTGTCCGCGCCGCTCGTATCCGCGGGATCGAATCCGATCGGATCTCCGTCCGCAAGAACATATTCATAGTGCGTCACGGTGCCGTCGGGATCGTACCCCACCCAGAAGAAACGGACGCGGTACTCGGTCTCTTCACCTTCGGCGGGTCCGTTGGTGAGCCTCACCGTGGGCGCCTGGTTTGTCTTGTATGAGCCGATGTACGGTTCTTCACTGCATGCAAGCAGCAACAGGACGCTCAGCACGGATGCAACGAGAATGTATACGAATATCGATCGTATCATGATCATTCCTGTCCCTGTCCCGGCTTCCGCTATCGAATCACGACGAATTTTCCAACCGTTCTGGAAAATTTGCCGTCCTGCGGCTCCACGCTGAACAGATACACCCCGCTCGTAACATCCTGACCGTTTCGCGAGATGAGGTTCCACGGGAGCGTTCCATTCCCGCCTCTCCCGTCGTGGTAGAGCACCTCGACGAGATCGCCGGAAATCGTAGATATTCTAACTGTATTATAGCACATCGGGAGGTTGCGAAATTCTATTTTTATCCCCGAAGGATCGGCGTTGTTGGGGTCCATTCTCCATGGATCCATATTTTCCGCTGTCGCCGGATTCGGCACGACATAAACCTCTTTATCGTCGTACGTTTCAGAGGATTGTGCTCTCGACAGTGGAACCGCGTACACAAAATTGGATGCCGGCGTGGTGAATATACCCGGTCTTACCGGCGTGTCCCCATCCAGCACGTGATCGTAAGCTATAACGGAATAGAAATAGGGGAGCCCGTTTTTCGCCTCCCGGTCGACGAACTTGTAGTACTGTTTCCCACCATCGATGCCGAGGTTGTGTCTGGCAAGCGCTTCGAGCGTGTCGCAAACCTCCTCGCTCAGGCCCACCGGGCACGGTACCGTGTTGAGCGGGGAATACCAGAGGCTCTCCTCGAATAATCTCAGATAATGTTCCCGGTACTCGAGCTTTTGGAGGGGATCATACTGCCATCCGCCCTGAGAAACAGGCATTCTGAATTCTATGTCGGGCGCAACGCCGTTGACGATATCACGCGCCTGAAGCAGGTACCAGAGATCGGCGCTCGGCCCGCTGAGGATGCTCGTGCCGAGCGGCCGGTGCCAGTTTTCGGCCCTCCAGATCTGGAATCCCTCGAAGTCGAATTTTCTCGTGAGCATATCGGGGACCACTTCGCTGAGATTGTCCCAGAACAATGTGACCTGATGGTCTCCCGGAACCACCCGGAACCGTGGCGGGGGAGGCGCCGATTGGGTTATCCAGAAAATGTGGTGCTCCGCTCCATTAACGCCTGTCTGATATGCATTCTGAGGTATGTGAGGATCCTTGTAACAGGTGTGGTTGCGCATCATCCACTGTTCCTCGCCGCAGTCTAGATTCGCCCAGAGCGTCTCGGCTTTTGCGATGCTTATCTTTTCCTCGAGGCCGTCACAGCCATCGGGATCATACTCTTTGAGCGGACCGAGGACCGGGGTCTCCCTGCCGATTATGCCTGTATCATAGTCCTTATCGGCGTTATACCACGTCCCGTCATACACCATTTTTGCCTGCGCGGCGTTCTTGATCATTTCCTCGAGCCCGTTTCCGCATACATAGGCGATGTCGAATGAGATCGTATAGCCGGGCACGAGCGTGGATGGTCCCACCGAGACGAGTATCTTGTAGTCGTTCTCTGCGTCGCTGTTGGGATCCTTTTCCCCCGAGGAGAGGGCCTCGTAACGTTCGTAGTCATTCGTCGGTTCGCCGCCGCTCTCGAACGATAGCAAACTGCAAAAGGTCTTGAATGTGCGGATCCCCGTGGAGGGCGGGCGCGAAGGACCGTACCCGTGCGTATTGTACCCGAGCACCATTATCCCGAAGTACCCGAGCGTTCTGCCATTGTCACCGTCGTTATCGTATACGTATGCGATTGTCATTCTGATCGGCTTTTGCCCGTCACCCCAGGGGGCGCAGTATTCACCTTCCCAGAGGCCGACCTGGTCGTCGCGGTGGTAGCTGCCGTACTCTACGGGACCTGCATCGACGTCCGCGTAGATACCCACGTACACACCCGCCAAAAAGTTATACCCCGTGTTCTCGATCTCGTAATGGACGGCGATGAAGTTGTTGTATCCCTCCTCACCCCACTGATAGGATTCCTGCCGTACGAAGAGGTTCATCGGCGTGTGTTCGGGCCAGAGCTGCGATGAGACGGGCTGGTCGTCGGTGTACCAGCAGGAAAACATCTGCTTGCCGATGCCTGCGAAGTCTTCGTCTATGAGTCCATCATTATCATCGTCGTAACCGTTCAGCCAATCCTCATCCACACGACCATCGTCGTCGTCATCCGCTTTCCTCGGATAGCGGGTACCGCCTTTGTCGCCCTCGAAACTCCGGTATATGGTATCCTTCGGATCCTGCGGCGGGTAGAATTCGGTTTCCGGGTAGCCGGTCGAAACTACCGGTATTCCGTTAAAGGAAGCGCCGACCCAGAGACCGGCGGCGAAGAGGTACTCGACTCCGGAGCCGGCGGGCCACTGGGCGGAGGGCGATTCCGACATGGGATGCCGGCTCTTAGGCATCGAACCGACGAATCCCCAGTTATTGATATTCATCTGAAGGTTCCCGATGTTGTGCACGAAGCGGCCGTCGAGTGTGAGAACCTTCTGGCCTTGCGGTAACTTGTCCTTGAGTATGTCCGATCGATCATCGGCATTCAGGGGAGAAAACGCCGGCACAGTTGAAAGGATAAACAGCAGGGTGCAAATTGTGCGGCAAGGAGCACGTGGTCTCATGAAAGTCATACCCTCTTCAGATTTGAAATGCAGGAAGATACTGCATTTCCGAAATACTCATCACTATAGTCTAATGCCTCATTCGATCGAATTCAACTTATTTTCATATAAGTAGATACGCGGTTCCGCGCGAGAAGTTCCCGGCCGTGACCACTAATGAGTGTTTATACCTATTATAAGAAAGGGGCCTTCTCCAATGAAAAGGCCCCTGAAATCACTCTAACCGCGTACTATAGTGATTATTCGCTGTAGAGATTCTTGATGGCTCCCCAGCTCGTCTCTTCCGTCGCGACGATATCCGGGCACGGGTCACAGTTCAGATAGACATCGTACTGGTGTCCGGCGGCTTCCGGCGGGAAGCCGGTCTCGCAGGTTGCGAAGCCGAGGAATCCGGAGTCGTTCCTCTCGCTCAGCACGATTACCTGACAGCTATCGGCCCACGCACAGTCGAGTGACAGGACGTTTAGATCGGCGCATAGCACCCAGTCAGCGGTCTGGCAGGACGAGAAGCTCAGACTCATTCCCGTAGCCCAATCGCCGAATGGAAGGTTCATAGACGGATGGTATACGACGCTAACGATCGAAGCGCACGGATCCGGTATGGTGATCTTGCACTCGGTCGCCCTGAATCCTTCTGCGGGCGGCCGCGCGAACATGTATACATGGACCGGCAAGAACTGTACTGGAGGCGGATAGGCACACCATGCATCATGCGTGTTATTGGTAAAAATATCCAGCCATCCGGCATGGGCGGCACTTGCGAACATCATCAACGCAACTGCGAGTAGTAAAACCTTCTTCATTGTGAATTCTCCTGTTGGTGGTACTTAGCTAGCTAAATCAAACTACCTCTTCCAAAAAAGGAATCAGCGTGGTGCTGAGTATTCCAAAGCACGAATTTCTCTAGTCATCACCTCCTTTCGAGCTACCTTTCTACTCGCCAGGCGAGCATGGCGGTATCGGTTTCCGGATCAGCGATAAATATCTTCCCTTCCGACGGCGTTGGATCCATTGCCCCGGAAGCGTGCATTAAGATATCAGGCCAATCGTGCTCGTTGTTCAGCACACAGTTGTCAAAGAACACCGTGTATCCTCGATACACCTAATTGTAATGATATTATACCATAAAACAATTCCTGATGTAAATAGTTAATTATACCTATATTATACCTAATATACGGTATCCTTATGCTTGCATGCCTCGCGAGTTGCGATGCGGCAGGTATTTCTTTATCAAATTAGGAGATACGGCATGAAGCGGGCCGGGATCTTGATTGCATGCGCGCTGATGATACTAGCCGCCATTATAACTGCCTGTGAAGAAAAACCTTCGGGGAAAGCCTCAATCGAATTGACCGGTGACTGGGAGTTCCGCCGGGCGGGAGAAGGGGTCTGGCACGCGGCGGACGTGCCGGGATGCGTTCATACCGATCTGCTCGGCAACGGTCTCATCGATGATCCATTTTATCGAAGCAACGAAGAAGCGCTCCAGTGGATCGAGGAGACCGGCTGGGAATACAGGGTCTCTTTTTCCGTCGGGAAGGAAATGGCGCAGAGAGAGAATGTGGAGCTCTGCTTCGCGGGGCTCGACACCTACGCCGATGTCTATCTCAATGACTCACTCGTCCTTTCGGCGAATAACATGTTTCGTGAGTGGCGGATAGATTGCGGCTGGCTCATTCATGAGGGTGAAAACAGCCTGCTGCTCTATTTTCATTCCCCCGTAAAGGTCGAAAAGCGAATTCAGAAGACGTCGGGAATCGAGTTGCCTGGCGGCCCTAAGGTCTTCACGAGAAAGGCGGGGTATCATTACGGCTGGGACTGGGGACCGAGGTTCGTGACAACGGGCATATGGCGTCGGGTGCATCTTACCGCCTGGGATGGCGTGAGGATAGTGAGCCTGCATCTGATTCAGGATGATGTGAGCGATGAAAGTGCGGAATTCACCGCAGTCTTCGAGATCGAATCGACCGGGAAACGGGGGGCAATCGATTCGAAAGGTGAACGGAGAACACCCGATTCGACCGGTGAGCGGCATGCATCGATATCGATTCTATCACAGGATGGAATGATGCGGCTCTCAAGCAGGGACGTGCGCCTGCGCAAGGGTATAAATGTCGTCGAGCTGGCGTTTGCAATACCCGATCCGAAACTCTGGTGGACGAACGGGCTTGGGACACAGCACCTCTATGAGTTGATCGGCGAGGTACGGGTCGGCGGAGCGATGGTCGATCGCGTCCGCGAACGCATCGGTATCAGAACCCTCGCACTCGTTACGGAGAAAGACACGGAGGGAGAAACATTCTACTTTACGCTGAACGGCGTTCCGGTGTTCATGAAGGGCGCAAACTACATCCCGCAGGACAGCTTCATCCCCCGCGTTACACGCGAACGGTACGAATCGGTGATGCAGAGCGCCGTGGACGCGGGCATGAATATGCTTCGCGTGTGGGGAGGGGGCGTGTACGAGAGCGATCTCTTCTACGATCTGTGCGACGAACGGGGCATTCTCGTTTGGCAGGACTTCATGTTCGCATGCGCGATGTATCCCGGCGATGAGGCGTTTCTCGATAATGTGCGCCGTGAGGCGATCGATAACGTGAGACGTCTGCGTAACCATCCATGTATCGCCCTCTGGTGCGGGAACAACGAAGTGGATGAAGCGTGGCACAATTGGGGCTGGCAGACCGGCTATTCGAAACAGGAGCGAGCGGAGATCTGGAAAAACTACGAAGCGCTCTTTCATGAGCTGCTCCCTGAAATTGTCGAGGAGCACGACTATGGGAGACCGTATTGGCCCTCCTCTCCGAAATACGGGCGCGCAGATCCGCTGAGCCTTCGCGAGGGTGACGCGCATTACTGGGGGGTATGGCACGACGAGGAGCCGTTCGAGGTGCTGGAAGCAAAAGTGCCCCGATTCATGAGCGAATTCGGTTTCCAGTCGTTCCCGCGGCTGGAAACGATCGAGAGCTTCACCGCTGCGCAAGACAGGGATCTCGAATCCGAAGCGATGCGTGCCCACCAGAAGCACCCGAGAGGCAACCGGCTTATCAAAACCTACATGGAACGCTATTACCGCATTCCTGAAGATTTCGAATCGTTTCTCTACGTGAGCCAGCTGCTGCAGGCTATCGGCGTACGAACCGGTATCGAGGCGCACCGGAGGAACCGGCCGTATTGCATGGGAACGCTGTACTGGCAGCTCAACGACTGCTGGCCCGTCGCCTCCTGGTCGAGCATCGATTACTTCGGCAACTGGAAGGCGCTCCATTACCATGTGAAGAAGGCATACAGTGACGTGCTCGTTTCGCCTGTCATGACCGGCGATACGATAGATGTCTTTGTCGTATCCGACCTGCCGCGTCCGGTGGCCGGCTCGCTGCGTCTCGAGCTCGTCGATTTCAGCGGGAATGTTCTACTGCAGAGAACAATCAGTGCGCGGATTCCCCCCGGTTCGAGCGAACGCTGGTTTCGGGCCGAATCGGGAGGCTTCCTGCAGGGGATGGACAGGACGAGGATCGTTCTGTCCGCGGAACTTTGGAGCGGCGGTGAGCTCCTTTCGCGAAACCTGCTCTACTTCGCGACGCCCAAAGGGCTCGATCTTCCAGAGGCCGTCATAAAGAAGACGATCGCGCGCGCGGGACAGCGCTACCGCATCGAGCTTTCATCCGATGTTCTCGCGAAGAATTGCTTTTTAACACTCAAAGGCGGTAACGGCTATTTCACCGATAACTATTTTGACATCCTGCCGGGGGATACGGTAGAAATAGAGCTTGTAACGGATGCGACGCCGGATGGTATCGGCGAGAGAATTTCTGTCAAGTCCCTCGCCGACATCTACTGATGCGAAGATTAACAGAAAGGATGACGGAGATGAGTAAACCGTGCCCGGTTCATGGTCCTCCCGGCGAAGCGGGAAACTAGTGAAGTGGGATCAGATTTCCAAGGATGTGTAGGTTTCATATGCGGGATGGTCTCACGTCGGCCGCGCACAATCGGCCAATGAAGCCATGAACAAAGCGGAAGCCTGGTTGTACAATAAATAACGAGTAGGCATCATGATAAGATTCGCTACAACATTGCTCCTCATTGCGCTCGCCGCCGTCTCCGCCTGTTCCGGGGACCGCTCTGAATACACGAGGCCAGTCGATCCGTTCATCGGCACGGGCGGTCACGGGCATACGTACCCCGGAGCGTGTCTCCCGTTCGGAATGGTGCAGCTGAGCCCCGATACGCGGCTGACCGGCTGGGACGGCTGTTCCGCGTATCACTTTTCGGATAACGTTGTATTCGGTTTCAGTCACACGCATCTCAGCGGAACGGGGTGCTCCGATTACGGCGATATCCTCGTCATGCCGACGGTCGGTACGGTTCGGTTGACGAGCGGCGGCGCGGACAATCCCGGCTCGGGCTATTGCTCGAGATTCAGGCATAAGAAAGAGGAGGCCTCGCCCGGCTATTACAGGGTTTTCCTCGATGACTACCGGATCACCGTCGAGCTCACGGTGACAAAGCGGGCGGGACTGCACAGGTACACCTTTCCGAAGAGCAAAAAGGCGAATGTAATCATCGACCTCGAACATCGCGACCCGGTCACCGAATCTTTCATCAGGGTCGTAAGCGAAACGGAGATCGAAGGATTCAGGAGATCGGCCGCCTGGGCGAAGGATCAGCACCTCTACTTCGTTGCGAAGTTCTCCAGGCCGTTCGATTCGTATGGTCTGGCCGTCGACGACAAGATACGCAGAGACGCCGATGAGGCGTCCGGCACAAATGTAAAAGGCTACGTTACCTTCGAGACGGGCAGACGCGACGAGATCCTGGTAAAGGTCGGCATATCCGCGGTTGATGTGGAGGGCGCGCGGCGGAACCTCGACTCGGAGATCCCCGGCTGGGATTTCGAAACGGTTCGGAAGCGGGCGGACAGGGAGTGGAACGAGGCACTTTCCAAGATAGTCATAAAGGGCGGATCGAAAGACCGGCGAACCATTTTCTACACATCCCTCTATCACACGATGCTCGCCCCGAATCTCTTCATGGATGTAGACCACCGGTACCGTGGGCGTGATCTCGAGATACACGAGGCGAAGGATTACGAATACTATACCGTGTTTTCCCTCTGGGATACCTACCGCGCCGCGCATCCTCTCTTCACCATAATCGAGCCCGAAAGAACGGTCGATTTCATCAAAACATTCATAGCGCAGTACGAGCAGGGAGGCGCGCTGCCCATATGGGAGCTTGCCGCGAACGAGACGGAATGCATGATCGGCTACCACGCCGCTGCGGTAATTGCGGATGCATTCATAAAGGGAATGAGAGGATTCGATGTTGCCACGGCGTTCGAGGCGATGAAGCACAGCGCCGAGCGCGATTACCGGGGTCTCGAGTTCTATAGAGCGTACGGATACATTCCGGGGGATAAAGAGGCGGAATCGGTATCGAAGACCCTCGAGTACGCGTACGACGACTGGTGCATCGCGCAGGTGGCCCGGGAGCTGGGAAGGCGGGATGATTACCGGCGATACATCGAGCGGGCTCAGTACTATAAAAACATCTTCGATCCTTCAACCGGATTCATGCGGGCGAAGATGAACGGGAGGTGGGTGGAGCCGTTCGACCCGGCGGAGGTCAACTTCCACTATACCGAGGCGAACTCCTGGCAGTACAGCTTCTACGTTCCCCAGGACATACGGGGCCTGATCGAGCTCATGGGCGGCGCCTCGACGTTTGCCCTGCGGCTCGATTCGCTCTTTGCCGCAGGGTCCGCGACGACGGGGAGGAACCAGGCCGATATCACGGGCCTCATCGGGCAGTATGCCCACGGGAACGAACCGAGCCATCACATGGCATACCTCTACAGCTATGCGAACAGGCCGTGGAAGACCCAAGAGCGGGTAAGGCGGATCATGGACGAGCTCTACCGGGCGGCGCCGGCCGGCCTCTGCGGCAACGAGGACTGTGGGCAGATGTCGGCCTGGTATGTTTTGAGCGCCCTCGGCTTCTATCCCGTCACTCCCGGACAGACGATGTATGTTATCGGCACGCCCCTCTTTCCGGAAGCGTCGATAGATGTCGGAAACGGCAGGCGCTTTATCGTGACGGCGAACAAAGTATCCGATAAGAACATCTATATCCAGTCGGCCAGGCTGAACGGGAAGCCCTACGAGAGGTCATACATCGAGCATGGCGCCATCATGGGCGGCGGCAGGCTCGTATTCGAAATGGGCCCCGTGCCGAATCGTGCCTGGGGAAGCGGTGAGGACGCCATACCGGTCAGCGCGATAACGGATCACCCGATCCTCCCCGTGCCGTACGTCGTTTCGGGGGAACGATCCTTCTTCGGCTCGACCGAAGTCACCCTCGCGTCTGTGACCGACGGGGCGAAGATCTTCTATTCCACCGGCGGGAGCGAAGCGATCGTCGGCTCGATGCCGTATACCGGGCCGTTCAGGGTCGGACGGTCGGTGGTGATCAATGCGTTCGCCGTCAAGGAGGGATTGCCCGCGAGTCTCGTCGTGACATCCGAATTTACACGCGCCCCGAAGCGGCGGAGCATCGAGCTCGGTGCGCCCTACAGTCCGATGTACACGGGGGGTGGTGATGTGGCGCTCGTCGATTATATCAGGGGCTCCAGGGATTTCAGGACGGGAGCATGGCAGGGCTACCAGGGGGTTGACCTCGATGCGGTCGTCGATCTCGGGGGACTCGAGGTCGTGCGACGGATCTCGACCGGTTTTCTGCAGGATCAGAACTCTTGGATATTCATGCCGGTTGAGGTAGAGTATTCTATCTCGGACGATCGCGTAGAGTTCAGTGTCGTGGCCGTTGTGCGAAACAATGTTCCGGAGAGGCAGGAGGGTGCGATTGTAAAGGAGTTCACCGTTCGCGGCGTCGATCGCGACGCGCGGTACGTGAGGATCAAGGCGAAGAATAGAGGAATCTGCCCCGACTGGCACAAGGGCGCGGGCCGCAAGGCGTGGATATTCGCCGATGAGATCGTCATAGAGTAGCCGGCAGGCAAACCGGCGCAGAGAGAGTTCTGATGAGCGTTGCCGGCGGCTAAAAGAGACGGAAAGGCTGTATGGTCACATTCGCGCCGTTGGACTGGTTCTGGCTCATCGCTTTCATCGCGCTCATGATCGGCAGCGGGGTGCGGTTCTACCGTCTCGGGAAGCGGTCGGAGTCCGATTTCTTTCTCGCCGGACGGGGGTTGCCCTGGTGGCTGCCGGCGTCGTCGGTATACGCGACGCATACCGCAACCGATACGCCGATGTGGGTTTCGGGCGTGGTGTACAAGTTCGGTTTCGCGGGACTCTGGTACGGATTCTATGCCGCGTGGTGCTCGATCAGCGCCTTTATTTCCACGAAAATATTCAGACGATCACTCGCCTACACACAGGCGGAGTGGCAGTCGTTGCGTTTCGGCGGCATGTCGGGCGAGCTCCTGCGCGGGTGGGTCGCCGGCTGGCAGGTTTTCCTCAATATGTTCATCCTCGGCTGGGTCGGGATCGCAATGGGCAAGGTGTGTGTCTTCGTCTTCGGCTGGCCCCTCTGGATCGGACTCATTGTTTTTTCATCCGTGTGCGCCCTCTATGTCCTCGCCGCCGGTTACTGGGGTGTCGTGATGGCCGACTTCCAGCAGGGCGTGATCGCCTTTATCGTCATCGTGATCGTTTCGTTCTGGGGTGTAGGCGCCGCCGGCGGGCCGTCTGTGATAATCGCGAGACTCCACGAGATGGGCGAGGCGGGCAAGCTCAATCCGTTCAATTTCACCGGATTCTTCGAGGGGGATTTCCCCGTCGCATGGTTTATCACGATGATGTTTATCGGCGTTCTCGGAGGCCTCGGCATGGGCACGGCGATAGACTGGTTCGTCGAGGCGCAGCGGATCCAGTCCGCGCGCACCATCAAGGACGCCTCGTGGAGCATCTGGGCGGGGCAGGCGCTCGTCATGGCGAGAAACGCGATCTGGGCGGCCGCGATACTCGGGTTCTTCGTTCTCTATCCGAACCTGACCGAGGTCAAGGACTACGAGATGGCATGGTTTCGAATCGGCTTCGAAAATCTCCCCGCGGGGATGATCGGCTTCTTCTTTGCCGCGATCGTCGCCATTCATATATCGACGGTATCGACGCACCTAAACCTCGGCGCCGTCTACATTACGAGAGATCTGTATCATCATTATATAAATCCGAAAGCCACGCAGAGCCAGCTCGTGTGGGTGGGACGTATAGGAACGGTGATCCTTCTTCTCGGCTCGTTCGTCTTCGGTTCGATCATGGAGAATATCACCGAGTGGCTGATCTTCGCCCTCTGGATCATGGCCGCGGGGGTCTGGCTGCCCGGCATCCTCCAGGTGATATGGTGGCGCTTCAACGGATGGGGATACCTCAGCGCATGGATCTTCAACCTCGTTTTCTCGTGGCTCGTCGTCTGGGTGCTGCCGGCGTTCGGCGTCCTCCCGCATTTAAGGGATTACGAGCAGTTCTGGCTGCTCATGCTGCTCGGCGCGCTCGTCTTTATCCCGGTGACGCTTTTCACGAAGCCGGAGGATATGGACCAACTCGTCACGTTCTACGTCATGTCGCGGCCCGTCGGCTGGTGGGGACCGGTGAAGAGGGAAGCGCAGCGGCGGGGACTCATCTAGGAGCAAACGATGGCTTTTATAAAACGAGATTGGACGCCTAAGGAGGCGGATGAGTGGACGAAGGAGGACACGATCACCGTTATCATCTCGCCGCTCATCTACGTTTTGATCATGATCGGCGTGGCACTCAGCATCATGCTGATAAAGATCGGGTTCGTGATGCTTGCGGCCGGCATCGTTTTGCTGCTTGTCATGATCTATATAATCAATCCCAAGCTCTCTGCGATCTCCGAGGGGTACGAAAAGAAACAGAAGCATTACATAGAGGAACTCGAAAAGAAAGTCAGGTGGGAGGAGTAATGTGGATTTCAATTTCGGTGGCGGCAATCGGCTCGTCGAGGGCGGATGTTTGACGTGGGTAACGAGCTGAGAGCGGAGGTTTGACGTGGGCAACGAACCGAGGGCGGAGGTTTGACGTGGGCAACGAGCTGAGAGCGGAGGTTTGACGTGGGCAACGAGCTGAGAGCGGAGGTTTGACGTGGGCAACGAGCTGAGGATGGTTATCGGGATGTCGCTCGCCTACGTATGCTCCTTCGCGGGCCTGCTCCTCGCCTATTTCTCGTACAAGAAGCATCAGAGGGACAAGGGGGCCGGCAGGTAACGGGCTCTTTGTTTTTTGGAATAACGGAAACGGGCAGATGGTAGAATCTTTCATCTATGAAACAATGGAGGCGAATGCGAAATGAGCACAATCGTTTTCGGGATAATCGTGCCGGGGGCCGTCTTCGTGCTCGCCTTCGTAATGACCGAGCTGCTCTACAGGCACTTCTCCAAGAAACAGGATAAGTAGATATTCCGTCCCAAGCTCACTCCGATGTCCCGTAGCGCTGCTTGTAGAAGTCCGCGATCTTGTCTCTCTCTTCCTTGCTCATCGTGCCGGAGAACCACTTGTGATCCGGCGCATTCATGATCTCTTTCGTCACGCCATGGAGCAGCTCTTCGGCCTCGGGGATCATTTCGATATAAAATCGCTCGGCTATTTCGTAGAACCCGTGCCACTGGGTATAGTCGGGCCCCATCATGGCGAGACCGTTTCGCGCCCGTCTTCCCTCGTGATGCCAGAGGTAGAAGTAGGTCCATTCGATCTTTTCGTTGAACGGTGTGGGATCGATCCGCCGGGCCTCTTTGAGCTTTGCCATGATGAGCTTCGCCGGCTCGGCGAACTTCGTGTTGTACAGCTCGACGCCGGCGTCGTACTGGGCATAGAAGTTCTCGATGTACTTGGGATTGTGGCAGGTCATGCAGACGTCCTTCATCGCGAGCCGCTTGCGCTTCCAGTTCTCCATTTTGAATGACACGGCGGCGCGTATGTTCCATGAGAGGCGCAGGCCGATGTCGTGCGTACGCGGTTGGTTGAGGGTCGCGGAAACATGACAGGTGGCGCACGTCGGCGCGGCGGTGTAATCGGCACCGACGACCCAGGTTTGAGCGGCCATGTTCATCTTGTCCTGGTGGCTCCGGTAGGCGATATTGTGCTTCGATTCCTCGTAGACCTCCTTCTGCGGGTGGTCGGGGCCGAGGTGGCACCGCGAACAGGTCTCGGGGGATCTCGCCTGCAGGAGCGAGAAGTCGTGCCGCGAGTGGCACGCCGTGCAGCACCCGGAGGACCCGTCCGGATTTGTCCTCCCGATGCCGAAGTTGGGCCAGGTCTCGGAGCTCAGCTTGCCTGCGGCGAGCACGACGACCTCGGAACCGTGACACTGCTGGCAGCCGGAAACAGAGGCGGCGAATCCTTCGACGACTTCGCCGAGATAGTTATCGAGCGAGCCGAGCACCTCCCCTGCCTTCGCGTGATGCGACGCGAGGAACTGTTCGGCCTCGACCTCGTGGCAGCGGCTGCAGTCCTTCGGTGAGACGATCGTCGCGATGGTGTTCTCGAAATGTTCGAACGCGTCTTTTTCGCCCTCTTCGGCCTTGTGACACTCGTAGCAGCCTACGCCAGCAGCGGCATGGTTGCTCCCCGCCCATTGCGCCACGATCGAAGGCTGTTTCTTCGTATGGCACTGCAGGCAGTGTTTGGTCTTCGCCGTGACGATTGCAGTCGATGTAAACGCACCTTCTTCTTTCGTTTCCCGCTCGCAGCCCGTTATTGCAATAACCGCGATACAGCATAGGACCAGCAAACTTTTCATCTCTCGAGCCTCACTTGTTAATAGTACGATTTAAGACTTCTCAGCTTTTCTTCATGCTGCCGTTCGAAAACGGCAAGTCCGGTGAGCAATTTCTTGAAATCGCCGGAGACGAGATCGGCCGCCTTCTCGTAGATTTCACGCGAGCGGATTTCCCTCTCGATCGCGATCGAGAGCATCTCTTCGAAGCCGGGATTGTCGGAATCCGGCACCGGCAACGACAGGCTCAACGACGGTGGAAACTGCAGCATGCTGCTCGGATCCGTCTCGACGGTGTAATCCCTCAAGATCCGCTCGTGCTCACGTTCCTGGTCTTCGAGCATAGCGAGCAGGTCTGTCACTTCATCGGATTCGACCTTTTTTCCAAGGTCGTGATAGAACTCGGCCGATTCGGTCTCGAACAGTATCGCGAGCTGGATGAATTCGTCGATCGTCAGATAGCCGCCTTGGCTAGAACTTGTCATACAGTATCCTCTCTTCCTCGACACCTTTTTCCTTCAATACGGTTGTTACCGCCTCGATCATTATCGGCGGCCCGCAGAGGTATGCCTCCGACTCGGCGCCGCCCTCGAGATGCTCTTCGAGCACGGTATGGATAAAACCCCGGTCTCCATTCCACTGCGGATCCTCTTCCGAGATCGCAGGGTAGTAGCGAAAATTCGGATTATCGCGGGCGAACCGAACAAACATATCATGGTCGTACATATCTATTGCAGTTCTGCTTCCGTAGTAGAACTCCAACGTCCGGTTCTTTGCGTGCGAGCTCCAGAAGTAGACGATCGATTTCAACGGAGCGAGACCGACGCCGCCCGCGACGCATACGATCTTTCTCGATGAACCGGTTTTCAGGAAGAAATCACCGTACGGTCCTGAAAAGTGGATACGGTCTCCGGCCTTCACCGAATGAAGATACGATGATCCGATACCTTCGGGGATGAGCTTGACATTGAGCTCAATGCGGCCATCTTCATCGGGATGGGAAGCCATCGAGTAAGCCCGGTACTCGATTCCTTCGGGCGTATCGAACCGTATCTGTACGTACTGGCCCGGCTTGAAACTTATCTTATCCGGTGGGAGGAGCTTTATTCGTATCTTCTTGATATCGGACGTAGCGTTTTCTGTCGATTCGATCTCTCCCTCGTACTCCTTGATCTCCAGGTATTCGGGAGGCACTTCGATCTTGAGGTCGTTTCGTACCTTGAGCTGACAGGAAAGACGGAATCCCTGCCTGAGCTCTCTCGGCGTGAGTATGAGCGATTCAGTCGGAAGCGCGCCGCCGCCGCCCTCGGTGACGACGAGCTTGCAGTAACCGCACGTTCCCTTTCCGCCGCAAGCGGAGGGGATGAAATATCTGTTCTCGAAGAGCACCCTTAGAAGGCTCCTGCCGCCCGGCGCCTCGAACTCCTTGTCGTCATTGATCACGATCCGGACGGTTCCGTACTTCGAGATCACCTTGTCGAGGAAAATGATCAGCAGCCCTATCAGCAGGGCAAATGAGTTGATGAATACAAGTGCGTTCACATACATATCAAAAACTCGTAAGTCCGGTAAATCCGATAAACGCCAGCGCCATGATTCCCGCCAGTATCGCCGTTATCCCGGAAGCGCCGAAGTTCTCCGGCGGATCGCTGAAGACGAGTTTTTTTCTGAGCGCCCCGATGGCGACTATCGCGAGCATCCACCCGATCCCCGATCCGAAACCGAAGACCAACGTCTGCGGAAGACTGTATACCCTGAGCATCGTAAAGAGCGAAATGCCGAGGATCGCGCAGTTGACCGTAATGAGCGGCAAAAAGATACCGAAGGCATGGTAGAGGGCGGGTGAAAACCTGTCCAAGAAAATCTCTATGATCTGAACAAGAAAGGCGATGGTAATGATGAAGACGAGGAACTGCAGGTGCTCGAGGCCGAACGGCACGAGAATGTACGTGTTGATCAGCCAGTTCGCCGCGGCCGTGATCGTCATCACGAAGGTGACCGCCATCCCCATGCCGAATGCGACCTTTATATTCTTACTGATCGCAACGAAGGGACACATACCGAGAAAGTAGGTGAGCGCGATATTGCTCGTTATGATAGATGCGAAGAGCAGTAATAGGTGGTTCATTGTCTCTTACTTCCTCTGAAAATCCGCAATAG